>NZ_CP050191.1:2838295-3138295 GCF_011745145.1 Mycobacterium sp. DL440 | reverse complement strand
CGGCGCAAGTGGCAAGTGGTGAAGTTACAACTGCGACGCGGGCCTCATCGGATCTCGACCTGCCCTACGGCTACGCCCTGACCTACAGCGGTCGGATCTCGGGAGTCACCGAGCCCGGTGAGCTGTCGGTGCACTACCCGTTCCCGACGATGGATCTCGTCATCCTCGACGACGCGCTGAAGTACGGTTCGCGGGCAGCCAAGGCCCGGTTCGCGATCTATATCGGTGACCTAGGCGCGGACACCGCCGCTGCGGCGCGCGAGATTCTCGCCAAGGTGCCGACCCCCAACAATGCGGTGCTGCTCGCGGTCTCACCCGACCAGCACGCGATCGAGGTGGTCTACGGCGCCGACGTCAAGGGCCGTGGCATCGAAGAGGCTGCCCCGCTGGGCGTCTCGGCGGCTGCCGCCTCCTTCAAGGAAGGCAACTTGATCGACGGTCTGATCAGCGCCGTGCGCGTGCTGTCGGCCGGCGTTGCCCCCGCCTAGTTTTCAGGATCTGGTTCTTTCCCACCGCGAGCGTGCGCGTCGGCTGTCCGACACGCCGCTCGCGGTCGGCGTTTTGCACACGGTCGCGGACCGGCGAGGTCACGCCAGGCTGGAGCGGATCTCCACATAACGCGTCAAGAACGTCCGCTCGTCGAGCCGTTTGCGCCGCATCCAGGTGCTGACCTCGAAGTTGCACTTGCTGGCATTGCACGATGCGCACGCCGGCACCACGTTGTCCACGGTGTAGCGCCCGCCGCGCGAGATCGCCATCACGCAGTCCTTCTGAAACGGGCCGCCGCTGCTTCCGCAGTAGGCACACCCACCCCATGCCGCTTTGATCGCTTCCCACTGCTCATCGGTGAGGTCGTGGACCATGAGGTCCATTCGGCGCTTGCGCTTGCGGGCAGCCCGTGCCGCGCGGGTTCGACTGACCGCCATGGGCACAGCGTATGACCGCGAGCGTGCGCAGAATGCTGCGCTGGCACGGCGTGTCGGGGCGCAGACCCGCACGCTCGCGGTGCAACGGGAACTAGCTGACGTCGAAGGCGCGGGCGCGCAGGGCGCGCTCCACGCCGGCGCGCCCCTCGATCACCAGTCGGCGCAGCGCGGGTGGCACCTCGGGATCCGACAGGAAGGCGTCCGCCGCGTCCAGCCCATTTCGGCTGATGTCCCACGACGGGTACAGCCCGATCACCACGGTCTGCGCGACCTCGCTGGACCGCCGCTCCCACACCCCGGAGATCGCGGCGAAGTAGCGAGTGGTGAACGGCGCCAACAACTCGGCCTGGCCGGGCTGCACGAAACCACCGACGATGGCGCGGGTGGTGATGTTGGCGATCGTGTCGTCCTCGATGACCTGTTCCCACGCCGCGGACTTCACCTCGTCCTGCGGGCGGGCCGCCGATGCTGCGGCGGCGTGGCGTTTGCCGGCCGCGGTCGGGTCGGCCTCGGCCTCGGCGTCGATGAACGGCGTCTCGGGTCCGTCGGCGTCGACCTGCCCGTTGCGGGCCAGTGCGGTGACGATCCGCCAGCGCAGGTCGGTGTCGATCACCAGGCCGGGCATGTTCACCGCGGCCGGTTCGTTGTCGAGCAGCGTCGACAGCACGGCGACGTGGTTCGCCGACAGCACCGAGCTGCACAGCGCGTTGACGAAGGCGAGCTGGTGATCAGAACCGGGGACGGACTCGCGCGCGCGATCGAGCAGCGCATCGGCGAATGCCGGCCAGCCGGTTTCGGTCGCCCAGGCGGGATCGGCGTAGGAACCGAGCGCGGTCTGGGCCTGCATCAGCAGCCGCTGCGCGACGCCGACCTCGGATTCGGCGTGGATGCCGCTCATCACCAGGGCGACGAAGTCGCGGGCCTTCATCTCGGCCTCGCGCGTCATCTCCCAGGCCGCCGACCAGGCCAGGGTCCGGGGGAGCGGATCGGCGATGTCGGCGATCCGCGACAGCACGGTCGACAGCGAGGCCGGGTCCAGCCGCAGCGAGCAGTAGGTCAGGTCGTCATCGTTGACCAGGATCAGCTTCCCGCGCGAAATGCCCACCAGGGCAGGAACTTCCGTGACCGGCCCCTCGACGTCGAGCTCCTCGCGGTGCAGCCGGACGAGCTTGCCGGAGCCGGCCGGGTCGTCGTCGTAGATGCCGACGGCCAGCCGGTGCACCCGGGTCTCCCCGGCGCCGGGTGCCGCCCCCGACTGCGCGATGGCGAACCGGGTGAACGCACCCGAATCGTCCACGACGAAATCAGCTCGCAGAGTGTTCAAACCCGTTGTCTTGAGCCATTGTTGGCCCCAGCCGGACAGGTTGCGCCCCGACGACTTCTCCAGCGCGCCCAGCAGATCGCCGAAGGTGGCGTTGGCGAAGGCGTGGTCGCGGAAGTAGTCCCGCAGTCCGGAGAGGAACTCTTCGAGCCCGACGTAGGCCACCAGTTGCTTGAGCACCGAGGCGCCCTTGGCGTAGGTGATGCCGTCGAAGTTGACCTCCACGGCGGCCAGGTCCGGGATGTCGGCGGCGACCGGATGGGTCGAGGGGAGCTGATCCTGGCGGTAGGCCCAGGACTTCTCCACATTGGCGAATGTGGTCCACGCGGTGTCGTATTCGGTGGCCTCGGCCTGGCACAGCACCGACGCGAACGTCGCAAAGGACTCGTTCAGCCACAGGTCGTCCCACCACTGCATGGTGACCAGATCGCCGAACCACATGTGGGCCATCTCGTGCAGCACGGTCTCGGCGCGGCGCTCATAGGAGGCCCGGGTCACCTTGGACCGGAAGACGTAATCCTCCAGGAACGTCACCGCGCCGGCGTTTTCCATGGCGCCCGCGTTGAACTCGGGCACGAACAGCTGGTCGTACTTGCCGAAGGCGTACGGCGTGCCGAAATTGGCGTGGTAGAAGCCAAAGCCCTGCTTGGTCTCGGTGAAAAGCCGCTCGGCATCCATGAACTCGGCCAACGAGGCCCGGCAGAAGATGCCCAGCGGGATCTCGCCGTGGGAATCGGAGTATGCATCGCGCCACACCGCGTACGGTCCGGCGATGAGTGCAGCCAGGTAGGTGCTCATCTTCGGGGTGGTAGCGAAGGTGTGCACGGTGACCGGCCCGTCGGGCTCGGCGGCGATGGTCGCCCCGTTGGAGATCACCTGCCAGTGCGAGGGCGCGGTGACCTGGGCATCGAAGGTGGCCTTCAGGTCGGGCTGGTCGAAGCAGGCGAACATCCGCTTGGCGTCGGCGGTCTCGAACTGCGAGTACAGGTACACCTCGTCGTCGACCGGGTCCACGAACCGATGCAGGCCCTCACCGGTGTTGGAGTACAGGCAGTCGGCGTCGACCACCAGGACGTTGTGAGCGGCCAGGCCGGTGAGCGCGATACCGGTGGATTCGTCGTAACCGGACACATCCAGTGCGACGCCATTGAGCGTCGCACTGCGGACGGTGTCGGCCGCCAGATCGATGAAGGTGTCGGTGCCGGCGAGGGCATCGAACGTCACGGTCGTGGTGGACCGGAAGGTGCGTTCGCCGGGGTTGCCGTTGCCGTCGGTGAGGTCGAGGACGACGCGATAGTTGTCGACGGTGACCAGAGCGGCGCGCTCGATGGCCTGTTCGCGGGTGAGATTGGGAAGTGCCACCCGTCCAACCTAGTGGCTGGACGTTCGCAGGACTCGGCCTACTGGGGGAAGCCGGCGATCCCGGCGAGTCCGTTCAGTGCGCCCAGGTTGTTCAGGATCGAACCGTCGCTGATCGAGGACATCATCTGCGGGCAGTACATCTGGATGGCGATGCCGGTGAAGAACGACGCCATCTGCGGGGACATGCCGCCGTCGCCGCGCATCTGGGAGGCCACCGACGCGAAGTCCTTGCCCGGCTCGACCAACATCGGACACACGTCCTGGCCCATCTGGACGGCAGTGTTGGGGTCGCCATAACCGACGCCTGCGCTGTTCAGGGCGTTCAGGAAAGAGCTGTCGGTCGTCGGATCGGCCGGAGCCGGGTCGGCTTGTGCCGGGGCGGCCACCGCGAGGGCGACGGAGACGACACCCACGGCGGTCAGGAGGGCGCGAGCGGCCATATTGAGCTCCTCAGCTATCACGCAGAACTCTTGCAACGCTCTGCTCACTTGGGCAACAGTGGTGTACCAGGGTCACAGGAACAACACGTTCCGATAAAAGTTCGCGCACTATGCGTTTCCTGTGCTGCTGCCGTGACTTCGACATGCTTGTCGAGCGGTCAGTCACCATTGTTGTCGTAAACGGTCCCCGGATAGTTACTCGCCTCGGGAACATCTCGATACGGGTGCACAGTTGTGTTGAACGCAGTTGTGCCTTGAACCACACCGAGAGGAACGCGTAGATGGCTCCCCAGGACCAACCGAAAGATCAAAAGGATACCGCCGGCTTCTGGTTCGACCCGCTGTGCCCGTGGTGCTGGATCACCTCGCGCTGGATCCTCGAGGTCGAGCAGGTGCGCGATATCGACGTGCAGTTCCACGTCATGAGCCTCGCCGTGCTCAACGAGGGCCGCGACCTGCCCGAGAACTATCAGGAACTGATGAAGAAGGCCTGGGGCCCGGTCCGGGTCGCCATCGCCGCCGAGCAGCTCAAGGGGCCGGAGATCCTCGGCCCGCTCTATACCGCGATGGGCTTCCGCATTCACAACCAGGACAACAAGGACCTCGACCAGGTGATCGCGCAATCGCTCGAGGAAGTCGGCCTGCCCGCCGAGCTGGCCGAGGCGGCCAACACCGACAAGTACGACGATGCGTTGCGCAAGAGTCACCACGCCGGCATGGACGCCGTCGGTGAGGATGTCGGCACTCCGACCATCCACGTCAACGGCGTCGCGTTCTTCGGCCCGGTGCTCTCGAAGATCCCGCGCGGCGAAGAGGCAGGCAAGCTCTGGGACGCGTCGGTGACGTTCGCGTCGTACCCGCATTTCTGGGAGATCAAGCGCTCCCGCACGGAGGCTCCGCAGTTCGAGTAACGGGTGAACCCCGGCCAAAATCGCGGTTCCGGTTGCGTAACACCGTGGCTCACGCCACGGTGTACGGATGACAGCGGCTGAGCCCAGCACCGACGGCTCGTACCGGGACCGAATCGCCGCCGTGGAACCGGGCGGCAACGAGCACATCGCCGAGGCCGACCGGCACGGCAAGCCCAGCCAATTGTTCTGGACCTGGACCTCGCCGAACCTGGAGTTCGCCACGATCTTCCTGGGCGTGCTGGCGGTCTCCGTCTACGGCATGACGTTCTGGCAGGCGGTGGCTGGCCTGGCGATCGGCACCGGCCTGGGGGCTCTCGCGCATTACTTCCTGTCCAAGCGCGGGCCCCTGCACGGCGTCCCGCAGATGGTTCTGGGCCGGCTGGCGTTCGGCTTCAAGGGCAACGCCGTGCCCTCGCTGCTGATGACGGTGACCGCGGGCATCGGGTGGTTCGCCACCAACAGCGTCAGCGGCGCGTTCGCGCTGTCCACCCTGTTCGGTGTCGCGCCGGTGCTGGCCCTGGTGCTCGTCGTCGTGGTGCAGACCGCGCTGGCGGTCTTCGGGCACAACCTGGTGCAGGCCTTCGAGCGGTGGGCCTTCCCGGTGCTCGCGGTGATCTTCGCGATCACCTCCGTGGTGATCCTGAGCAAGGCCGACGTGGGCGCTCCGGCGGTCACCGAGAGTGTCGGTGGTACGGGTGGTTTCCTGCTCACCGTGGGTACCGCGTTCGGTTATGTCGCGGGCTGGGCGCCGTACGCGGCGGACTACACCCGGTACCTCCCGCGGTCAGCGGCCGGCCCGCGCACCGGATTCTTCGCTGCCGCAGGGCTGTTCGTATCATGCATGCTGTTGCAGACGGTGGGCGCGGCCTCTGTGACGATCGGCCCGGCGGTGTCCGACAATCCGACATCGGCATTCACCGCGGAGTTGGCTCCGTGGCTGGCGAGCCTGACCCTCCTGGCCATCGCGATCGGGGCCATCGCCGCCAATGCGATCAACATCTATTCGGGCGCAATGGCTTTCGTGACCATCGGAATCAAACTGCCGCATCACATCGCGCGGGCCCTGGCAACCGCGTTCTTCGGGATCGTCGGGTTCCTCATCGCCTGGTGGGCGCTGGCCGACGCTGCCGCGAGCTACGAGGCGTTCCTGCTGATCATCGCCTACTGGATCGGTCCGTGGCTGGGCGTGGTGTTCGCCGACGAGTACCTGCGTGGTGACCAACCCGTCGCGCAGTTCCTCTACGACCGCTCGTACACGAACTGGCCCGGGTTGGCGTCGTTCCTGCTCGGCCTGGTGGTGTCGGTGACGTTGTTCTGCAACCAGACGAAGTTCGTCGGGTACATCGCGCGGGAGGTGCCGCAACTGGGCGACATCACGTTCTTCGTCGGGTTCCTCATTGCCGGCGCCGGCTACCTGATGTTGTGCCGCTCCAAGCTGACCGCGGAACGAAAGGTGCCGGCATGACCCCGGAACAGATGCTCGACGTCGCCGTGGCGGAGGCCCGAAAAGGGTTGGCCGAAGGCGGTATTCCGATCGGCGCCGCCCTGTTCAGTTCGGACGGCGACCTGCTGGGCGCCGGGCACAACCGGCGCGTGCAGAACGATGACCCGTCGATCCACGCGGAGACCGACGCCTTCCGGGCGGCCGGGCGTCAGCGCGGCTACCGGTCCACGATCATGGTGACGACGCTCTCGCCGTGCTGGTACTGCAGTGGGCTGGTGCGTCAGTTCAACATCGGCGCGCTGGTGATCGGGGAGAGCCGAACCTTCACCGGTGGTCATGACTGGCTGGCCGAGCACGGGGTCGCGGTTACCCTGCTCGACGATGAACGCTGCGTGGCGATGATGGAGGGCTTCATCGCCGAGCGGCCGGATCTGTGGGCGGAGGACATCGGCGAATGAGCGCCATCGCAACTGTGGACATGTCTCGCTGGTACGCCGGTGGGGCCGAGGCCGACGCGGTTGCCGCGGAGGTCGACGCCGGCCTGCAGCGCGCCGGGTTCATCGTGGTGACGGGACACGGCGTGGACACCGCGTTGGCGGCCCGGGTGCGTGCGGCCAGCCGGGAGTTGTTCGCGCTGCCCGACGAGGTCAAGGAGCGCTACTCGGTACCGGTCGGCGGTCACGGCTGGATCGGGCCGGGAGCCGAGGCCAACGGCTACGCCGAGGGCACCGAGACCCCGCCTGACCTCAAGGAGAGCTACAGCCTGGGCGCCGAGACCGCGACCGGCGACGCCGAGGTGGACCGGATCTGGTTCGCCCCCAACGTATGGCCGATCGAGGTTCCCGCGCTGCAGTCGTTGGTCGACGAGTACACCGCTGCCATGCGGAAGGTCTCCGACGACCTGCTGGCGCTGTTCGCCCACGCCGTGGGACTGACGGTAAATCCCTTTGTCGCACTGGCCGACCGGCCGACGTGGACCATGAACATCAATCACTATCCGCCGGTCAGTGTGGTCGGGGAGCCGGAGCCCGGGCAGTTCCGCATCGGTCCCCACACCGACTTCGGCACCGTGACGATCCTGGACCGCGAGCCCGGTGCGGGCGGGCTGCAGGTCTACTCCGAGCAGGCGGGCTGGGAGGACGCGCCCTGGGAACCGGGATCTCTCACGGTCAACATCGGTGACCTGCTGGAGTACTGGAGTGGTCGGCGCTGGCCGTCCGGCCGGCACCGCGTGCTGCCACCGCAGCCCCACGCCCCCGAAGAAGACCTGGTCTCGTTGATCTACTTCTACGAGGCCAACCACGACGCACTCGTCACCCCGCTGGAGCCGCCCATCGGCAAAGTCGCGGGCCTGGAGCCGGTGACGTCGTCGGCCTTCATCAAGGAACGCCTCGACGCCATCAGCATCGGCTGAGCCGATAATTGGGCTGGAGTGGTTAGCTCGGGGCGTGTCACGTCGTCTGAGAGAATGACCGGCATGCGCGTCTACATCGGTGCCGACCACGCCGGATTTGAGTTCAAGCAGACCATCATCGAGCACCTCAAGAAGACCGGCCACGAGCCGATCGACTGCGGTGCCTACACCTATGACGCCGATGATGACTACCCGGCGTTCTGCATCGACGCGGCGGTCAGGACAGTCGCCGATCCGGGCAGCCTGGGCATCGTGCTCGGCGGCTCGGGCAACGGTGAGCAGATCGCCGCGAACAAGGTGCCCGGCGCCCGATGTGCCCTGGCCTGGAGCGTCGAGACCGCCAAGCTGGCCCGCGAGCACAACAACGCGCAGCTGATGGGTCTGGGCGGACGCATGCACACCGAGGAGGAGGCGTTGGCCATCGTCGACGCGTTCCTGGCCACCCCGTGGTCGGAGGCCGAGCGCCACCAGCGCCGCATCGATATCCTCGCCGCCTACGAGAAGGACCATGTGGCCCCGCCGGTTCCCGGCGCCTGACCGTGCCCGAAGGGCACACCCTGCACCGGCTGGCCCGGCTGCACCAGAAGCGGTTCGGCCGGGCACCAGTAACGGTGTCCAGCCCGCAAGGTCGCTTCGCTGACGGTGCGGCCGCGGTCAACGGCCAGATGTTCAAACAGGCCGATGCCTGGGGCAAGCACCTGTTCCACCACTACGCCGGTGGACACGTCGTACACATCCACCTCGGCCTCTACGGAACATTCACCGAAGCTCCCGTCCCGCTGGGATTGCCGGTCGGCCAGGTGCGGATGCGGATCGTGGGTACCGAGTACGGCACCGATCTGCGCGGGCCGACCGTATGTGAGGTGATCGCCGAGCCCGAGATCGCCGACCTGGTGGCCCGTCTCGGTCCCGACCCATTGCGCAAGGATGCTGATCCCGCACTGGCCTGGACGCGAATCAGCAAGTCGCGCAGATCAGTCGGTGCGCTGCTGATGGACCAGTCAGTGATCGCCGGGGTCGGCAACGTGTACCGCAGCGAGCTGCTGTTCCGTCACCACATCGATCCGTACCGGTCCGGCACCCACCTGGAGCAGGCCGAGTTCAGCGACATGTGGGCCGATCTCGTCGAGCTGATGAAGGTCGGCGTACGTCGGGGCAAGATCGTCGTCGTCCGCCCCGAGCACGACCATGGCGCTCCCTCCTACGGCCCCGGCCGCCCGCGCACCTACGTCTACCGTCGGGCGGGGGAGGCCTGCCGGGTATGCGGAACCACTGTGCGCACCGCCGAATTGGACGCCCGCATTCTCTTCTGGTGCCCGGCCTGTCAGGTGTGACTGCGCGCCCGCGAGCACGGCACGGGACAATGTTGCGGTGGAATTGATCCTCGTCGTTGTCGGAGCCATCCTTGTCACAGCAATCGCACATCGGCGCGGGATGGAACCCGCACTGATCATCGTGGTGATCGGTAGCGCGGTCTCATTCCTTCCGGGGTTCGAACCCCCTGAACTCGATTCGCACATTCTGCTGACGGTGGTGCTGCCGCCGCTGCTGTACTCGGCGGCGCTGAACTTCTCCTTCCCGACCTTCTTCCGCAACATCCGTCCGATCCTGGGTCTTGGCGTAGGGCTGGTCGTGGTGACGGCCTTCGCCGTGGCAGCGGTGTCGTCGTGGCTGGTGCTGGTGCCGTTGACCTTCGGGCTGGCTCTCGTGCTGGGCGCGATCGTCGCACCGCCCGACGCCGTCACCGCCGTCGCGGTGGGCCGCAAGCTTGGTCTGCCCAAACGGGTGATGGCGATCCTCACCGGCGAGAGCCTGATCAACGATGCGGCCGCCCTCACGCTGTTCTCCATCGCGGTGGCACAGGTGGCCGGCAGCCACACCTTCATCGAGAACCCGTTCCTGCTGTTCGGCTACAGCGCGACCATCGGCCCGCTGGTCGGGGCGCTGCTCGGTTATGTCACGTTGTGGATTCGCAAGCACCTGGACAACCCGGGCCTGGAGACCGTGCAGGGCCTGCTGGTGCCGTTCGCGGCGTTCATCACCGCCGAGGAGTTGCACGCCTCTGGCGTGTTGGCAGTGGTGGTCGCCGGTTTCGTGGTCGGCAACGGCGCGATGGGCGCGGGATACCAGACGCGGCTGCAGGAACGGTATGTCTGGAACTCGTTGGACGTGCTGCTCGAGGCCTTCGTCTTCGCCTACATCGGCCTGCATCTGCGTTTCGTCCTGGAGCACCTCAACGAAGCCCACGAGTCTCTGGCCGAGGTCGCCATCGCCTCGGCGATCGTGCTGGTGATCGTGCTGTTCATCCGTCCGCTGTCGGTGTTCCTGATGTTCGGGCGCAACAAGCTGTCCCGGCACGTGGAGAGCAAATTCAGCGTGCCGGCCGGCGTTGGCGGCCCCGGCGCGTTCGGAAGACGCCGACGAAAGCCCAAGGCGCACTGGCGCACCCTGATCGACCGACGGTCCCTGAGTTGGCGGGAGAACATCGTCGTGTCCTGGACTGGGATGCGCGGGGTGGTGACGTTGGCCGCGGCCGCCGCCATTCCGGTCACCACCGCCTCGGGCGAACCGTTCCCGGAACGCGCCACCATCCAGGCCATCGCGTTCGTGGTGAGCGTCGGCACTCTGCTGATCCAGGGCTGGACGTTACCGCTGCTGATCCGGCGGCTGAACCTGTCCCGGTTCTGTGACGACCATGCTGCGGACCGGGAAGAAGAACTCAAGGCCGAGCGGGTGGTGCACGACGCGGCCGACGAGGTGCTCGATGCGTTCGAGGCGGATCCGCCTGAAGGATTGGATCCTCGCGTGGCGACCGAGATTCGTGCGGTGATCGCCCGGCATTCGCAGGACGCCGACGAGATGCCCGATCCCGAGGCGCTGACCAAGCGGGCCGCGGTGTTCTCCGGTCTCTACCGCGATGTGCTGGCGGCGCAACGCGGCGCACTCATCGCCGAGCGCGACGAGGGCCGGATCGAAGACGAGGCGGTGCGGGCCATGCTGGAGCGCCTCGACCTACAGGAGGCCGGTGTGTCGTCACGTCTGGAGAGCCGCCTCTGACCCCTGCGCGAGCAGACGCGAATGTTCCCGACACACCGCGGAATGCGGGACATTTGTGTCTGCTCGTGGGGGAGTCAGAAGCCCCCGAAATCACCGCCGAAGTCGCCGAAACCGCCTCCGTCGAAGCCGCCGCTGTCCCAGCCGCCGGCGTCCGTGCCACCCCAGTCGCCGCCGCCGTCGCCGCCGGTGTCACCGCCGTCGAAACCACCGGCGTCCTGGCCCGCTGCGAGCCCGTCGGAATAGCCGTCACCGTAACCGTTTTCGAAACCCTGTGCGCCGTAGCCGACTCCGTGCATACCCGAGAACATCGCGTCGAAAAGCAGCACCGAGCCAAGGCCCCAGGCGCCGGCCACCAGGGCCGGCTTCCACCACGGTTCGGAGTACCACCCGGCCGGCACCGGGCGCCCGGCCACCCGGCCGCCGGGGTAGTAGTTCGGTGTGCGCTGCGACGGCGCCGGGGAGGCCTCGATCTCGCGGCCCTCGAAGTTGATCCGACGATCCTCGGTGACCTCGCCGGCCGCGCGCTGCCCGGTCAACGACTCCAACTCGGGACCCGGATCGATGCCCATCGCGGTGCGGGCCGCGCGCACGTAGTAGAGCCCTTCGATGGCACTCTCCTTGGCCAGCGCGGCCTGCTTGGCGGTGGTGGCCTGATCGATCTGTGAGGACGCCGCGGTGTAACGCTCGGAGGCGTCGGCCAGCGCCTGTTTGGACGCATCGTCGGAGCCGGTGAGGTTGAGCACCTGCCCGCCGAGACGCTCGATCAGCCGGCGGGCGTCAGCCTTGGCGTCGGCCAGGGACTCCGCGGAGCGCCGGCCGTTCGCCTGCGACGAGCTGTACACGGCGAACGCGATCGCGGCGATGACCAGGACGATGAGTACCAGCAGAACGCTGTTCATGGCGTCCAGCGTACCGACGGGAAACGGTGCTTCCGGGTTCTCGAAGGGAACTCAAATTACGCCGAGCGCGGAGTACACCTCGCTGGACAGCGCGACGGTGCGCGGATCGGCGTTGCACTTGGTGGCGTCGAAATAGTTCATCACGTACGCGTAGCCGATCCGGTGCTCGAGATCCACGAAGGCGAACGAGCCGCCCGATCCGCCGTGCCCGAAAATTCGGGTGTTCGGCCCGGCGACGCCGCGCTGGTTGAGCATGTAGCCCAGGCCCCAGCCGTGATCGGCGACCCGCGGACCCAGCACTACGTCGGCGTCGAAACCGCCCTGGGAGATCCGGCAGCGTTCCATGTGCTCGCGGGTCAGCAGCTTCTCCTGGGCCAGTGCGTTGTAGAAGGTCGCCATGCCGAGTGCGGAGACGTGCGCGTTGGTGCTCGGGAACTCCGCCGCGCGCCAGGCGTCCAGGGCCTGCACGCCCAACTCGTCATCGGGCACGAAATCCATCGACACCGCCCAGCCGGCCATCGGATGGTCGTCGAGGGAGGCCGGTGGTCGGTCGACGTGGTTGTCGGCCAACAGGCTGCGTACCGATGGCTTGTTCACCATCTCCGCGCACCGGTGATGGTGCCAGGTGGGCAACCCGATGTGGATGTCGGCGCCCAGCGGTTCGGCGATCTCGGTGCGCAGATACTGACCGATGGTGCGACCGGTGACACGGCGCACCACCTCGCCGAGGATGAAGCCGAACGTCACCACCTGGTAGCCCTGCGCGCTGCCGGGCGGCCACCACGGTGTCGCGGCGGCGATCCGGGCGCACACCGCGTCCCAGTCGGTCACCTGCTGCCAGCCCATCGGTTCGCGCGGGCCGATCACGCCCGAGCGGTGACCGAGCACCATTGCGATGGTGATGTTCTGCTTTCCGGCCTGGCCGAACTCGGGCCAATAGCGGGCCACCGGCGCATCCAGGTCGATCTCACCGCGATCGGCCAACAGATGGATGCACGTGCTGGCCAGACCCTTGGAGCCGGAATAGACGCTGGCCAGGGTGTCCTGCTGCCACGGCTGGGTGCCTGCCGCGTCGGCCGATCCGCCCCACAGGTTGACCACCAGATCGCCCTCGACCCAGACCGCGACAGCGGCGCCGACCTCATTGTGGTGGGCGAAGTTGTCCGCGAAGGCGTCGCGCACCCGGGTGAATTCGGACGTGCAGAAGCCGTCGATCGTATCGATCGGCTGACTTCTCAACGGTCCTCCAGCGATGGCAACGGGTGACGACGGCGACTGAGTGCCGATACACGCCACTGCCCCGATGGTATGGGCGGCCCGTTGACTGAATCGATGGTCGCGGTCGGATCGTTACGAGGTTGGCGTCGGGTCAGCGCCGATTCGACGCCGGATCGAGACCGGATGTTTCATCGTCTACACAGGTGCGCCAGGCCCGGACCCTGCAGCTCGGCGGTGACCGCGCCGACGCGTCCCGTCATCGCCAGCAACAGCGCCTCGCCTGATCCATGGATCGCGGGAGCGTCGAGCTCCTCCGATCACCGGGCTGATGCGCGCGAAAGTCAGGGAGGCCAACAGGGCGTCTGGCGCAATGGTGCGCGGCAACGGACGCTGATCATTCCGTTACCGAAACCGGCTGGCTTCGGGGGTGAACCCGAAACAGACCGCCTGCGAGCCGTCTGAAGCGGTGTTGCTCGTGACCACTTTTCCGTTGACGCTGGTTTCGCACGTAACGGTGTCACCGCCGGTAGCGGGGAATGCATCCAAGATGAGTGCTGTAGCGGTGGCACCAGTGAACGTGAGTTCCTTGGTCCAGGGCAGCCGGACGTCCTCCCGCGCGGTGTTGTCGCCGGGCACCGTGTACCGGACCTCTGCGGACTTGCCCGTCCCGGTGACGTGGTAGGTCACCGTCGCAGGGTGGTTCGCTGTGAGCACGACGAACGCGATGCCGCCGCCGACGGCCACCACGATGACCGTCACGAGCGCGAGCAGGATCCACAGCCAGGTCTTTTTCTTCTTGGGCGGCGGCGCGTAGTAGCCGGGCGCGAAGGGTGGGCCGGGGTAGGGCACTGGCGGCATGTTCGGTGGCGGCATCTGCTGCCAGGCGTTGCCGCCTTGCGGATAGTTCATCGGCGCCCCCGTCGCTCGAAAACCTGACTCAGTCAACGAGATCTAATCAGGTCGCGGTCGCAGACGAGTTCCAGGCGCCGGACATTCGGCCGGATGCGCGGCCGAGAACCCCATATTTGTATTGACGGGCAGCGGTGCGGATTTCGGCTCGGCGATTATTGGCCATATGTCTCCCGGGGGAATATGCATTTCCTCGGTCACGGCATACCCGCGAGCGACTCCGCCGACCGAGGGAAACGATCGGCGGAGCCCAGGTTCGCTGCTCAGTGACCGACGGGGGTGCCGCGTCGACCCGTGAGGCCGGTGTAGACGGCGATCAACACGATCGCCACGACGACTCCTACGACAAACGGGATGATCTGGAACCCGCCGTTCGCGTTGCTGTATCCGAAGGCGGAAGTGAGCCAGGAGCCGAGCAGAGCTCCGGCGATCCCGAGCACAACGGTCATGACTGTGCTCAAGTTCTGCCTGCCGGGCATGACGAGTCGCGCAAGAACGCCGATAATCGCGCCGACGACGATTGCGCTGATAATTGCACCGATCATTTCGCTGCCTTTCGTTCAAGCCGACTTCTTTGTCGGTGTGATGTAACCCACTCTCCTCCGATGTTCGGCTGTCGGCTCGCGCCGAGATGTAGCTGATACTCAGCAGCGACCTACTCGTGGGTAAACCCGCTCGCCAGTCGCCGCAGAGCGAGCGCGTCGTCATGTTCACCGATGGCCATTTGTCGGGTTCGAAACAGCACGTAGATCGCTGTGACCGCGCGATAATCGGCCTCGTGTCCGTTGTGCTCTGGGTGTTTGCCGCGGTATTCGCCATCGGTGCCGTCGCCGGTGGGTTGTTGCGGATTCGCGCCTGGCTCGGCAAGCCGGTGCCACCCGAAGTGATCGAGGCTGCGCACCGTGATGACGACAAGGACGACTAGCGCCATGAAAACGATGATCGTCGGAGCGCTGGCTGCGGGCGCCGTATCGATCGTGTCTCCGGCCGCTCATGCGGATCGAGTCGAACCACCGCCGCTGTACGGGCACTACAACCTGCTCATCGACTTCTCGAAGCAGACATTCAACGGAATGTCGACAGCGATGAATCCGATTACGGTGCCCGTCGAATTCACCACCAACTGTGACGCGAACGGATGCGTTGCGCGCATGGACAACACGGACGATCACGGCCGCAACCCAGGCGCCCCCGTGGCCTATGAGTACAGCTGGAACGGCGATCGTTGGGAGACGAGCGGCGAGTATCCCTACTTCTGCGATCGCAGCGACCCGACTAGCGCCGTGCAGGCCCAGCGCTCGGATTACTGGATCCCGAACCCTGACGGCAGCTTCTTCGGAGAACGCACGCTCATCACCGAAGGGGTTGGATGCCCAGGTGAGGGACCAGGCACCCACTGGCTGCCGATATCGCTCACACCCATCGATCCGCCACAGGGCTCCGCAGCCGGGTAGGCGTCGCTTTTCCACTCCTGGGTCGTGGAACTCGTCGGGGAGCGAGCCTCAGGTGGAAAGCGACGGGCCGAACAAACAAAAAACCGCCCCAGCAGGGCGGTCCTTGTGGAGCGGGCGACGGGAATCGAACCCGCGTAGCTAGTTTGGAAGACTAGGGCTCTACCATTGAGCTACGCCCGCATGTGCAGCATCAGCACTGTACCGGTGCGCCCCCGACCAAAGCCAATTGAATCCTCCGTGCCGTGAGCACGTAGTATCTCGCGTGGTCCGTTCGTGGGTTTTGCCGCAGCGGATCGACGACCACCACGGGGTGTAGCGCAGCTTGGTAGCGCATCCGCTTTGGGAGCGGAAGGCCGCAGGTTCAAATCCTGTCACCCCGACTCACCCGCCAGTGCGAAAGAACTATCTAGGAGCAGGAAGAGTGAAGAGCACAGTCGAGCAGTTGAGCCCCACCCGGGTGCGCATCAATGTGGAGGTGCCCTTCACCGAGCTTGAGCCAGATTTCGATCGCGCTTTCAAGGCGCTGGCCCAGCAGGTCCGCCTGCCCGGCTTCCGTCCGGGCAAGGCCCCGCGCAAGTTGCTGGAGGCCCGTGTCGGCCGTGGCGCGGTGCTGGAGCAGGTCGTCAACGACGCGCTGCCGAGCCGCTACAGCGAGGCCGTCACGGCCTCTGACGTCAAGCCGCTGGGTCAGCCCGAAATCGAGGTGACCAAGCTGGAGGACGGCCAGGAGCTGGCGTTCACCGCCGAGGTCGACGTGCGTCCCGAGATCACCCTGCCCGAGTTCGACGCGCTCAAGATCACCGTTGACCCGATCCAGGTGGACGATGACGAGGTCGACGCGGAGCTGCAGTCGCTGCGGGCCCGCTTCGGCACCCTGACCGGCGTCGAGCGTGGTGCCCAGGAAGGTGACTTCGTCTCGATCGACCTGTCGGCCACCGTCGACGGCACCGAGGTGCCCGAGGCTGCCACCGAAGGCCTGTCCCACGAGGTCGGTTCCGGTCAGCTGATCGAGGGCCTCGACGACGCGATCACCGGTCTGAAGGTCGGCGAGTCGAAGGTCTTCACCACCAAGCTGGCCGCCGGTGAGTACGCCGGCCAGGACGCTGACGTGACGGTGACCGTGAAGTCGGTCAAGGAGCGCGAGCTGCCCGAGGCTGACGACGACTTCGCCCAGCTGGCAAGCGAATTCGACACCATCGGCGAGCTCAAGGAGAGCCTCACCGACCAGGTCAAGAAGGCCAAGAGCGTGCAGCAGGCCGAGCAGATCCGCGACAAGGCCATCGAGGCGCTGCTGGAGCAGACCGAGGTTCCGTTGCCGGAGAAGATCGTTCAGGCTCAGATCGACGACGCCCTGCACAACGCGATCCACGGCCTCGAGCATGACGAGGACAAGTTCGCCGAGCAGCTGACCGAACAGGGCAGCAGCCGTGAGGAATTCGACGCCGACAACAAGTCGAATGCCGAAAAGGCCGTCAAGACGCAGCTGTTGATGGACGCCGTGGCCGACAAGCTCGACATCCAGGTCGGCCAGAACGATCTCACCGAGCGGCTGGTGCTGATGTCGCGTCAGTACGGCATCGAGCCCCAGCAGCTGATCCAGATCCTGCAGCAGAACAACCAGCTGCCGGCCATGTTCGCCGACGTGCGTCGCGGGCTGACCATCGCCGCTGTCGTGCACGCCGCCACCGTGACCGACACGGACGGCACCGTGATCGACACCACTGAGTTCTTCGGTCCGCCCGAGGCTGCGCAGGTTGAGGGTGCCGACGACGCGTCTGCTGACGAGTCGGTCGAAGAGTCCGCCGAAAAGGATGCAGACACCGCCGAGTGACGCTGTGAGCGAACGCGGCCCCGTACGGGAGTGCGTGGCGCCGCAGTTTCGTTAGTGTCGTCAGTACCAATGCGTAAGAGAAAGCAGGTATCCAGTCGTGACTGACATGCGTTCGAACGGGAGCGGGTTCAGCCTCGTCGACTCCGTCTATGAGCGCTTGCTTGCCGAGCGGATCATCTTCCTGGGCTCCCAAGTGGATGACGACATCGCCAACAAGCTGTGCGCGCAGATCCTGTTGCTGTCGGCGGAGGATCCGACCAAAGACATCCACCTCTACATCAACTCGCCCGGCGGCTCGATCAGCGCCGGCATGGCCATCTACGACACGATGGTCCTGGCGCCGTGCGACATCGCCACCTACGCGATGGGCATGGCGGCTTCGATGGGTGAGTTCCTGCTGGCGGCGGGCACCAAGGGCAAGCGTTACGCCCTGCCGCACGCCCGGATCCTGATGCACCAGCCGTTGGGTGGCGTCACCGGTAGTGCCGCGGACATCGCCATCCAGGCCGAGCAGTTTGCGGTCATCAAGAAGGAAATGTTCCGGCTCAACGCTGAGTTCACCGGGCAGACGATCGAGCGCATCGAGGCGGACTCCGACCGCGACCGCTGGTTCACTGCGCCCGAAGCCCTGGAGTATGGGTTCGTCGACCACATCATCACCAGCGCCAACGTCAACGGCACCGGACCGGGAGCAGGACTAGACAAATGACCGATCACACTGATCCCCGGCTCCAGCCGCAGGCGCGCTACATCCTGCCGTCGTTCATCGAGCACTCGAGCTTCGGCGTCAAGGAGTCCAACCCGTACAACAAGCTATTCGAGGAACGCATCATCTTCCTCGGTGTGCAGGTGGACGATGCGTCGGCCAACGACATCATGGCCCAGCTGCTCGTGCTGGAGTCGCTGGATCCCGACCGCGACATCACCATGTACATCAACTCGCCCGGTGGCTCGTTCACCTCGTTGATGGCGATCTACGACACCATGCAGTACGTGCGCGCCGATATCCAGACGGTGTGCCTCGGGCAGGCCGCCTCGGCCGCCGCGGTGCTCCTGGCGGCCGGCACGCCCGGTAAGCGTCTGGCCCTGCCCAACGCCCGGGTGTTGATCCACCAGCCGTCGCTGGGCGGCGTGATCCAGGGCCAGTTCTCTGATCTGGAGATCCAGGCCGCCGAGATCGAGCGGATGCGCACCCTGATGGAGACCACCCTGGCCCGCCACACCGGAAAGGATCCCGAGCAGGTCCGCAAGGACACCGACCGGGACAAGATCCTCACCGCCGAGCAGGCCAAGGAATACGGGATCATCGACACGGTCCTCGAGTACCGCAAGCTGTCCGCCCAGGCCTAGCGCCTCCGGTGCTACCAGTGGCGACTTCCGCCTCGACGACACACGCCCTGCCCGGTCACCTCCGGTGCGGGGCGTGCGTCGTCGAGGGGCGACCTGGAAATCCCGCTGACCTGCGTTTGCCTCGGCGTCCGAGTGACGCCCGTCCGCGTTACCCAACGACACGCCAGGGACACGGTCAGCGCGCCGACGGGTGACGAGCCGCCAGGAGAGATATGTTCTCCTGCACACAAACAAATACCACCGGGGCGATTCGGCCTTATCGGTCGCACCGCAACGGAACGAACGGGTAGCGTCGGGTTTACGCCCGAGGTGATCCAGCAAGTGGCGTAACGACCGACTGCAAAAGGAAGTAGGACCCCCCCACATGGCGCGCATTGGAGATGGCGGTGACCTGCTGAAGTGCTCGTTCTGCGGCAAGAGCCAGAAGCAGGTCAAAAAGCTCATTGCCGGCCCGGGCGTGTACATCTGCGACGAGTGCATCGATCTGTGCAACGAGATCATCGAGGAGGAACTCGCCGACGCTGACGACGTCAAGCTCGACGAGCTGCCCAAACCCGCGGAGATCCGGGACTTCCTCGAGGGTTACGTCATCGGACAGGACACCGCGAAGCGGACGCTGGCCGTGGCGGTCTACAACCATTACAAGCGCATCCAGGCGCAGGAGAAGGCCCGCGATTCCCGGTCCGAGCCGGTCGAGCTGACCAAGTCCAACATCCTGATGCTGGGCCCCACCGGCTGCGGCAAGACCTACCTCGCCCAAACCCTGGCCAAGATGCTCAACGTCCCGTTCGCCATCGCCGACGCCACCGCGCTGACCGAGGCCGGCTATGTGGGCGAGGATGTCGAGAACATTCTGCTCAAGCTGATTCAGGCCGCCGACTACGACGTCAAGCGCGCCGAGACCGGCATCATCTACATCGACGAGGTCGACAAGATCGCCCGCAAGAGCGAGAACCCGTCGATCACCCGTGATGTCTCCGGCGAAGGCGTGCAGCAGGCGCTGCTGAAGATCCTGGAAGGCACCCAGGCGTCGGTCCCGCCGCAGGGAGGCCGCAAGCACCCGCACCAGGAATTCATCCAGATCGACACCACGAACGTGCTGTTCATCGTGGCGGGCGCATTCGCGGGCCTGGAGAGGATCGTCTCCGACCGCGTCGGCAAGCGCGGACTGGGCTTCGGCGCCGAGGTGCGGTCCAAGGCCGAGATCGACACTCAGGACCACTTCGCCGAGGTGATGCCCGAGGATCTGATCAAGTTCGGTCTGATCCCGGAGTTCATCGGTCGTCTACCGGTCGTGGCCTCGGTGACCAACCTGGACAAGGAGTCCTTGGTCAAGATCCTCTCCGAGCCCAAGAATGCTCTGGTGAAGCAGTACGTCCGGTTGTTCGAGATGGACGGTGTGGAGCTGGAATTCACCGAGGACGCGCTCGACTCCATCGC
The DNA here is from genome assembly GCF_011745145.1 of Mycobacterium sp. DL440. Taxonomy (NCBI): domain Bacteria; kingdom Bacillati; phylum Actinomycetota; class Actinomycetes; order Mycobacteriales; family Mycobacteriaceae; genus Mycobacterium; species Mycobacterium sp. DL440. Next base: position 3,118,319 of record NZ_CP050191.1, on the reverse strand, counting down.
CGATCAGGCCATCCACCGTGGCACCGGAGCCCGCGGGCTGCGCGCCATCATGGAGGAAGTCCTGCTGCCGGTGATGTACGACATCCCCAGCCGCGACGACGTCGCCAAGGTGGTTGTCACCAAGGAGACCGTCGAGGACAACGTGCTGCCGACCATCGTGCCGCGCAAGCCGTCGCGTTCGGAGCGCCGCGAAAAGACCGCTTAGGTCCACGCAGATAGTGCACTCAGGGCCGTGATCCCAGCCGGATCACGGCCCTGAGTGCATTCTCAATGGAGTCCTCAGCGGGTGACGCGATCGGGGCGGGTGTAGACGTTCATCGAGTCGCCCCGCAGGAAGGCCACCAGGGTCAGCCCCGATTGGCTGGCCAGATCGACGGCCAATGAGGACGGCGCCGAGACGGCGGCCAGGATCGGGATACCCGCCATCACAGCCTTCTGGGTGAGCTCGAACGACGCCCGGCCGCTGACCAGAAGCACTGTGGCAGTTGACGGAATCCCGTTGTGCTCCAGTGCCCAGCCGATCACCTTGTCGACGGCGTTGTGCCTGCCGATGTCCTCGCGGACGACGAGCATGGTGCCATCGACGGTGAACAGCGCTGCCGCGTGCAGGCCGCCGGTGCTGGCGAAGACCTTCTGGGCATCGCGCAGCTTCGCCGGCATCGCCGAGAGCGCCGCGGCGGGAACCGTGGACGGGTCATCGCCCGGGCAGTGCCTGCTGCTCAACCGCACCGCGTCCAGCGAGGCCTTGCCGCATACCCCGCATGACGAGGTGGTGTAGAAGTTGCGGGTGACGTCAACCTCAGGCTTGGGCACATCCGGGGCCAAGGTCGCATCCAACACGTTGTAGGTGTTGACCCCGTCTTCCTCCGCACCCCGGCAGTAGCGCACCGAAACCAGATCCTCGCGCTGGCGGATCAATCCCTCCGTCAGCAGAAACCCTTGCGCCAACTCGACGTCGGCGCCCGGGGTTCGCATCGTGACGGTGATGGGTGTGCCGTCGACCCGGATCTCCAGAGGTTCCTCGACCACCAGGGTTTCCGGCCGGGCCTCGGCCGTCGCACCGGTGACGTGGTGGGCGCGACGGCGAGCGGTCACCCGTCCCACTAGGGGGCTTCCGTTTCGCGTCGCTGTAACCGGATGACCACGGCCTTGGACACCGGTGTATTGGACTTCGCGGCCGTATGGTCCAGCGGTACCAGTGGATTGGTCTCCGGGTAGTAGGCCGCGGCGTTGCCGGCCGGTGTGGAGTAGGGGACCAGCAGGAAATCGTCGGCGCGGCGTTCCTGGCCGTCGAATTCCGACACCAGGTCCACGCGGTCGCCTGCCTGGAACCCCAAGCGCTCGATGTCGGCGGGATTGACGAACACCACGCGGCGTCCGCCCTTGACGCCGCGATAGCGGTCGTCCAGGCCGTAGATGGTGGTGTTGTACTGGTCGTGGCTGCGCAGGGTCTGCAGCACGAGCCGTCCCTCGGGGACCGGCACCCACTGCAGCGGGTTCACCGCAAAATTGGCTTTGCCTGTGGTGGTAGGGAATTCGCGGGAATCGCGCGGCGGGTGGGGGAGCTGGAACCCGTCGGGCTGACGCACCTTGGTGTTGTAATCGGCGCAGCCGGGGACCACCGCGGCGATCGCGTCGCGCACGGTGTCGTAGTCGGCGGCGAAGGCCTCCCACGGCACCGGGTGATCCGGGCCCAGCAAGGTGCGGGCGAGCTCGCAGACGATGCCGACCTCGCTGCGCAGCTGATCGCTGGGCGGGTGCAGGCTGCCGCGGGACAGGTGCACCATCGACATCGAATCCTCGACCGACACCTGCTGTTTGTGTCCGTCGACGATGTCGCGGTCGGTGCGGCCGAGGGTCGGCAGGATCAGTGCGGTCCGGCCGTGCACCAGGTGACTGCGGTTGAGTTTCGTCGAAATCTGAACGGTCAGAGCGCAACTGCGCAGTGCGGCCTCGGTGACCTCGGTGTCGGGGGTGGCCGAGACGAAGTTGCCGCCCATCCCGATGAACACACTGGCCCGGGCGTCGCGCATGGCACGGATGGCGTCGACGGTGTCGTAGCCGTGCTTGCGCGGGCTGGTGATGCCGAACCGGTTGTCGAGCGCGTTGAGAAACGCCTCGGGCATCTTTTCCCAGATGCCCATGGTCCGGTCGCCCTGCACGTTGGAGTGGCCACGCACCGGGCACACCCCGGCACCGGGCTTGCCGATCATGCCGCGCAGCAGCAGCAGGTTGGTGGCCTCGCCGATGGTCGCTACCGCGTGATGTTGCTGGGTGAGCCCCATGGCCCAACACACCACGGTGCGCTGGGAGGCGGCCATTAGGTCTGCCACCCGCCGCAACTGAGCCAGGTCGACGCCGCTGGCCTCGGTGACGGTGTCGAGGTCGACGCCGCGGGTCTGGGCGGCGTACTCGTCGTATCCGGCGCAGTGCGCCGCGATGAACTCGTGGTCTAGAACGGTCCCCGGGGCACAGTCTTCGGCCTCCAGCAGCAACCGGCCCAGTCCGGCGAACAGGGCCATGTCCCCGCCGATGCGGATCTGCAGGAACTCGTCGGCGATCGAAATCCCGTGCCCGACGACGCCGTGCACCTTCTGCGGATCCTTGAACCGGATCAGCCCGGCCTCGGGCAGGGGATTGATCGCAATGATCTTGGCGCCGTTGGCTTTCGCCTTCTCCAGCACCGACAGCATGCGCGGGTGGTTGGTGCCCGGATTCTGCCCGGCGATCAGGATCAGGTCGGCCTCGGTGACGTCCTCGACGGTGACCGAGCCCTTGCCGATGCCGATCGACTCGGTCAGCGCGGTGCCCGAGGATTCGTGGCACATGTTCGAGCAGTCCGGCAGGTTGTTGGTGCCGAAGCTGCGGACCATCAGCTGATAGAGGAACGCGGCCTCGTTGCTGGTCCGCCCGGACGTGTAGAACAGGGCCTCGTCGGGGGAGGCCAGCGCGTTGAGGTGCTCGGCGATCAACCGGTAGGCGTCGTCCCAGGAAATCGGCCGGTAATGATCGTGGCCCGGCGCCAACACCATCGGATGGGTCAGCCGACCCTGTTGGGACAGCCAGTATTCGGGCTTGGAATCGAGTTCGGCGATGGTGTGGCGCGCGAAGAACTCGGGTGTCACCACGCGTTTGGTGGCTTCCTCGGCGACGGCTTTGGCGCCGTTCTCGCAGAACTCGGCCAGTTTGCGGCCGCCGTGCTCCTCGGGCCAGGCGCAGCCTGGGCAGTCGAAGCCGTGTCGCTGGTTGAGTCGGGTCAGCGCGGCGGCGGTCCGCAGCGGCCCCATCTGCTCGAACCCGCGCTGCATGGACACCATGACGGCCTTGACCCCGGCAGCTTCATCCTTGGGTTCGGTGATCAACGCGGTGCGCTCGTCGTAATCGGCGTCGATGTCCTTGGCGCTGGTCATGAAACCCAATCTAGTCCCCGAAAACCAAGGGGTGCGCCGCTTGGCGGGCGTCGATATTCGATATTTCACATGCAGTGATAGATGCTTTCTATCGAACTGCGACGAATGCGGGGACCCATGGCGAGTGACGTGCTGCTTCAGCAGCTCGACTATCTGCTGGCGCTCGCGACCGAGCGGCACTTCGGCCGGGCGGCCGCGCGGTGTCATGTGAGTCAACCGACGCTGTCGGTGGCCATCCGGCGGCTCGAGCGCGAGTTGGGCATCGTCATCGTGCAGCGGGGCCATCGGTTCGAAGGATTTACCGAAGAGGGTCATCGCGTCGTGACGTGGGCCCAGCGGATCGTTGCGGAACGCGATGACATGCTCGCCGACATCGACCGCATGCGCGGCCGGCTGACTGTCACAGCCCGGATCGGTGCGATACCGACAGCGGTGCCCACGGGCCCGTTTATCACCACCGAATTTCTGCGCCGCAATCCGGCGGCGTCGGTGCGTATCGAGGCGTTGTCGTCACGCGAGATTGCCCGGCGGCTCGCTGATTTCGAGATCGACGCTGGGTTGACCTATCTCGATGACGAAGCCCCGCCCGGAACCAGGTCGGTGGAGATGTACCGGGAGCGCTATGTCCTGGTGGCGCCGGCCGACCATGCACTGATGCGTCGCCAAGAGGTCGCGTGGTCGGATGCGGCCGGACTGGAACTCTGCGTGCTGAATACCACCATGCGCAACCGGCGCATCCTCGATGCCAACATGGCCGCTGAAGGGGTGCGCTATCGCCCCGTGGTCGAGGCGGATTCGGTCGATGCGCTGTATGCGCACCTGACGAACTCGCCGCGCGTGACCATCGCATCCACCGCATGGCTGCCACAGCTCGGGGTGCCGTCGGGCTTTACTGCGCGGCCGATGGTGCAGCACGGTCCGCGCCCGTCGATCGGGCTGGTGGTGCTCGACCGTGCGCCTGCGTCGATCGTGGCCGCCGCGCTCGTCGAGGTGGCCGCCGATGTGGATATCGGCGCACGCATAGACCGCTGGTGGGACGAGGCTGGGCAGGCGGGCGCCGGGAGCTCCCCTTAGGCGCCGGTGCTTATCCGGGCTCTGCCGTGGGGGCCGGCTCGGCCTTGACCGGGGGCGTGGCAGCGGGTGTGTCGGGCGCTGATGGCGCTACGGACTGGGTCACGGTCTCGCCGACGTGCATGGTGGGTTCGGCTACGGGAACGGACATTTCAGGTGTTGTGTGGGCCTGGGTGGTCTCGAGACCCAGCACAGCCATGGCTGCTACTGCTGCAAATCCGGCCGTACAGAGGAGAGGCTTGATCCTCGAATCCATGCGCATTTCGCAACACCCTTCATCGTCACATTGGTTGCCTATGTGAGTTCCAATGCGTATTCGGCGTGGGGCATTCCATATCTACCGGTGCGACATGGGTCACATTTCGATCTCGGGTCGGGGATCGGGCGGGGCCGGGGAGCGTGGAGGCTGCTCTGATCGGGAGACTTCATCCATGCCACGAGAGCTAGCCCCTGGGGCGACCGTGCTCGGCAACCTCGCGATCGACATCATCAACGGGGCGCCGCCCAGTCCGGGGGGATGTGCCTCGTTCGCCGGGGTGGCACTGCAGGCGGCGGGCGGACCCGGCCGGATCGTCGCGATGGGTGCCGAACGCGATCACGCTCTGTTCGACGGGCTTCGCGCGCGGTTCGGGTCGCTGGTGCAGATCCTGCCGTCGGAGGCGACGAGTTCGTTCAGCCTCGATTACGACGACACCGATCATCGGCGCATGGGCGTGCAGGCGATCGGTCCGGTGTGGACGGCCGCAGACATCGACGTGGCCGATCCGACGACGACCTGGGTGCATCTCGCTCCATTGCTGCGCACCGATTTCCCGGCCGAGACGCTGGCTGCCCTGGCGGCGCGCGGCCATCGGGTCGCCTATGACGGGCAAGGCCTGGTGCGGGCCGACCGATTGGGGCCGCTGGTCGAGGATCGTCACTTCCCCGCCGATCTGCTGGTCAACGTCGACATCCTCAAACTCGCCGAGGATGAGGCGGTGATCGTCGCCGACGGCGCGTTCGACGCGTCGACGGCGCAACGACTCGGCGTCGCGGAGATCCTGGTGACCTACGGCTCAGAGGGATGCGACATCTATATCGACGGTGCGGTGCAACGCGTGCCGGCCGCCTGGCGGGTTCTGGATGTCCAGACCACAGGGGCGGGGGACATGTTCACCGCCTGTTATGTGGCACACCGCGCGGCGGGCCATGACCCGCATCGCGCGGCAGAGGCGGCGAGTGCCCTCGTGGCGCAGGAATTGGACAAGCGGGTGCACGCCGGTACCGCCGATCAGGGGTGAACGCGGCCCGGGGTTAGACTCGACGGGTGTCAAGTTCATGCTTGCCGGTGCTAGCGCAGAGCTACCGGCCGGTAGTCTTTTCCTTAGAGAATGGCATTCTCCTAAACGTGACGAAAACCACAGTTTTGTCTCAAATGGGGCTTGTTCACGTCGGTGAACTGCATCTTCGTCAGGACCTCACCCGCGTGTCGGGGCGCAACGCGGTGAAGTCCAGCCTAAGGGCAGTGCAATAATCGGTACTGGTAGTGACATCAAAATTCGGTGGACGTTCGATCCGGCGGCGCGTCACGCGACAGCGGTCCGGAAAGACGTGGTCAAAGCAGTGTGAAAGGCGGTAGCCGTGGGTGAGAACGGCAACGGCAATGGCGCCGCGCCGCGGCAGAAGCTCGAGAAGGTCGTCATCCGATTCGCCGGCGACTCGGGCGACGGTATGCAGCTGACCGGTGACCGCTTCACTTCTGAAGCCGCACTGTTCGGCAACGACCTGGCGACCCAGCCGAATTATCCGGCCGAGATCCGCGCGCCACAGGGCACCCTGCCCGGTGTGTCGTCGTTCCAGATCCAGATCGCCGACTACGACATCCTCACCGCCGGTGACCGCCCCGACGTGCTCGTGGCGATGAATCCCGCCGCGCTCAAGGCCAACGTCTCGGATCTGCCCCGCGGCGGCATGATCATCGCCAACTCCGATGAGTTCACCAAGCGCAACCTCGCCAAGGTCGGATACGACAACAATCCGCTAGAGGATGACACGTTGTCCGACTACGTGGTGACGTCCGTCGCGATGACGACGCTGACCCTGGGCGCCGTCGAGGCGATCGGTGCCACCAAGAAGGACGGCCAGCGAGCCAAGAACATGTTCGCGCTCGGCCTGCTGTCGTGGATGTACGGCCGTGAGCTGGAGGCCAGTGAGGCCTTCATCCGGGAGAAGTTCTCCCGCAAGCCCGACGTGGCCGAGGCCAACGTCCTGGCACTGAAGGCGGGCTGGAACTACGGCGAGACCACCGAGGCGTTCGCCACCACCTACGAGGTGTCGCCGGCCAAGCTCAAGTCCGGTGAATACCGCCAGATCTCGGGCAATACCGCGCTGGCCTACGGCATCGTGGCCGCCGGACACCTGGCCCAGATCCAGGTGGTGCTGGGCACCTACCCGATCACCCCGGCGTCGGACATCCTCCACGAGCTGTCCAAGCACAAGAACTTCAACGTCCTGACCTTCCAGGCCGAGGACGAGATCGCCGGCATCGGCGCCGCCATCGGCGCCTCCTACGGCGGCGCGCTGGGTGTCACCAGCACCTCGGGCCCGGGTGTCTCGCTCAAGTCCGAGGCGATCGGCCTGGCCGTGATGACCGAACTGCCGTTGCTCATCGTCGATGTGCAGCGCGGTGGCCCGTCGACGGGCCTGCCGACCAAGACCGAGCAGGCCGACCTGCTGCAGGCGCTGTTCGGCCGTAACGGCGAGTCGCCGGTCGCGATCCTGGCCCCGAAGTCGCCGTCGGACTGCTTCGACATCGCCGTGGAGGCCTCGCGGATCGCGATCGACTACCACACCCCGGTCATCATCCTGTCCGACGGTGCGGTCGCCAACGGTTCTGAGCCCTGGCAGATTCCGGACATCAGCACCTACCCGGCGATCGAGCACAACTTCGCCAAGTCCGGCGAGCCTTTCGCGCCGTACGCCCGGGACCCCGAGACCCTGGCCCGCCAGTTCGCGGTACCCGGTACCCCGGGTCTGGAGCACCGGATCGGTGGCCTTGAGGCCGCCAACGGTTCAGGCAACATCTCCTACGAGCCCAAGAACCACGACCTCATGGTGCGGTTGCGCCAGGAGAAGATCGCCGGCATCACGGTGCCCGATCTGGAGGTCGACGACCCCACCGGCGACGCAGAACTGCTGATGCTGGGCTGGGGTAGCAGCTACGGCCCGATCGGCGAGGCGTGCCGGCGCGCCCGGCGTAAGGGCATCAAGGTGGCCCAGGCCCATCTGCGCCACCTGAATCCCTTCCCGGCCAATCTCGGGGAGGTGCTGCGCCGCTACCCGAAGGTGGTGGTGCCGGAGATGAACCTCGGTCAACTGGCGCTGTTGCTGCGCGGCAAGTACCTGGTCGACGTCCAGTCGGTGACGAAGGTGGAGGGCATGGCCTTCCTCGCCGACGAGGTCGAGGGCATCATCGATGCAGCCCTGGACGGCACGCTGGCCGACAAGGAAGTGGACAAGGCCAAGTTCGCGAGGCTGGCGGCGGCCACCATCGAGGAACCAACTGAGTCGAATGCTGTGGGAGCGAACGCATGACTGACCTGATCGGCGCGGACCTCGGGCTGAGTGAAGCCCCGTTGACCAAGAACTCCCTGGTGCCTGCCACTGACCAGCCGCAGAAGGGTAAGGACTTCACCAGCGACCAGGAGGTCCGCTGGTGCCCGGGTTGCGGTGACTACGTCATCCTCAACACGATCCGCAACTTCCTGCCGGAGTTGGGCCTCAAGCGCGAGAACATCGCATTCATCAGCGGCATCGGCTGCTCCAGCCGGTTTCCGTACTACCTGGAGACCTATGGTTTCCACTCGATTCACGGTCGTGCCCCGACCATCGCCACCGGCCTGGCGCTGGCTCGGCCGGACCTGTCGGTGTGGGTCGTCACCGGCGACGGTGACTCGCTGTCGATCGGTGGTAACCACCTGATCCACGCGCTGCGCCGCAACATCAACATCACGATCCTGCTGTTCAACAACCGGATTTACGGCCTGACCAAGGGCCAGTACTCACCGACCTCCGAGGTTGGCAAGGTCACCAAGTCGACCCCGATGGGCTCGCTGGACTACCCCTTCAACCCGGTGTCGCTGGCGCTGGGTGCCGAGGCCACGTTCGTCGGCCGCGCCCTGGACTCCGACCGCAAGGGCCTGTCCGAGGTGCTGCGCGGAGCGGCCGAGCACCGCGGTGCCGCGCTGGTGGAGATCATGCAGGACTGCCCGATCTTCAACGACGGATCGTTCGACGCGCTGCGCAAGGAAGGCGCCGAAGAGCGGCTGATCAACGTGAGCCACGGTGAGCCGATCAAGTTCGGTACCGATGGCGAGTACTGCGTGGTCAAGTCCGGGTACGGCTTGGAGGTCGCCAAGACCGCCGAGGTCGCAGCCGACGACATCGTGGTGCACAACGCCGAGATCGATGATCCCGCTTACGCATTCGCGCTGTCGCGGTTGAGTGAGCAGAACCTCGATCACATGGTGATGGGTATCTTCCGGAAGGTCAGCCGGCCCAGCTACGACGACGCCGCGCGTCAGCAGGTCAACACGGCCATCGAATCCAAGCCCCATGACACCGCAGCTCTGCAATCCTTGCTGCGTGGCAAAGACACCTGGACCGTGGACGAGTAGCACTGACCCGATCGATCGACAGAATCTGAGCACAGCCCCGCTCGCCGCGGTAGTTCTGGCGGGCGGGGCTTCTCGTCGTATGGGGCGTGACAAGGCGACGCTGCCGTTCGACGGCGCCACGATGGTCGAGCGGGTGGTCGCCGCCGTGAGTGCGCGGTGTTCACCGGTTTTTGTCATCGCCGCACCCGGTCAGCCGCTGCCCGAACTGCGTGCCGAGGTGTTGCGCGACGAGGTGCGCGGTGTCGGGCCGCTGGTGGCGACGGGTCGTGGGTTGCGGGCTGTCGCCGAGGCCGGCCTCGATCGCGCGTTCGTCTGCGCGGTCGACATGCCGTATCTGAATTCCGAGCTGATCGATGTCCTGGCCGCCTCCGCCTATCGGGTACCCGCTGACATCGTGCTGCCCTGGGACGGCAGGACTCATTACCTGGCGGGGATCTATCGCAGCGCGCTCACCGACCAGATCGCCACCTTGGTGCACGACGGACGGCGGAGCATGCGCGCGTTGGCCGAGTCCGTCGACACGCAGCGGATCGTGATGCCACCGCAGCGAGCCCTGACCAATGTCAACACCGTGGCTGATCTGCCGTGAGCGGAGCTATTCGGTCGGGATGGGTACAGCAAATTACGAATTCGCACTCGAACAGGACGCAATTTATCGGTTCGAAATAATTGACCGATTATTTCTCCATATTCGGAGCTCTGTAAGTCGGGTGAATTCTGGAAACGTCATCGGCCAGGGTATCCGGGTGATCCGCGAAAGCTGCTGGCGTTCAGGATTATTCGCTGTAGCAGGCGCTGTGTGAATGACGCACACTATTCGCTGAGTCCCGCGCTGAGTGTGACCGATTCTGGACAAAACAACTCTGACCGTGCGCTTTGGGCGACTTGAGAGTTGGTGCGCCTGGCGTCTGGGTTGTCCAGGCGGCCTGACGCTTCTTGATTGAACATTGTAAACGTCTGTGACACAACAGGTTAAGCCGCTACGGCGGTGTGTCCGAGGTGTCAGGTGGCACGCCGGCCGACCGCGACCGGGGCCAGGGTGCGCGTGATATGTGTTGTGTTCCAGTGTGTTTGGATCATGTGCTGGCTTTGGGAACGGGGGGCGCTACAGCGAACGAATTCGCGCGATGTGACGATTGATGACACTCGCCGGTGGCATCTACCTGCGCTTTTCGTCCCCTGCGGCCATGTGCGTTGGTTTTGCTGCGTCTGAATCAAGTGGGCCAGTTCACAAAAATTGCGTGATCTCGCTCACGTTCCGTTTACGCCGATCACGAAACGGTAACGGCGGCATTGCCGCGTTGACCTGCACAAACGATTCGTCCGACGGCTCGTTATCTGTCCGTGATCTTTCCGCGATCGCTTCTACATCGACATGACTTCTCTTCGAGACCTTTGTACGGTCCAAAGCGTCTCCGACACGGAGCAAATAATTTCAATACCAAGAACCTGCGTGTGAGTGGGGCCGCGGTGGCGATTACGCCCGACGCGGGGGCCTGGGTCTGATCCCGGGCCGGGCACTGTGGCCCTCCCTTTCGTGCCTGACCGAGACGGCACGAACCAACCCTTCCGGCCTGGATACAGGCTGCCGCACCCGCCTACGCGGGTGTCGATGGCGCGCGCTTGGCGAGAGGAATGAAGTGAAGAACATCCGCAAGACGTTTGGCCTGGGCATCATTGCTGGAGCGCTCGCTGTGGCTCCCGTGGCACTGGGTGCCGGCACCGCCAATGCGGACAGCGTCAACTGGGACGCCGTCGCCTCCTGCGAGTCGGGTGGCAACTGGGCGATCAACACCGGTAACGGTTACTACGGTGGCCTGCAGTTCAACATGGGCACCTGGCGCGCCAACGGCGGCTCCGGTTCGCCGCACCAGGCCTCGCGCTCGGAGCAGATCCGCGTCGCTGAGAACGTGCTGCGCAGCCAGGGCATCGGCGCGTGGCCGGTGTGCGGCAAGCGCGGCTAGTACCAGCGCCACCAGCACGACAAAAACTTCATACGAGGCGGTGCCGGGCTATTGCCCGGCACCGCCTCTGTTTCATCAGAAAGCCCTCGGGTTACTCCAGCCACGACAACCTCCTAAAAAACTTCAGCCTCCCCTGTAACGCGTGACGTTGGTCACACGAACCTATTGGTGACCGCCCAGTTGCACGAATGTGATCGGCATCTGCAGCGGTCCTGGTGTCAAAGGTCGGGGAAGGGCCGCGAGATGACCATACGAAGGGCATTTACCAGGGTTTTCTGGATTGCTGCAGCGTCGGCGGGCTTCATGCTCACGCCCCTGTTCACCGGCACGGCGACCGCCGGTGCGGACACGGTGAACTGGGACGCGATCGCCGATTGTGAGTCGGGCGGTAACTGGTCGACCAATACCGGCAACGGTCACTACGGGGGTCTTCAGTTCAAGCCCACTACCTGGGCTTCGCACGGCGGCATCGGGTCGCCTGCCTTCGCCCCCCGCGAGGAGCAGATAAGGGTCGCCGAGAACGTCCTGGCCACTCAGGGCATCGGGGCCTGGCCGAAATGCGGCGCCCGCGGTGGAATGCCGGCAGGCTGGGCGGCGCCCACCGCCCCGACCGGCTGCCAGACCGTACGTCCGGGTGCAGTGCTGGGCATTTTCGACTTACGCCGGATCTGCACAACCTTCCTCGACCCGCTGGGGGCGTTCGCCGCCCCGCGCTGAGCTCAACGCACCGGGGTGAAGGCCGTGCGCGCAGCGATCGAGGCCAGGTGCCGGGTCAACACGTATTCCGGCACGAGGACGGAAGCCCGCGTGGCCGCGGCGCTGAGTATCTCCGGACGCAGGTTCACCACCCGGCCGATGAACTGTGACTCGCGCACGATCGCCATGACCCTCTTGCGGCGCAAGGTCGCGAATCGGGCGAAGGCAGTCGACAGATCCGGCTCCCGAACCGTGAGGGCGGCCAGCGTGGCGGCATCCTCCAGCCCCTGGCAGCCCCCCTGGCCGAGATGCGGGCGCATCGGATGGGCGGCATCCCCGGCGATCACTACCGGTCCCCGGGCCCAGCAGCGGGCAGGGGCCCGGTCGTAGAGATCGTTGCGGAGCACCTCATCGGGATCGGTTGTGGCGAGCAGTGTCGGGACCGGCTCCGCCCACGACGAGAAGTGCCGTCTCAGGTGGGCCAACTCTCCGTCGGCCGCCGCGTGGCCGCGTGGCGCGCGCTGGGTGGCGAACCAGTACGTGTGCTCGGCGCCCAGCGGCACGTGACCGACCAGCAGGCCGGAGCCGTGCGTTTCACCTGACAGTTCGGGATCAAGCGGGCAGGCGGCCACCGCGCGCCACGCGGTGTAGCCGGCGTAGCGGCGGGGCAGCGGACCATTCAGGTGGCGTGCCACCACGGAGTCGACACCGTCGGCGCCGACCAGGCCGGCTGCCTCGCGAACCGAGCCGTCGGCGAACGTGACCCGTACGCCTGAGGCGTCGGCGTCGATGGTCTCGGCGGTGAGTTCGTAGTGGACGCTCCCTGGAGACAGCGCTCCGGTGAGGATCTCGGTCAGCGTCGCGCGCCTGATCACCACCAGCGGTTCGCCCAGCGCCCGGGTGAACCGCTGCGCTGCCGGCCGGCGTAGCCAGGAGCCGTCGGGTCGGCGCAGCGCCCCCGCGGTGACCCGGCCACCCGCAGCGCGCACCTGATCGCCGAGGCCGATCTCGTCGAGGGCGGCCAACGCATTGGGCCAGAGGCTGATTCCAGCCCCCGGCGTGACATCGTCGCGCGCCTCGGTGACGCAGACGTCGAACCCCCGCTGCTGCAACGCGACTGCGGTGGCAAGGCCGGTGATGCCGGCACCGACGACCAGGACGGATTGTGCCATCAGTCGAATCTAGCGGGCGGGATAAAGGTGACTCGCCATTACGGTGGGGAGCCATGACGGTGTTCGACGATCTCGACAACTACCTCGCGTTGCCCAGGATGTCAGGTCTCGCGCTGTCGCCTGACGGCTCCCGGCTGGTCACCACGGTCAGCACCCTCAACGACAAGGGCACCGAATTCCTCAGCGCCATCTGGGAATTGGACCCCACCGGCGCCGAACCGGCACGCAGGCTGACCCGGGGAGTCAAGGGGGAGACCGCGCCGGTGTTCACCGCCGAGGGGGACCTGCTGTTCATCGCGGTGCGCGCCGGCGACGGCGAGGACAAACCCCCCGCTGCCCTGTGGCGCCTGCCCGCGAGCGGTGGCGAGGCATGTGAAGTGCTGGCGATGCCCGGTGGTGTCAACGGTGCGGCGAGCGCCCGGAATGCCGACGCCACGGTGGTGACCGCGCCTCTGCTGCCGTCATCGTCCGGAGTCGACGACGACAAGACCCGGCGCGAGGCGCGCAAGGACACCAAGGTGTCGGCGATCCTGCACACCGGCTACCCGGTCCGGCAATGGGATCACGATCTCGGCCCGGACCGACCCCACATCTTCGACGTCGACGGACGGCGCGACCTGACCACCGACCCGGGCGTGGCATTGCGGGAGACGACCTTCGATCTCAGCGCCGACGGCGGATTCGTGGTGACGTCCTGGCGGGTTCCGGGCCCGGGCGCGGCCATGCGGTGGACCCTGGTGCGCATCGACCGGGCCACCGGGGAGCGCATCACGATCGCCGGAGAACCCGGCGCTGACCTGGAGCACCCCGCCATCGCACCGGACGGCAGCGCGGTGGCCTTCACCCGCGAGACGCACTCCACTCCCGCCTTGGCGCCACGAATCACGCTGTGCTGCATGCGGTTCGGCGCCGACCCGGTCGAGCTGACCGCCCAATGGGACCGCTGGCCCTCGTCGGTGGCCTGGTCAGCGGACTCTTCCGCGCTGATCGTGACGGCCGACGACGGCGGCCGGGGACCGATCTTCTCCGTCGACCCCACGTCCGGCAGGGTCACCCAACTGACCGACGACGATTTCACCTACACCGATGTTCGGCCCGCACCCGGCGGAGTGATCTATGCCCTGCGCAGCTCCTATGCCGTGCCGGCGCACCCGGTCCGGATCGATGCGGACGGCAGGGTCACAGACATCCCCTGCCTCGACGCGCCCGAACTGCCCGGCACGCTGACCGAGATCACTGCCACCGCTGCCGACGGCACGCCGATCCGGTCCTGGCTCACCCTGCCCGACGGCGACGAGCCGGCCCCGCTGGTGTTGTGGATCCACGGCGGGCCGCTGGGCAGCTGGAACAGCTGGCACTGGCGGTGGAACCCGTGGCTGCTCACCGCCCAGGGCTATGCGGTGCTGATGCCGGATCCGGGACTGTCCACCGGCTACGGACAGGACTTCATCGCTCGCGGCTGGGGAGCCTGGGGCGCTGACCCCTACACGGACCTGATGGCCGCCACCGATGCCGCGTGCGCGCACCCGCGTATCGACGCCACGCGTACGGCCGCGATGGGCGGGTCTTTCGGCGGCTATATGGCCAACTGGATCGCCGGGCACACCGATCGGTTCGCCGCGATCGTCACGCATGCCAGCCTGTGGGCGCTGGATCAGTTCGGGCCCACCACCGACGGCGCCTACTGGTGGGCCCGGGAGATGACACCCGAGATGGCCCAGCACAATTCGCCACACCGGTTCGTCGGTGACATCGCCACTCCGATGCTGGTCATCCACGGCGACAAGGATTACCGGGTACCGATCGGCGAGGCGTTGCGGCTGTGGTACGAGCTGCTCACCTACTCGGCGCTGCCCGCCGACGAACACGGCGAAAGTCCGCACCGGTTCCTCTACTACCCGACCGAGAACCACTGGGTCCTGGCGCCGCAGCACGCCAAAATCTGGTATCAGGTGGTGACGGCGTTCCTGGGCCACCACCTGCGCGGTGAACCGGTACAAGTGCCCGAACTGCTCGGGTAGCGTCGGAAGCGTGACACAGCGTGAGTTTGATCTGGTGCTGTACGGCGCCACGGGATTCGCCGGAAAGTTGACCGCGGAGTACCTGGCCAGAGCCGGGGGATCGGCCCGTATCGCCCTGGCCGGCCGGTCCGAGGGGCGGTTGCGGGCGATCCGCGACGGCCTGGGGCCCGGCGCGCAATCGTGGCCGTTGGTGACCGCCGATGCGACGGCGCAAGCCTCCCTCGACGCGATGGCCGCGCGTACCCAGGTCGTGGTGACGACGGTGGGCCCGTACGCGCGCTACGGAATGCCGTTGGTGGCGGCCTGCGCCGCCGCCGGGACGGACTACGCCGATCTCACCGGTGAGACGACATTCATCCGCGACAGCATCGACCTGCATCACAAGCAGGCGGTCGACACCGGCGCGCGGATCGTGCATTCGTGCGGATTCGATTCAGTGCCATCCGATCTCACGGTGTACGCGCTGTATCAGCGGGCCCTCGCGGACGGCGCGGGCGAACTCGGCGACACGAACCTGGTGGTGCGCAGTTTCGCCGGCGGCGTGTCGGGCGGCACCGTGGCCTCGATGCTGGAACTGCTCGACACCCTGTCTTCCGATCCCGAGGCCAGAGCGCTGATGAACGATCCATACACGCTCAGCCCCGACCGCGGCGCAGAGCCCGAACTCGGTGCTCAACCCGACGTGCGGTGGCGCCGCGGCGGTGAGATCGCTCCGGAGCTCGCCGGCTACTGGACCGGTGCATTTGCCATGGCGGCGCCCAACACTCGAATTGTGCGGCGCAGCAATGCATTACTGGACTACGCGTACGGACGCCGGTTCGAGTACGCCGAGCAGATGAGCGTGGGTCGTTCACTCGCCGCGCCGGTGGCCGCAGCCGCGGTGACCGGCGCCAACGCCTTCACCCTCGGGGTCGGTGGCCGCTACTTCAACCGACTGCCCAGCGGCCTGGTCGCGAAGTTGGCGCCCAAGCCGGGAACCGGTCCCAGCGAGCGGGCCCGCGAGCGGGGTCACTACCGCGTCGAGACCTACACCACGACGACAACGGGCGCCCGGTATGTGGCAAGCATGGCCCAGCAAGGCGATCCCGGATACAAGTCGACCGCGGTGTTGCTCGGCGAATGCGGGCTTGCGCTGGCAACCGACCGTGAGGCGCTGTCGGAACGGCGCGGCGTGCTGACACCGGTGGCCGCGATGGGGGATGCTCTGCTCACCCGGCTGCCGGCCGCCGGAGTGTCGCTGGAGACCACCAAGCTGGGCTGAGCGGTCGCAACACGAATGGATCGGCCTGCGTCGAACACCTGTGGGGCAAGATCAGATTCGACTAGTGTCGGTTCTGAGGACTTCCAGTACGCCAGCAACGAAGGTGGGATAGAAAAATGGCCGGTCTCGACGATCTCTTCGCACAGATCCCGGTAGCGGATATTGCCAGCAAGCTCGGCGCAGATGAAGGCGAGGTGAGCGCCGCCATCAAGACCCTGGTTCCGGCCCTGGTCGGCGGTGTTGCAGAGAACGTACAAGCAGACAACATCGATTCGAGTGACCTCGAGTCCGCAGTCTCCGCGCAGGGCGTCAGCGGCCTGCTCGACGGTGGGGTGAGCGTCGACCAGGTCGACGCCAACGAGGGCAACCAGATCGTCTCGAAGATCTTCGGTGGCAACGACAGCAACCAGGTCGCGTCGGCGTTGGCGGGCACCGGCGCCGGCGGCGGTGATCTGGTCAAGAAGCTGCTGCCGATCCTGGCGCCCATCGTGCTGGCCTACATCGGCAAGCAGTTCGCTCAGAAGAACGCCGCACCCGCGGGCGAGGCTCAGGCTTCCGGCGGGGGCGGGCTCGGGGACATTCTCGGCAGCATCCTGGGCGGTGCGACCGGCGGCGGCGCCGCCGCCAACAACCCGCTGGGAAGCATCCTCGGCAGTGTGCTCGGCGGCGGAGGCGGCCAGGGCAATGCCATCGGTGAGATCCTCGGCGGCCTGCTCGGCGGCAAGAAGTAGCACCTCGCACGCACCAGCTCGAGAGCCTCCGACGCCCAGCGAACGCACCGGGCATCGGGGGCTTTCGCGTATTCGGCCACGTCCTTCTTAGAATGGCTCGGTGACCCCCACCCCTGACAATCGTGCCGATGCCCTCCCCAAATCCTGGGATCCGGCTGCGGTAGAAGCCGAGCTGTACCAGGGCTGGGTGGATGCCGGATACTTCACCGCCGATCCGGCCAGCGAAAAGCCGCCGTACTCGATCGTTCTGCCGCCGCCCAACGTGACCGGCAGCCTGCACATGGGCCACGCGCTCGACCACACGCTGATGGACGCGCTCACGCGCCGCAAGCGCATGCAGGGCTTCGAGGTGCTCTGGCTGCCGGGCATGGACCATGCCGGCATTGCGACCCAGACCGTGGTGGAAAAGCAGCTGGCCGTCGACGGCAAGACCAAGGAAGACTTCGGCCGCGAGCTGTTCGTCGAGAAGGTGTGGGACTGGAAGCGCGAGTCCGGCGGCACGATCGGCGGACAGATGCGCCGCCTGGGTGATGGCGTGGACTGGAGCCGTGACCGCTTCACCATGGACGAGGGTCTGTCGCGGGCGGTGCGCACTATCTTCAAACGGCTCTTCGATGCGGGTCTGATCTATCAGGCCGAGCGGTTGGTCAACTGGTCGCCGGTGCTGGAGACCGCGATCAGCGACCTCGAGGTCAAATACGAGGACGTCGAGGGCGAGCTGGTCTCGTTCCGCTACGGCTCGATGAACGACGACGAGCCCCACATCATCGTGGCGACCACCCGGGTCGAGACCATGCTCGGTGACACGGCGATCGCGGTGCACCCCGACGACGAGCGGTACCGTGACCTGGTCGGCAAGACCCTGCCGCACCCGTTCGTCGATCACGAGATGATCGTGGTCGCCGATACCCACGTCGACCCCGAATTCGGTACCGGCGCAGTAAAAGTCACCCCGGCACACGATCCGAACGACTTCGAGATCGGGCTGCGCCATCAGCTTCCGATGCCGACGATCATGGATACCAAGGGCCGGATCGCCGACACCGGAACGCAATTCGACGGCATGGACCGTTTCGAGGCTCGGGTCAAGGTGCGCGAGGCGCTGGCCGATCAGGGCCGGATCGTCGCCGAGAAGCGGCCCTACCTGCACAGCGTCGGGCACTCCGAGCGCAGCGGCGAGCCCATCGAGCCGCGGCTGTCCCTGCAGTGGTGGGTCAAGGTGGACGGCCTGGCCAAGGCGGCCGGCGATGCGGTGCGTAACGGCGACACCGTGATTCACCCGCCGAGCCTGGAGCCGCGGTGGTTCGCCTGGGTGGACAACATGCACGACTGGTGCATCTCGCGGCAGTTGTGGTGGGGCCACCGGATCCCGATCTGGCACGGACCCAACGGCGAGACCGTGTGCGTCGGCCCCGATGAGACCCCGCCGGCCGGCTGGGAACAGGACCCCGACGTGCTCGACACCTGGTTCTCCTCGGCACTGTGGCCGTTCTCCACCATGGGCTGGCCCGAGCACACCCCGGACCTGGCCAAGTTCTATCCGACCTCGGTGCTGGTCACCGGCTACGACATCTTGTTCTTCTGGGTGGCCCGGATGATGATGTTCGGCACCTTCGTCGGCGACGATCCGGCCATCACGTTCGATGGTCAGCGTGGCGCGCAGGTTCCGTTCGAGAACGTCTTCCTGC
This sequence comes from Mycobacterium sp. DL440, assembly GCF_011745145.1. Classification (NCBI taxonomy): domain Bacteria; kingdom Bacillati; phylum Actinomycetota; class Actinomycetes; order Mycobacteriales; family Mycobacteriaceae; genus Mycobacterium; species Mycobacterium sp. DL440. Next base: position 3,099,650 of record NZ_CP050191.1, on the reverse strand, counting down.
ACGGCCTGATCCGCGACGAGTTCGGCCGCAAGATGAGCAAGTCGCGCGGCAACGGCATCGACCCGCTGGACTGGGTGGAGAAGTTCGGTGCCGACGCCCTGCGGTTCACGCTGGCCCGCGGCGCCAGCCCCGGCGGCGACCTCTCCATCGGTGAGGACCATGCCCGCGCGTCGCGCAATTTCGCCACGAAGCTGTTCAATGCCACGCGCTTTGCACTGATGAACGGAGCGGCCCCGGCCTCGCTGCCCGCCATCGACGACCTGACCGATGCCGACCGCTGGATCCTCGGCCGCCTCGAAGAGGTTCGCGCCGAGGTGGATGCCGCGCTCGACAACTACGAGTTCAGCCGGGCCTGCGAATCGCTGTACCACTTCGCGTGGGACGAGTTCTGCGACTGGTATGTCGAGCTGGCCAAGGTGCAGCTGGGAGAAGGCGTAACTCATACGACGGCGGTGCTGGCCGCTGTCCTCGACTCACTGCTCAAGCTGTTGCACCCGGTCATGCCGTTTGTCACCGAAACGCTGTGGAAGACACTCACCGACGGCGAGTCGATCGTCATCGCGCAGTGGCCGCAGACCTCCGGTATCGCGCTGGATTCGGTTGCGGCACAACATATTGACGACATGCAGAAGCTGATCACCGAGGTGCGCCGCTTCCGTAGCGACCAGGGCCTCGCCGACCGGCAGCGGGTTCCGGCCCGGTTGTCGGCGATCACCGAGGCCGGTCTGAGCGAGCAGTTGCCCGCGGTCACCGCGTTGGCCTGGCTGACCGATGCCGGTGACGGGTTCACCCCGTCGGCCTCGGTCGAGGTGCGCCTGACGCAGGCCACGGTGCTCGTCGAGGTGGACACCTCGGGCACCGTCGACGTCGCGGCCGAGCGGCGCCGGTTGGACAAGGATCTGGCCGCCGCACAGAAGGAACTGGCCACCACGACGGCCAAACTGGGTAACGAGGCGTTCCTGGCCAAGGCTCCCGAGAACGTCGTCGACAAGATCCGCGGCCGCCAAAAGTTGGCCGGGGAAGAAGTCGAGCGGATCACTGCCCGCCTGGCCGGTCTGAAGTAGGTGCGCATGCTTGGCGCCGAAACGGCATTCCGGCAGGCCCGCACTCGAACTTTTCCTGCCGGAATGCCGTTTCGGCGAACCCCGAAGGGGCGATGGCCACGATGACAGAACCCACACCGGACGAGATCGCCGCGCTGCTGCAGGTCGAGCACCTGCTCGATCAGCGCTGGCCCGAGACCAAGCTGGACCCCAGCACGGCACGGATCGCGGCGCTGCTGGAGTTGCTGGGCTCGCCGCAGCAGGCCTACCCGTCGATCCATGTCGCGGGGACCAACGGCAAGACGTCGGTGGCGCGCATCATCGATGCGCTGCTGAGCGCACTGCACCGGCGTACGGGACGCACCACCAGTCCGCACCTGCAGTCCGCGGTGGAGCGCATCTCGATCGACGGAAAGCCCATCACGCCAGCGCAATACGTCAACGCCTACACCGAGGTCGAACCGTTCGTGGAACTGGTGGACCGGCAGTCCGAGGCGGCCGGTGGTCCAAAGATGAGCAAGTTCGAAGTCCTGACCGCGATGGCGTTCGCGGCGTTCGCCGACGTGCCCATCGATGTCGCGGTCGTCGAGGTCGGGATGGGTGGACGCTGGGACGCCACCAACGTCGTCAACGCCCCCGTCGCGGTGATCACCCCGATCGGCATCGACCACACCGACTATCTGGGTGACACGATCGCCGCGATCGCGGGGGAGAAGGCCGGCATCATCACCCGGCAGCCCGACGCCCTGGTGCCGACCGACACGGTGGCGGTCATCGCCAGGCAGGTCCCCGAGGCCATGGAGGTACTGCTGGAAGAGGCAGTGCGCGCCGACGCAGCCGTCGCCCGTGAAGACTCGGAGTTCGCCGTGCTGTCCCGACAGGTGGCCATCGGCGGGCAGATGTTGGAGTTGCAGGGCCTGGGCGGGGTGTATTCCGAGATCTTCCTGCCGTTGCACGGTGAGCATCAGGCCCACAACGCGGTGCTCGCACTGGCCGCGGTCGAGGCGTTTTTCGGTGCGGGTGCCGACCGTCAACTCGACGTCGAGGCGATCCGGGCCGGCTTCGCGACGGTGTACAGCCCCGGCCGTATGGAGCGCATGCGAAGTGCGCCAACAGTTTTCATCGATGCGGCACACAATCCGGCCGGAGCGGCGGCGTTGGCGCAGGCCCTGCAGCAGGAGTTCGACTTCCGCTATCTGGTCGGGGTCGTGTCGGTGATGGGGGACAAGGACGCCGGTGGCATCCTGACCGCGCTGGAGCCGGTGTTCGACCAGATCGTGGTCACCCACAACGGTTCACCACGGGCGATGGATATCGAGTCGTTGGCGTCGCTGGCCGAGGAGCGTTTCGGGCAGGATCGGGTGATCACCACCACGACGCTGCCCGATGCTATTGAAACGGCCACCGCGCTGGTCGAGGAGGCCGGCGCAGACGAAGGCCTGTCCGGGGCCGGCATGGTGATCACCGGTTCGGTGGTGACGGCCGGCGTGGCCCGGACCTTGTTCGGACGGGACCCGCAATGAACGATCAGACCCCGAGCGATCAGAGGCCCGGCGATCAGCCGGTACCGCCCGACCCCTGGAAGAGCTTCCGGGGGGTGATGGCGGGGACGTTGATCCTCGAAGCCATCGTCGTATTGCTGGCCCTACCGGTGGTCGGTGTCAGTGGCGCTGGGCTGAACTGGACGTCGGGCGGATTCGTGGTCGGCCTGGCCGTCGTGTTGATCCTGATGTCGGGGCTGCAGGGCCGACCGTGGGCCATCTGGGCGAACCTGGGCATCCAACTGGTCGTGATCGCCGGGGCATTCATCCACGGGGCGATCGGCTTCATCGGTGTGATCTTCGCCGTGGTCTGGCTGCTGATCGTGTACCTGCGGAGTGAGGTCAAACGCCGGCAGGATCGTGGCCTGCTGCCGGGCCAGCAACCTCCCAGCGAATAGCCGCGCCGTAGCTGGACCACAGTGCGGGCTCCGTCGGAGGCCCGCGATGGCGCGGCGGGGTTACCGACCGGTACGCTCTCTGCTCGTGACTGAGCAGACCCTCGTTTTGATCAAGCCCGACGGCGTGCAGCGCCACCTGGTCGGGGAGATCCTCGGCCGGATCGAGCGCAAGGGTCTGACCCTGGCGGCGCTCGAACTGAAGAACGTCAGTGTCGAGCTGGCCAAGCAGCATTACGCCGAGCACGACGGCAAGCCGTTCTTCGACTCGCTGCTGGAGTTCATCACCTCCGGACCCGTCGTCGCCGCCATCGTGGAGGGGCCGCGCGCTATCGCGGCGTTCCGTCAGATCGCCGGTGGCACCGATCCGGTGGAGAAGGCTGTGCCCGGCACCATCCGCGGTGACCTGGCGCTTGTGACCCAGGACAACCTCGTGCACGGATCGGATTCGCCGGAGTCGGCGGCCCGTGAGATCGCTCTTTGGTTCCCTGGCGAAGCCTCCGCTGGATAACCTTCTCGCAGTCTGGTCTGTACCGCGTCAGTGATGTGGGATACTGGGTGCGGGTAGCCGGCCTCAACCGGGGCTGACCACCCGAATGAAGACTTCGACGAGCGCGACCACCGCAATCCGGTGCGGCGCGGGCCGTCCAGCCATCATTCAGCCAGGCACCGGGTGGGTTCGGTAGCGAACTGCCCGGAGCGAGACCACAACAAGCCCGGGGAAAGCGTCCCGGGCCAATAGCGGAAGCCCTCGCGTGGCCGCGTCGTTACGACGCGCCCGGGGGCTTGAGGAGAATTCGTGGCCGAAGATGCCCAGAATGACGACCTATCAACCCAGACTCCGCAGCAGGAGGGACTGCCCGAGCGGCTGAGAGTCCACTCCCTGGCGCGGGTGCTCGGCACCACAAGCAGGCAGGTGCTCGACGCTCTGGCTGAGTTCGATGGCCGTCAGCGCAGTGCGCATTCCACGATCGACAAGGTTGACGCCGAGCGGGTCCGTGACGCACTCGCCCTCGGAGCCACCGAGCCCGCGCCGGTTGAGCAGGCAGAACCGGTCCAGGTCGAGGCGGTCAGCGTCGCTGTGACCGAGTCCGTCGCGGCTCCGGTCGAGACTTCAGCTGAAGCCCCGACTGCCGAAACCCAGCTGGCCGCCGAGGCCGACGCCGTCCTGGTGGGCGATGAGCCCGAGTCCCGGTTGATCCTGGAGACCGCGAACATTCCCACGGTCCGGGAAGCCCACTCCGAACGCGCCGACTACCTGCCGCTGTTCGTCGCGCCGCAGCCCGTCAGCTTCGTGCCGGTGCGCGTCCAAGAAGACGACGACGACGATGACGACGACGACGAGGACGATGACGGCGATGCCGCCAGCGATGCCGACGTCGACTCCGATACCGACGACGAGCAGGCCGATCGCCCTGCCGCGCGTCGACGCCGTCGGGGCCGTCGGGGCCGCGGTCGTGGCCGCGGCGAGCAGCTGGACGACAACGCGCCCGAATCCGGCGCTGATGGCGGCCCGGATTCCGACATCGACAACGCCGATGATCAGGGCGAGTCCGGCGACCAGGATTCCGATGACGACTCCGATGAGTCGGACGACAATAACGACGAGGACACCGCGGGCGGCGACGGCAACAGCCGTCGCCGGCGTCGCCGTCGCCGGCGCAAGTCCGGCTCCGCTGACAACGACGACGCGAGCTCCCCGGATGACCCGCCCAACACTGTCGTGCACGAACGTGCGCCCCGCCCCGAGCGGTCGGGCAAGAGTAGCGATGACTCGGAGATCCAGGGGATCAGCGGATCGACCCGACTGGAGGCCAAGCGTCAGCGCCGCCGCGATGGCCGTGACGCCGGCCGTCGTCGTCCCCCGATCCTGAGCGAGGCCGAGTTCCTGGCCCGCCGCGAGGCCGTCGAACGCACGATGATCGTGCGCGACAAGGTCCGCACCGAGCCGCCGCATGAAGGTGCCCGCTACACGCAGATTGCCGTGCTGGAAGACGGCGTCGTCGTCGAGCATTTTGTTACTTCAGCGGCATCCGCCAGTCTGGTCGGCAACATCTACCTCGGCATCGTGCAGAACGTGCTGCCCTCGATGGAGGCCGCCTTCGTCGACATCGGCCGCGGGCGCAACGGTGTGCTCTACGCCGGTGAGGTGAACTGGGAGGCTGCCGGCCTCGGCGGGTCGAACCGCAAGATCGAGCAGGCCCTCAAGCCGGGCGATTATGTCGTCGTCCAGGTCAGCAAGGATCCGGTGGGGCACAAGGGCGCCCGGCTCACCACACAGGTGTCGCTGGCCGGCCGCTACCTGGTCTACGTGCCGGGTGCGTCGTCGACCGGCATCAGCCGCAAGCTGCCCGACACCGAACGCCAACGGCTCAAGGAGATCCTCAAAGAGGTCGTTCCTGCCAACGCGGGCGTGATCATCCGCACCGCGTCGGAGGGCGTCAAAGAAGAGGACATCCGCTCCGACGTCGAGCGGCTGCAGCAGCGCTGGACCGAGATCGACGCCAAGGCGGCCGAGGTCACCGGCAAGAAGGCCGGCGCGGCCGTTGCCCTCTACGAAGAGCCCGATGTTCTGGTCAAGGTCATCCGTGACCTGTTCAACGAGGATTTCTCCGGCCTGATCGTCTCCGGCGAGGAGGCCTGGGACACGATCAACAAGTACGTGAACAACGTCGCCCCTGACCTGATGGGCCGGCTCACGAAGTACGAACCCGCCGGTGGTGCCGACGCTCCCGACGTGTTCGCCGTGCATCGCATCGACGAGCAGCTGGCCAAGGCATTGGACCGCAAGGTATGGCTGCCCTCGGGCGGAACCCTGGTCATCGACCGCACCGAGGCGATGACCGTCGTCGATGTCAACACCGGCAAGTTCACCGGCGCCGGCGGCAACCTCGAGCAGACCGTCACCCGCAACAACCTGGAAGCGGCCGAGGAGGTGGTTCGGCAACTGCGGTTGCGCGACATCGGCGGCATCGTGGTCATCGACTTCATCGACATGGTCCTGGAATCGAACCGGGATCTGGTGCTCCGCAGGCTGACCGAGGCGCTAGGCCGTGACCGCACGCGCCATCAGGTGTCCGAGGTGACCTCGCTGGGCCTGGTGCAGCTGACCCGAAAGCGGTTGGGTACCGGTCTGGTCGAGGCGTTCTCGACGTCGTGCACGCACTGCGCCGGCCGCGGCATCGTGCTGCACGGTGACCCGGTCGACACGGCCTCATCGTCGAACGCCGGCCGCAAGACCGAATCCAGTGGTGGTGGTGGCGGTGGCCGCCGTAGTAAGCGCGGCAAGCGGGGCAATGCCCGTCCGGAGCCTGAAGAGGTGCCCGTCGTCAAGGTGCCCGACCATCCGGCCGGCGAACACCCGATGTTCAAGGCCATGGCTGCGGCGAACGGTCGACCCGACGAAGACGACGAAGGTCATGAGGGCCACGAGGACTTCGACGAGCACGCCGTCGAGACTCACGACGGCGAGGGCGACGAGCAGGTGACGCCCGAGCACGTGACCGACGAATCTCCCGACGGCGAGTTCGACGCGCAGCACGCCGACGAGTCCGAGGAATCTGATGAGGAATCAGACGAGGACGAGGACGAAGACGAGATCGACCTCGACGATGAGGACCTCGATGACGACGACGAGGACCTCGACGACGACGACGAGGACGACTCGGAGGACGAGGACGACGAGTTCGATGAGCCCGAAGAAGACGTCTACCAGGCGCCGAAGCCGGTGGTAGCGGACGTGCCACCGAGCCGCGGCCGCATTCGTCGACGCGCCGCAGCCAGGCCCGCGGGGCCGCCCACCCAGGAGTAGAGGGCGGTTTGACCCTCTACCCGCTGGTCAAGTACCCTTGACCAGTTGTCTCCAGTGCCTGCGGTAGTCGCAGGCCGGTGACGGCGGGGCATCCCGCCACCCAAGACCCGCGCACGCACCGACCGGTAGCGCGCGCCCGCAGAGAGCAGCAGAGCAGAGGACACGATGGCGACATACGCAATCGTCAAGACCGGCGGCAAGCAGTACAAGGTTGCCGTCGGTGACGTGGTGAAGGTTGAGAAGCTCGAGACCGAGCCCGGCGCGTCGGTATCGCTGCCTGTCGCCCTGGTGGTCGACGGCGCCAACGTCACCAGCAAGGCGGATGACCTGGCCAAGGTCGCCGTGACGGGCGAGGTGCTGGAGCACACCAAGGGTCCCAAGATCCGGATCCACAAGTTCAAGAACAAGACCGGCTACCACAAGCGCCAGGGGCACCGTCAGCAGCTGACCGTGCTCAAGGTCACCGGCATCAAGTAACGAGGGAGCGTACTAATGGCACACAAAAAGGGCGCTTCCAGCTCTCGTAACGGTCGTGAATCCGCAGCACAGCGGCTCGGCGTGAAGCGGTTCGGTGGTCAGGTCGTCAAGGCCGGCGAGATCCTCGTCCGCCAGCGCGGCACTCACTTCCACCCCGGCGTGAACGTCGGTCGTGGTGGCGATGACACGCTGTTCGCGCTGGCCCCCGGCTCCGTGGAGTTCGGTTCCAAGCGTGGCCGCAAGCACGTGAACATCGTTCCCGTGCGCCGCCCGGAGGCCTGAGACTCCGAGGATTCTCCGCGAATGTGAAGCAGCTGCGAGTTCTCGATAGGACTTTCGCGATAGCTTCACATTCGATGGAGAGGATGTCCGATGCCCCGGTTTGTCGACCGCGTCGTGATCCATGCGAGCGCAGGCAACGGCGGCCACGGCTGCGCGTCGGTGCACCGCGAGAAATTCAAGCCCCTCGGCGGCCCTGACGGCGGTAATGGTGGTGGCGGCGGCAGCATCGTGCTCGTCGTGGATCCACAGGTCCACACCCTGCTGGACTTCCACTTCCATCCCCATGTCGTCGCACCCTCGGGCAAGCAGGGTGCAGGCAGCAATCGTGACGGCGCTGCCGGCGACGATCTGATGGTCCGAGTGCCGGACGGCACCGTGGTGCTCGACGAGAACGGCCGCATGCTGGCCGATCTGGTCGGTGCCGGTACCCGCTTCGAGGCTGCGGCCGGTGGCCGCGGTGGCCTCGGTAACGCCGCACTCGCTTCCCGGGCCCGCAAGGCACCTGGCTTCGCCCTACTCGGTGAGAAGGGCCAGACCCGCGACCTCACGCTCGAGCTCAAGACCGTCGCCGATGTCGGCCTGATCGGCTTCCCCTCGGCAGGCAAATCGTCTCTGGTGTCGACCATTTCGGCGGCCAAGCCCAAGATCGCCGACTATCCGTTCACCACGCTGGTGCCCAACCTGGGCGTGGTGTCGGCCGGCGACAACACCTTCACCGTCGCCGACGTTCCGGGTCTGATCCCCGGCGCGTCCGAGGGCCGCGGCCTCGGCCTGGAATTCCTGCGGCACCTTGAGCGCTGCGCGGTGCTCGTGCACGTCGTCGACTGCGCCACTCTGGAACCCGGGCGTGACCCGATCTCCGACATCGAGGCGCTGGAGGCCGAACTCGCGGCGTACACCCCGACGCTGCAAGGCGATTCGACCCTGGGTGACTTGGCATCGCGGCCACGTGCGGTGGTGCTCAACAAGATCGATGTTCCCGACGCCCGCGAGTTGGCCGACTTCGTGCGGGAAGAGGTGCAGTCCCAGTTCGGCTGGCCGGTGTACGAGATCTCGACGGTCAGCCGTGATGGTTTGCGGCCGTTGATCTTTGCGCTGTGGGAGATGGTGAAGACTTACCGCGATGCGCAACCTGAGGTGGTGCCCAGGCGTCCGGTGATCCGGCCGATCGCGGTCGACGAGAGCGGCTTCACCGTCGAGACAGATGGCTACGGTGGATTCATCGTGCGCGGTACCCGTCCTGAGCGCTGGATTGCCCAGACCAACTTCGACAACGACGAGGCCGTCGGGTACCTCGGTGACCGCTTGGCGCGGTTGGGCGTCGAGGACGCGTTGTGGAAGAAGGGTGCCAAGCCCGGGTGCGCCGTGACCATCGGCGATATGACCTTCGACTGGGAACCGCAGACCCCCGCCGGTGTGGAGATGCCGCTCACCGGGCGTGGTACCGACGTCCGGCTCGAGCAGACCGACCGGATCGGTGCCGCCGAACGTAAGGCGGCGCGACGCGAACGGCGCCAGCCCGGGAGTGACGACGAGTGACGAGTGCAGGCTCGGCACCCTCGGTACATCGGGACGCGGTCCGGACCGCACGCAGTGTCGTCGTCAAGATCGGCACCACTGCGCTGACCACTCCGTCCGGTGTGTTCGACGCCGGCCGGCTCGCTGTCCTGGTCGAGGCCATCGAAGGCCGGATGCGCGCCGGCTCTCATCTGGTGATCGTGTCCTCGGGTGCCATCGCTGCCGGTATCGAGCCGCTCGGGCTGTCCAAGCGCCCCACTGATCTGGCGACCAAGCAGGCAGCGGCCAGCGTCGGGCAGGTAGCCCTGGTCAACGCCTGGAGTTCGGCCTTCGCCGTCTACAACCGTACGGTCGGACAGGTACTGCTGACCGCCCATGACATCGCGATGCGGGTCCAGCACAACAACGCTCAGCGCACTCTGGACCGGTTGCGTGCCCTGCACGCGGTCGCGATCGTCAACGAGAACGACACGGTGGCCACCAATGAGATCAGATTCGGTGACAACGACCGGCTTTCGGCGCTGGTGGCTCAACTGGTCGGTGCCGACGCGCTGATCTTGCTGTCCGACATCGACGGCCTGTATGACGGTGACCCCCGGAAAGCGTCCGCGGACAACCCCGCACGCTTCATTCCTGAGGTTGGCGCGCATGGGGATCTCGACGAGGTGGTGGCCGGCGGCGGCAGCCACCTGGGCACCGGCGGCATGGCCTCGAAGCTGTCCTCGGCGCTGTTGGCCGCCGATGCCGGGGTGCCGGTGCTGCTGGCCGCCGCGGCGGATGCCGCTGCGGCACTGAGCGATGCCTCGGTCGGTACCGTCTTCGCGCCGCGTCCCGAGCGGATGTCGGCGCGGCGGTTCTGGGTTCGCCACGCCGCGGAGTCGCACGGGGCGCTGACCCTCGACGACGGTGCGGTGCGGGCGGTCGTCAAGCAGCGGCGCTCGCTGCTGCCTGCCGGGATCACCGAGGTCACCGGGCACTTCCACGGCGGTGACGTAGTGGATCTGCGCGGGCTCGACGGGCAGACCGTGGCACGTGGCGTGGTGGCCTATGAGGCCTCGGAGCTGGCTGCGATCATCGGCCGCTCGACGCCCGATCTGCCGGCCGAGCTGCGTCGGCCCGCGGTGCACGCCGACGATCTGGTCGCCACCTAGCCATTTCGGTGCGTTTGGCGGCGCCCACCGCCGCTGAACGCACCCGAATCACTGGGTGGGGGACTCCAGATACAGGGCACCCCAGATGATTTCGGTGAGCGTGTCGGCCAACTCGGCGTCGTAGCTGCTCGGGTGTGACGGCAGATTCTGATGGCAGGTCCGCTCGACCATCCAGGTCAGGGTGCTCGCGGTGGCGGCGGCCGGGAGTTGACGCCTGATCGACCCGTTGGCCTGGCCGCCCTCGATCACCCGGGTGAGTTGGTCGGAGATCCCGGCCAGCAGCTCACGGTAGGTCTGCCCGACCAGTGGGTCGTAGCCAGACATCTCGTTGAGCGCGATCAACACCGGCTGGTGGCGGCGATAGCTGGCGATGATGCCGGACATGGCGGCGCGGACGTCGGCGGGGTCGCGCCGTCCGGCGACACTCCACCATCGCTCAGCGGCCTGGGTCAGATCGCCGAACACCTGGCTGGCCAATCGGCGGAGCAGATGGCCCTTGTCCTCGAAGTAGATGTAGAAGCTGGCCCGCGAGATCCCCGCCTCGGTGGCCAGTTTGTCGACGCTGAGCTCGGTGAAGCTGGTGCCGTCGGCCATCAGCCGGTCGGTGGCGTCGAGCAGTTGCCGTTCGATCCGCTCGCGGCGTTCCTCTCGGTTGGCCTGCGGTTTTCGCGTTACCGATGGCATGGGCCCAGGGTATCGGCTTTCGCCACACCTTGACTAGACATATTGTCTAGACTTATCGTCACAAACATGACTGTGTCGCCCATCACATCCGCTGCCTCCTACGCACGCCCCTACGACCCGATCGACCTGTCGTCGCGGGTGTTCTGGGCCACCACGGCGGCCGATCGCGAAGTCGCGTTCGCCGAACTGCGGGCCTCTCGCCCCGTCAGCTGGCATCCACCAGTCGAGGACGCGCTCATGCCCGATCCCGCCGATCGCGGGTTCTGGGCGGTCACCCGGCACGCCGACATCGTGGCGATCAGCCGCGACAGCGACACATTCCTGTCCGGCAAAGGGGTGCTGTTCGAATCCGTGCCGGAAGAGCTGCTGGAGGCCTCACAGTCGTTCCTCGCGATGGACGCCCCGCGGCACACGCTGATCCGCAAGCTGGTCCACTCGGCGTTCACGCCCCGCCAGGTGGCCCGCATCGAAACCTCGATCAAGGAGAACGCACGCCAGATCGTGGCCGAGCTCAAAGAGGTCGGCAGCGGCGTGGACTTCGTCGACCAGTGCGCGAAGGAACTTCCCATCCGCACCCTGTCGGACATGGTCGGGATCCCCGCGTCCGAACGCCAGCGGGTGGCGCATGCCGCCGACGCGTTGGTGTCCTGGGCCGACCCGGTCTATCTGGCCGGGCGCAACCCGCTGGAGGTGTTGCTGCAGAACCAGATGTACCTGCACCAGGTGGCGAATGCGCTTGCCGCAGAACGCAGGGAGAGCCCCGGCAACGATTTGATCAGCGCGCTGGTCCACGCCGAAGTCGATGGGGATCGCCTCACCGATGCGGAGGTTGCGGCGTTCTTCGTCCTGCTGGCCGTGGCGGGCAACGACACCACCCGCCAGACGACCAGTCACGCGCTCAAGGCGCTGACCGACCACCCCGATCAACGGGCATGGCTGGTGGCGGATTTCGACGATCGGATCGGTGGCGCCGTAGAAGAGTTCGTCCGGTGGGCGACCCCGGTGATGACGTTCCGTCGCACCGCCGCGGTCGATGTCGAACTGGGTGGGCAGCAGATCGCGGCGGGGGAGAAGGTGGTGATGTTCTATGCCTCGGGTAACTGGGACGCCGACGTGTTCGACCGGCCCGAGGCTTTCGACCTGAGCCGAAAGCCCAACCCGCACCTGGGGTTCGGTGGAGGCGGGCGTCACTTCTGCCTGGGCGCTCATGTGGCCCGGACGCAGCTGCGGGCCATCTTCGGTGAGCTGCTGCATCAACTGCCCGACATCGCCGCCGGTGAGCCGGCCTACCTGGAGGGCAATTTCGTGCACGCTATCCGGTCGATGCCGTGCACGTTCTCCTGAGTTCACCGGCCAGCAGCACCAGCATCTCCGAACACCCCGCCTCGACCTTGACGGTGGCCAGGTCGTCGCCGCGGGTGGGCCCGCGGTTGATGATCCCCACCGGGATGCCGTGTGCGGCCGCGTGCCGGACGAAGCGGTAACCGGAGTACACGGTCAGCGAGGACCCCGCCACCAACAGGGCCTCGGCATCATCGATCATCGAATACGCCTGATCGACACGGGGTTTGGGGACACTCTCGCCGAAGTAGACGATGTCGGGTTTGAGCATGCCCGTACAGACCGGGCAGTTCACGATGACGAACGAGTCCGTCTCGCTGACCACGGCGTCGGCGTCGGGTGCCACCGCGATGCCGCCGACCGCCTCGGCGCGTTCGAGGAAACCGGGATTGGCCGCCTCCAGTGCAGTGGCGAGCTCGTCCCGGGCCATCGCCGCGCCACAATCCAGGCAGATCACCTGTGCGTAGGTGCCGTGCAGGTTGACCACGGATCGGCTACCCGCCTTGCTGTGCAGGAGATCTACGTTCTGGGTGATCAGTCCGGCAACCACCCCGGTGGACTCCAGCGCGGCCAGGGCGCGGTGCCCGGCATTGGGCAGGGTGTCGTCCATGTGGCGCCAGCCGACATGATTGCGGGCCCAGTACCGCTGGCGGAACACCGGATCGGCAGTGAACTGTCGGATGGTCATCGGATTGCTCGGCGGGGAGTCGGGGCCGCGGTAATCGGGGATGCCTGAATCGGTCGACATCCCGGCCCCGGTCAGCACCGCGACGCGGCGTCCCTGCAGCAGGGCGACGAGTTCGGGTGCATCCACGCTCGCCAGGATAGGCCGTCGCTCAGCCCAGGCATTCGGATGCAGGCACGACCTTGGCGCTCATGTTGCGGCGCATCATGTCCCGTGCGGCATCGCCCAGGTCGTCGTCGATGTGGGCGACTGCGTCCACCGGGATCGCCACATCGAAATGGCGTACATAGGCATCCAGTGCGCTGTAGAGGATGCACTGCTCGGTGACCTGACCGGCCAGCACCACCCGCCGGGTGCGCAACCGGCCCAGAAGGTAATCCAGCGCGGTGGCATAGAAGACACTGTGGCGCACTTTGGTCAGTAGCAGGCAGCCGTCGGCGGGCACGATCGGGCGGACCAGATCGGGGTGCTCGCCGGCCAGTGCGGTGGTGACGATGTCGCTGAACTGTGCGGTGAAATCGCCGTAGTTGTCGTTGACGTAGATGACATCGACGTCATCGCGCTCATGGGCGGTCCCGAGCAATCCCACCAGCGGATCGATGATCGCCGCCACGGTGGGTGCCAGTAGTTCGGCATCCTCATGCCGATAGGCGTTGAGCATGTCCACAACCACCAGGGCGGTATCACTCATGCGTCATTTGGTACCCAGTCGCCCGATCTTGACACTTTTCGGGTGACAATGGGCGCGATGGACTTCTACAGCGCCTACCGCCACGGTTTCGCGCGGGTTGCCGCCTGCACCCACCACACGGCGCTGGCGGATCCGCCGGCCAACGCCGAATCGGTGCTCCGGTTGGCGCAGGACTGCCATGACGACGGGGTGGCTGTCGCGGTGTTCCCCGAGTTGACCCTGTCGGGCTACTCGATCGACGACATCCTGCTGCAGGACACCCTGCTGGAGTCGGTAGAGCAGGCGCTCATCGAAATCGTTGCGGCTTCGGTGGTGTTGACACCGGTGCTGGTGGTCGGTGCACCGCTACGATTCCGGCACCGCATCTACAACACCGCGGTCGTCATCCACCGCGGTGCGGTGCTCGGGGTGGCCCCCAAGTCCTACCTGCCGACGTACCGGGAGTTCTACGAGCGCAGGCAGATGGCAACCGGCGCCGACGTGCGCGGCACCATCCGGGTGGCCGGTGCCGAGGTGCCGTTCGGGCCGGACCTGCTGTTCGTGGCATCTGATCTTCCCGGGCTGGTGTTGCACGTCGAGGTCTGTGAGGACATGTTCGTGCCGATCCCGCCCAGCGCGCAGGCCGCGCTGGCCGGAGCGACGGTGTTGGCCAATCTCTCCGGCAGCCCGATCACCGTCGGCCGCGCCGAAGACCGTGCACTGCTGGCCCGCTCGGCCTCGTCGCGGTGTCTGGCTGCCTACGTGTATGCCGCTGCCGGTGAGGGTGAGTCGACCACCGATCTGGCCTGGGACGGCCAGACGATGATCTGGGAGAACGGGCTGCTGCTCGCGGAGAGCGAGCGGTTCCCGCGCGGTGAGCGACGCTCGGTGGCCGATGTGGATCTGGAGTTGTTGCGCGCCGAACGGCTGCGAATGGGTACGTTCGACGACAATGCCAGACACCATGGCGCCCAAGTAGATTCGTTCCGCCGCGTCGAGTTCCAGCTCGACCCGCCGACGGGCGATATCGGGCTGCTGCGTGAGGTTGAGCGGTTTCCGTTCGTGCCGGTGGATCCCGCCCGGCTGCAACAGGATTGCTATGAGGCCTACAATATCCAGGTCTCCGGACTGGAGCAGCGACTGCGGGCGCTGAACTACCCCAAGGTGGTCATTGGGGTGTCAGGTGGCCTGGATTCCACCCACGCCCTGATCGTGGCGGCGCGGGCGATGGATCGGGAGAACCGCCCGCGCAGTGACATTCTCGCGTTCACGCTGCCTGGTTTCGCCACCGGCGAGCACACCAAGAACAACGCGATCCGGCTGAGTCGGGCCCTGGGCGTGACATTCGCCGAGATCGACATCAAGAAGACCGCCGAGCTGATGCTCACCGAGATGGACCATCCGTTCGGCCGCGGAGAGAAGGTGTACGACGTCACCTTCGAGAACGTCCAGGCCGGCCTGCGCACCGATTACCTGTTCCGGCTGGCCAATCAGCGTGGCGGCATCGTGCTCGGCACCGGTGACCTGTCGGAGCTGGCTCTGGGTTGGTCGACTTATGGTGTCGGTGACCAGATGTCGCACTACAACGTCAACGGCGGGGTGCCGAAAACCCTGATCCAGCATCTGATCCGATGGGTGATCTCATCCGGTCAATTCAGCGGCGACGACTCTGAAGTAAACGAGGTGCTGCAGTCGGTGCTGGACACCGAGATCACCCCGGAATTGGTGCCCACCGGCGAGGACGAGGAGATCCAGAGCAGCGAGGCCAAGGTCGGTCCCTATGTGCTGCAGGATTTTTCGTTGTTCCAGGTGCTGCGTTACGGCTTCCGTCCGTCGAAGGTGGCCTTCCTGGCCTGGCATGCCTGGCATGACGCGGCCCAAGGCGACTGGCCCACCGGGTTCCCCGAGGACAAGCGCCCGGCCTACTCACTGAAAGAGATCCGGCACTGGCTGCAGGTCTTCGCGCAGCGGTTCTACTCGTTCTCACAGTTCAAGCGTTCGGCGCTGCCGAACGGCCCCAAGGTGTCGCACGGCGGTGCCCTGTCGCCGCGTGGGGACTGGCGGGCGCCGTCGGACATGTCAGCGCGGATCTGGCTCGACGAGATCGAGCGGAGCATTCCTGAGCAGTAGTTTTGCCTCACCCACCGGCCCATTCCAATTGACGACAAAAAAAATTGACAAGCTAACCTTCTGGACCACATCGACGCGCTAACGTGCGTCGAGTCACAGTTCGGCATCGCCGGACGTCGGTCTAGGAGGTCGCGTTGGGGGCTGGAAAGTACGTCGGTCGGGTAGGCGGATTGGCAGTCGCGCTCGGGGTCGGGTCGGCCGTCGTTCTGGGTGGGCAAGTCCTGGGTGCCCCGGTGGCCTCGGCATCGCCCGGCTCCAGCGACACATCGTCGGAATCCTCGTCGGCCCCGGCGGCCAAGAAGGGCCCTGCCAAGGACCGGCAGAGCGCCCGCTCGTCGCGGCAGGCGACGGTGCGTGCAGCCATCAAGGGCCGGGCGGCCAAGCTCGGTGAGCCCGGTCGCCATCGCGTGAGTTCGACGGCACCGAAGTCCGATGTCGTGCAATCGATCACCGACCGGCTCTCGGGGGCGCAGGCCAAGATCAAGACCACCCCGCCCGCTGAAGCGCCGGCGCGCGGTCTGTCGTTCGTCAAACCGAACCTGCCCCGTCCGCTGCGTGATCGCACCCAGGCGCCGACGTCGGGCGTACCCGCCGGCGAGCCCATGATCGAAGCCATCTACACCGGTGTGGCCGACGAATCCGCAGCGACCCCGGCAGTCACGGCCAAGGCCGAAGCGGCACCCCCGCCGGCCGCGGCCGTAGCTCCCGTGCGGGGCCTGATCGCCACCGTGGTCAACGACATCGCCACGACGCTGGCCGGAAACTCGCCGACCGCACCACCGGCCGACTCGCCGGCCGGGTGGGTTCTGCTGGCCGCCGCGCGCCGAGAGTTCTCCACCTCGGCCGTCGCACCGTCCGTCAGCGCCACCGCCGGCATCACGGCCAGTCCCTCGGTCGGCATCACCGACGGCATCATCCACGGCATCACCGGGGCCACGAGTTCCAGCGGTCTGCCGCTCACCTACACCGTGATCGGAGACCCGAGCGCAGGCGGCAAGGTCCGGCTCAACTCGGCGAACGGCACCTTCACGTTCCTGCCCTACGCGACCGTCGTCGACAGCGGCGGCACGGAGAAATTCACCGTCCTGGTCGCCGAGACCACGGCGTTCGACGCTGCGCTGCAACAGATCCCGATTGTGGGCTCGTTCGTGCCGCAGGTGCTGGTGATCGTGCATCAGGTTCCGGTTGTGAACGACCTGCTGGCGCCGCTCATCGGCAAATCGGAGGTGGTCGACGTCAATGTCGACGTCGGCCAGCTGGCACCGGCCGGCACCCCGGTGGCGTACACGGTCAAGGTGACGTCCTTCGACGGCACGCAGATCAGCATGAACTACTTCCCGGCATCGGGCCTTCAGGAAGGTGACCAGGCGCCGACCATCTTCAGTGGAGCCGGCCTGTCCAGCGCGGGTGACACCAATCCGTATACGGGTGGCGCCACCGGCGTCGGCACGTTCCGGGAGGCGGGCTACAACGTCGTCACCTGGGATTCACGCGGCGAGCACGACTCGGGCGGGATTCTGCAGTTGGACAGCCCGTTCTTCGAGGGCCGCGATGTCTCGGCCATGATCGACTATGTCGCCAAGCAGTCCGGCACCCAGCTCGACGGGGTGAATGATCCGCGGATGGGCATGGTGGGCCCCTCGTACGGCGGTGGCATCCAATTGGTGGCCGCAGGTACCGACAACCGGATCGACGCCATCGTCCCGACCATCGCGTGGAACTCGCTGAACAGCTCGCTCTACCCCAACGAGGCGTTCAAGACGTCCTACGCGGCACTGCTTCTGCTGTCCCTGGTGACGTCGGGCGCGAACATCAATTCGCAGCTGTACGGCGGCATCTTCACCGGTGCACTGCTGGGTGTTCTCACGCCCGAGCAACAAGCCCTGCTGGCCAGCAGCGGGCCGAGCGTCCTGGTCAACAAGATCACCGCGCCGACGCTGATCATCCAGGGCACCGTCGACGTGCTGTTCCCGCTGCAGCAGGCCATCGACAACGCACAGATCCTGGACGCCAACGGCGTGCCGGTGAAGATGGTCTGGTTCTGCGGAGGCCACGGCAACTGCGAGACCCCACCCGGTGACAGTGACGAGATGGTCCAGACCGCGACCCTGAGCTGGCTGGACGCCTACGTCAAGCACAAGGGCGAAGCCTTGGACGACGGGCTTCCCAAGTTCCAGTGGATCGACCAGAACGGTGACCACTACACGTCCGATCTCCTGCCGACCGACGCGAATTTCACCGGGACTCCGGTCACCGCGTCGGGCAGCGGCGGGCTACTGGGGATCGTCCCGATTCTCGGTGGCTCCGGCCCGGGCGCGGCGGGGATTCCGTTCGGGCTCGGGGACGGTACCAAGGCGGCGAACGCGGTGAACGTCAAGGTGACCGCGCCGTCGGGCACGGCCACCCAGATCGTGGGTGCGCCCGAGTTGACGATGACGTACTCCGGTATCGGCACCAGCCGCCACGTCTACGCCCAGATCATCGACGACCAAACCGGGCAGGTGATCGGCAACATCGTCACGGCGGTGCCCGTCACCCTCGACGGCAAGGAGCACACCGTCACCATTCCGATGGAAGCCGTGGCCTACACGCTGGAGCCCGGCCACACCGCCACGGTGCAGATCACCACTTCGGCCACGCCGTTCCTCAACTTCACCGAGTTCGGCGCCATCAACATCTCCGGTGTCGAGGTGTCCCTGCCGACGGCAGGACCCGGAGCCAATGTGCAGCCCGCGGCAGCTGCCAGGGAGGAACTGGTCAGCGTCTAGAGTCGGCCATCGACGCGCAGGTCCGGGTGGACCCACTCCGGTGAGCGTCGAGCCTTGAACGCGCGGAATCCCTCGGCGGCCTCGTCGCCGTTGTAGCTGGCCTTCATGCCGATCCGGTCGTAGAGGCCCATGTAGCTGTCCAGGCTGGACTTGACCACCCCGCGTGCCCGGGGTGCGGTCCGGCAGCATTGGGCGAGCACTTCGGTTGCGGCAGCGATCAATTCGTCGTGCGGCACGATCCGGGCGACCATGCCCCAGTCGACGGCCTCCTGCGCACTGAGGGTGCGGCCGGTGAACATCAGGTCGCGGGTGCGGACCGGGCCGATCAGGCGGGCCAGCATCTGGCTGTAGTAGGTGTCGGCGATGCCGCGGTACAACTCGGGCACCCGGAATGTGGCGCGGTCGCTGACCACCGCCATGTCACTGCAGATCGCGATCTGCAGTCCACCGCCCTGGCACAACCCGTTGACCGCGCTCACCACCGGTTTGACCGACTGGCGCAGCATTTCGAACGGGGTGACGTCCATCGAAAGGGCCGCTCCGAAGCTCATCCAGTCGTCCACACCGTTGCCGCCGCCGAGATCACCGCCGGGGGCGAACACGTCTGCGGTGCCGGTGATCAGCAGGCCCGCCAGGTCGGGGTCCGCCTCGACGTGGGTGACGGCGTAGCGGATGCCGAAGTACATGGCCGGCGTCATCGCGTTGCGGGCCTCGGGCCGGTCCAGGGTGACCACGCCGAACGGACCCCGCCGCTCGAACGTGAGGTACGGGGTGCCGAGCCAGTCACCTTCGGGTGGTCGCGGAGTGTTTCCCTGGGTCATGGCGGCGACTATAACCCCAACGGTATCGGCCTCAGTTGACTGGCTCAGTGCGTCAGGACGGCGTCGATGTCGGCAGCCGACGGGGCGCAATCGCCGGCCCCGCGTACCAAGGTGGCCAACGCCCCTGCCGCACACGCGCGCCGCAGCGCCGACTCGTGGCCGGCGGTCCAGGCGGCGGCCAACACCCCGGCGAACACGTCCCCGGCGCCGGCGGTGTCCAGCGCCCGCACCGCGGGTGCCGGCACGTCAAAGCGTTCGTCGGTGCCCACGTAGCTGGCCCCTCGTGCGCCCCGGGTGATCACCAGATGTCGCACCGGCCAATGCCACTCGGCTGCCTCGGTCTCGTTCACCACCACCACGTCGACCAGTTCCGACAAGGCGAGCAGCTGATGGGCGGCGGTACCTCCCGGTGAGGCGTTGAGCATCACTACCGCCCCCGCGGCCTTGGCCAGCCGGGTCGCCGCGATCGCCGTCGCCACCGGGATCTCCAACTGGATCAACACGACCTCGCTCCAGACGATGGCCGTGCGCGCTGCGGCGGAATCCACTTCGAGACGGGCGTTCGCGCCCGGTGCCACCACGATGCAGTTCTCGCCGACCGTGTCGACCAGGATCGCGGCCGATCCGCTCGGACCGGGTACGCACGTCACGGAATCGGTCGCCACCCCGTTGACCCGGAGATGTTCCCGCAGGTTTGTCGCGGAGGCATCGTCGCCGACTGCGGCCACCAGCGCGACCTCGGCGCCGGCCCGCGCGGCCGCCACCGCCTGGTTACCGCCCTTGCCGCCGGGCGCGGACGCCAGCGACGACGCGAGCACCGTCTGTCCTGGACGCGGCAGCGCGCCGACGGTGAACGTGAGGTCGGCGTTGATGCTTCCGACGACGCAAACCCGCGCAGCGGCCATAAACGAAAAGGCTAGCCCGGCGTGCTCGTCCTAGGGCGCCTGACACCTGTCGAAGGGCGTCAACAGGTCCGATACGCTGGCTAGATGAGCGTTCAGACGCAGTCGCCGGCGGTGCCGCAAGCAGACCTGCGCGAGCAGGTGCACGGGGCCGCACGTCGTGCCCGCGTCGCCGCCCGCGCCCTGGGCACCCTGAGCGCCGAGACCAAGAACCGTGCGCTGCATGCCGCTGCCGACAGCGTGCTGGCCGCCGTCGGCGCGATCCTGGCCGCCAACGCGGCCGATGTCGAGGCCGCCCGGCAGGCCGGAACCCCCGAGGCAATGCTCGACCGCCTGGCGCTCAACCCGCAGCGGGTCGACGGCATCGCGGCCGGGCTGCGCCAGGTCGCCGGGTTACCCGATCCGGTCGGCGAGGTACTGCAGGGCCGCACCCTGGCCAATGGGCTGCAGCTGCGTCAGCAGCGGGTGCCGCTCGGCGTGGTCGGCATGGTCTACGAGGGCCGCCCCAACGTCACGGTGGACGCGTTCGGTCTCACCCTGAAATCCGGCAACGCCGCTCTGCTGCGCGGCAGTTCGTCGGCGGCCCGGTCCAATCAGGCACTGGTGACCGCCCTGCGGTCGGCGCTGGAGTCGGTGGGCCTGCCGACCGACGCGGTGCAGTTGCTGCCCAGTCACGACCGTGCCAGTGTCACCCACCTGATCCAGGCCCGGGGCCTGGTCGACGTGGTGATCCCGCGCGGGGGAGCCGGGCTGATCGAGGCCGTGGTGCGCGACGCGCAGGTGCCCACCATTGAGACCGGTGTCGGCAATTGTCATGTCTACGTTCATTCCTCGGCCGATATCGTCCTGGCCGAGAAGATCCTGCTGAACTCCAAGACCCGGCGTCCCAGCGTCTGCAATGCCGCCGAGACCCTGCTGGTGGACGAGGCGCTGAAGGCGAGCGCGCTGCCCAGGCTGACCGCCGCGCTGCGCGAGGCCGGGGTGACCGTGCACGCCGACCCCACCGACGAAGAGTTGCACACAGAGTTCCTCTCGATGGACATCGCCGTCGCGGTGGTCGACGGGCTCGACGCCGCGATCGCCCACATCAACGAGTACGGCACGGGTCACACCGAGGCCATCGTGACAACGGATCTTGCTGCGGCCCAGCGCTTCACCGAACAGGTGGACGCGGCCGCGGTGATGGTCAACGCGTCCACCGCGTTCACCGACGGAGAGCAGTTCGGTTTCGGCGCAGAGATCGGCATCTCCACTCAGAAGCTGCATGCCCGCGGACCGATGGGCCTGCCCGAACTGACCTCGACCAAATGGATCGTGTGGGGAGACGGTCAGACCCGCCCGGCTTAGCCGCCGACCAGATAGAGACCAGGAGACCACATGAGCGTGCCCGCTCGCCCCGCTCCGTTGTTCACCGACATCGACGATGTCGCGCGGCGCTTGGCGGAGACCGGCTACCTGCCCGATACCGCCACCGCGACAGCGGTTTTCCTCGCCGACCGGCTGGGCAAGCCATTGCTCGTGGAGGGGCCTGCGGGTGTCGGCAAGACCGAGCTGGCCCGCGCGGTGGCCGCGACCACAGGCTCCGAACTCGTGCGGTTGCAGTGCTACGAGGGCGTCGACGAGGCCCGCGCGCTCTACGAGTGGAACCACGCCAAGCAGATCCTGCGGATCCAGGCCGGACAGAGCGCGAACGGCGGCGACTGGGACCAGACCAAGATGGACGTGTTCAGCGAGGAGTTCCTGCTGGCCCGCCCGCTGCTCACCGCGATCAAGCGCACCGACCCGACCGTGCTGCTGATCGACGAGACGGACAAGGCAGACATCGAGATAGAGGGCCTGCTGCTGGAAGTGCTCTCCGACTTCGCCGTGACCGTCCCCGAACTCGGCACGATCACCGCGGAGCGGCCGCCGTTCGTGCTGCTCACCTCGAATGCCACCCGTGAGCTCTCCGAGGCGCTCAAGCGTCGCTGCCTGTTCCTGCACATCGACTTCCCCGACCCGGACCTGGAGCGCCGCATCCTGCTGTCCCGGGTACCCGAACTGCCCGAGCGCATCGCAGGAGAGCTGGTGCGGATCATCGGGGTGATGCGCGCTATGCAGCTCAAGAAGGTGCCGTCGGTCGCCGAGACGATCGACTGGGGCCGCACCGTCCTGGCCCTCGGCCTGGACACCATCGACGACGAGATGATCGCCGCCACCCTCGGTGTGGTGCTCAAACACCAGTCCGACCAGGTCAAAGCGGCCGGCGAACTGAAGCTGAACTGATGGGGCTGAACTAGTGGTGCCCCGCCGGGTTCGACCGCCCCAGCCGCTGGCCCCGCACGGCCTGCCCGGGCACCTCGTAGAGTTCGTCGAAGCCCTTCGCGGGCAAGGAATCTCGGTCGGGCCGTCGGAAACCGTGGACGCCGGCCGGGTGATCACCGTGCTCGGGTTGGGCAATCGTGAAGCGCTGCGCGAGGGCATTGCGTGCGCGGTGCTTCGGCGCCCCGACCACCGTGAGACCTACGACGCGATGTTCGACCTGTTCTTCCCGGCCGCACTGGGCGCACGCACCGTGCTCTCGGACGAGGACGAGGCAGACACCGGTGGTGAGGATCGGCTCCAACTGCCGCCCGAGGACATCGAGGCGATGCGCGACGCGTTGGTGCAGATGCTGGCCGACAACGAGGATCTGGCCAATCTCGACGACCGGATGGCGGCGATGATCGCGCGGATCGTCGAGGCCTACGGTCGCTACAACTCCAGCCGCGGCCCATCGTACTCGTCGTATCAGGCGCTCAAGGCCATGAGCCTCGACGATCTGGAGGGCCGGCTGCTGGCCGGGCTCCTCGCCCCCTACGGCGAGGAGCCCACACCGACCCAGGAAGAGATCGCCAAGGCGCTGGCCGCCCAGCGCATCACCCAGCTGCGCAAGATGGTTGAGTCCGAGACCAAGCGGCGCACCGCCGAGCAGTTGGGCCGTGACCACGTACAGATGTACGGGGTGCCGCAGCTGGCCGAGAACGTCGAGTTTTTGCGGGCCTCCGGCGAGCAGCTCCGCCAGATGCGCAAGACCGTGCAGCCGCTGGCGCGCACATTGGCGACGCGGCTGGCGGCCCGGCGCCGGCGGTCCCGGTCCGGGGAGATCGACCTTCGCAAGACGCTGCGTAAGTCGATGTCCACCGGCGGTGTGCCCATCGACGTCGTGCTCAAGAAGCCGCATCCGGCCCGTCCGGAACTCGTGGTGCTCTGCGATGTGTCGGGGTCGGTGGCCGGGTTCAGCCACTTCACGCTGATGCTGGTCTCGGCACTGCGTCAGCAGTTCTCCCGGGTTCGTGTCTTCGCTTTTATAGACACCACCGACGAGGTCACCGACATGTTCGGTCCGGAGGCCGATCTGGCGGTCGCGGTGCAGCGCATCACCCGCGAGGCCGGTGTCTACACCCGCGACGGGCACTC
This sequence comes from Mycobacterium sp. DL440, assembly GCF_011745145.1. NCBI lineage: Bacteria > Bacillati > Actinomycetota > Actinomycetes > Mycobacteriales > Mycobacteriaceae > Mycobacterium > Mycobacterium sp. DL440. The sequence continues at coordinate 3,075,993 of NZ_CP050191.1, read as the reverse complement.
CGACTACGGGCACGCGTTCGTGTCTTTCCTGGACAAGTACCCCAATGTGTTGTCCCCGCGCAGCTCGCTGCTGGTGCTGGGCGACGGCCGGAACAACTACCGCAACCCCGAGACGGAGCTGCTCGGACACATGGTGTCGGCCAGCCGGCACGCGCACTGGCTCAACCCGGAGCCCAAGCACCTGTGGGGCAGCGGGGATTCTGCGGTTCCCAAATACCTCGAAACCATCCCGATGCACGAGTGCCGCTCGGCCAAGCAGTTGGCCGCGGTGATCGACGGGTTGCTGCCGGTCTGAGCACCGCGCAACCCACTCGCCCCGTGCCGCAGCCTTCGCACGGGTGCCGACGCACGTCAACGCTCCCGTAAGCTGCCTCTTTGTGGCAAGACGGCGCAGGCTGGGTGTGATGGGTGGGACGTTCGATCCCATTCACAACGGGCACCTGGTTGCCGCCAGTGAGGTGGCCGACCTGTTCGAGCTCGACGAGGTGGTGTTCGTCCCGACCGGTCAGCCGTGGCAGAAACACGACCGGCGGGTCAGTGCTCCTGAGGACCGGTATCTGATGACGGTGATCGCCACCGCGTCCAACCCGAGGTTCTCGGTCAGCCGGGTCGATATCGACCGGGGCGGGGCGACCTACACCAAGGACACCTTGCGAGATCTGCGTGACCTCAACGCCGAGTCCGACTTGTACTTCATCACCGGAGCCGATGCCCTGGCCTCGATCCTGTCCTGGCAGAACTGGGAGGACCTGTTCTCCATGGCGAGGTTCGTCGGCGTGAGCCGGCCAGGCTATGAGCTGGACGGTGAACATATCGAGGCGGCGCTGCGTGAGCTGCCGCCTGACACATTGACATTGGTCGAGGTGCCCGCGTTGGCCATCTCGTCCAGCGACTGCCGTAGGCGGGCCTCCGAAGGCCGGCCGATCTGGTACCTGGTGCCCGACGGCGTCGTGCAGTACGTGACCAAACGCGGGTTGTACTCCGCAGACGGGAAGGGTGAACACATCATGGAGCCGGTTCGATGAGCGCTACCGAAGAAGCTGTCGCCATGGCGACGGTGGCCGCCCAGGCCGCCGCGGCCAAGTTGGCCGACGATGTGGTGGTCATCGATGTGTCGGGCCAGCTTGTGATCACCGACTGCTTTGTGATCGCGTCGGCCTCCAACGAGCGTCAGGTCAACGCGATCGTCGACGAGGTCGAGGACAAGATGCGCCTGGCCGGCTACAAGCCCGCCCGGCGCGAGGGCACCCGGGAGGGGCGCTGGACGCTGCTCGATTACGTGGACATCGTCGTGCACATCCAGCATCAGGACGAGCGGGAGTTCTACGCCCTGGAACGGCTGTGGCGTGACTGCCCGGCGGTTCCGGTGGAGCTGGAAACGCCCGAGGTCGACGAATGAGGGCGCGATGAGGGTGCGTCGGCTGGTGCTGCTGCGCCATGGCCAGACCGAATACAACGCGGGCAGTCGGATGCAGGGTCAGCTCGACACCGAGTTGTCCGATCTGGGCCGCGACCAGGCTGCCGCGGCGGCCGAGGTGCTGGCCAAGCGTCAACCGTTGTTGATCGTGTCCTCGGACCTCAAGCGTGCCCTGGACACCGCGATGACCCTCGGTGACCGCGCGGGGATCCCGGTAGCCGTGGACAAGCGGTTGCGTGAGACGCATCTGGGGGACTGGCAGGGTTTGACCCACCAGGAGGTGGACACGGCGGCCCCGGGCGCTCGCGCGGCCTGGCGTGAGGACGCGCGGTGGGCACCGCATGGTGGTGAGAGCCGTGTCGACGTGGCTGACCGCAGTGTTCCGGTGGTCACCGAACTCGTTGCCGGACAACAGGAGTGGGGCCTGGATGGATCGGACCGCCCCGTCGTACTAGTGGCTCACGGAGGGCTGATCGCGGCGCTGACCGCCGGGCTGCTCGGCCTGCCGGTGGACAACTGGCCGGTGCTCGGCGGCATGGGTAATGCCAGTTGGGTTCAGCTGTCGGGACATTCCGACGAGTCAGGCGGTTCCGGCGATGTGCCGGACTTGGACTCGATCCGCTGGCGGCTGGACGTGTGGAATGCCTCGGCGCAGGTGGCCAACGATGTCCTCTGATCGCGTGCCTGACCGCAGGCCGGTGCTGCTGGTGTTCTGCGACTCGCTGTCCTATTTCGGCCCGACCGGCGGTCTGCCGTCCGATGATCCGCGGATCTGGCCCAACATCGTGGCCGAGCAGCTCGGCTGGGACGTGGAACTCATCGGCCGGATCGGCTGGACCTGCCGCGACGTCTGGTGGGCTTCGACCCAGGATCCACGGGCGTGGGCCGCGCTACCGCGTGCCGGCGCGGTGGTCTTCGCCACCAGCGGCATGGATTCGCTGCCCTCGCCGTTGCCGACGGCGCTGCGCGAGTCGATCCGCTACATGCGTCCGGCGTGGCTGCGTCGGTGGGCACGCGACGGCTACGGCTGGCTCCAACCCCGGTTGTCGCCGATCGCCCGATCGGCGCTGCCCCCGCACGTGACGGTCGAGTACCTCGAGATGACACGCAACGCCATCGATTTCAACCGGCCGGGCATTCCGGTGGTGGCCTCGCTGCCGTCGGTGCACATCGCCGACACGTACGGCAAGGCCCATCACGGTCGTGAGCCCACGGTGAAGGCGATCACGGACTGGGCGGCCGAGCATGACGTGGCGTTGGTGGACCTCAAGGCCGCGGTGGCCGACGAGGTGCTGGGCGGACGAGGCAATCCCGACGGCATCCACTGGAATTTCGAAGCCCACCGGGCGGTAGCCGAGCTGATGCTCAAGGGTCTGGCCGAGGCCGGTGTGCCACAACTGGATTCCACCGACTGACGATGGCGGTCATGGTGGTGACCGACTCGACGTCGCGGTTGCGGCCCGAGTTGTGTGAAAAGTGGGGCATTCGGCAGGTGCCGTTGCACATCCTCGACGACGGTCATGACTGGCGCGACGGTATCGATCCGATGCCGTCGGACATCCATGACCGGGCCAGGGTCACCACCTCCGGGGCTTCGCCGGCCGATCTCGCCGACACCTATCGGCAGGCGCTGGCCGACAGTGACGGCGACGGTGTTGTCGCAGTCCACATCTCGGCTGCGCTGTCGAGCACCTACAGCACCGCAGCGGCGGTGGCCCGTGAGATCGGGCAGGCCGTGCGGGTGGTGAATTCCCGCGCAGCGGCCATGGGCGTGGGTTTCGTCGCCCTGGCCGCCGCCGAGTCGGCCCGCCGCGGAGACTCCCTCGACGCTGTCGAGGTGGCAGCTCGGGCTGCCGTACCTCGCGGGCAGGCGTTCATCGTCGTGCACCGGTTGGACAATCTGCGACGCAGCGGCCGGATCGGTACGGCGGCGTCGTGGCTGGGGACCGCGCTGTCACTCAAACCTCTGCTGCGCCTCGACGTGGATGGCCGGCTCGTGCTCTCGCAGCGGATCCGGACGATATCGAAAGCCCATGCGGCACTTGTCGATCAGATCGCCGATGCCGCGGGGGACCGCGCCGTGCGGGTGGTCGTGCACCACGTCGACAACCCGGACGGCGCTGAGGAGGTCGCAGCGGCACTCACCGACCGGCTACCGAACCTGCGGTCCCTGTCGGTAGCCGACATGGGCCCGGTGCTGGCCGTTCATGTCGGTGGCGGCGCAGTCGGTGCGTGCATCGCTGTGGCGGACGCTTAGCAGGTCCGGCAATCTCCGGATTATTGCCGCCGGTTTCTACCGGAAGGCTGTAGATCGACTGCGCGCACAACCCTCTGGTGGAAAACGGCGCAGCCGGTTTCATCCCGCGTGAAACCTTGACTTTCCCACCTGGAAAGTGAATCCTACTTTCCATGTGGGAAAGTGGAGATGGAGCCATGGGAGACACGACGCCGGCCGATGCGCGTGCCGCGTTGGATGCTGTCGACCGCGCCACGGCGCGGGTCGCCGATGAAGTCGGCCTGCCCCGGTGGTACTGGTGGATCTTGGCGGCGGGCTGGGTATTTCTCGGGGTCATCGGCGATGTCGGCCCGCAATGGCTCGTCATCGCCGCGACGATCGGGTTCGGTGCCGTTCACTCCGGGATCGCCTCGCGTCGTCTGGACGGCCGCCGCAGGACCAATCGCCTGCAGGTCAGCGCGGACACGGCCTGGCATCGGATACCGCTGGTGGTGATCGGCATGCTGATCGCACTGGTCGGCCTGACGATCGCGGTGGGAATGGCGCTGGATGCCGACGGAACCCGTCATGCCGGGATTGCCGCGGCGGTGTTCGTCGCCGCGATCGTCGGGTTGGGCGGCCCCGAGATTCTGCGCACCCTGTGCCGCTGGACAAATGCATGACGACGGTGCCGCGCTTTGACGAACTGATTCACCCCGGCACGCGGCTGACTCTGGTCGCGATGTTGGCTGCCGCGGATTGGGCGGAGTTCTCCTATCTCAAAGAGACCCTGGGGCTTTCGGATTCGGCGTTGTCCAAACAACTGTCGGTTCTGGAGAACGCCGGGTACGTGATCACCGAGCGGCGCCTAGACCGAAGCCGCCACAAGGTGCACGCCAGGCTCACCGACGCCGGCCGGGTGGCGTTCGACGGTCACGTCGCGGCCCTGCGAGCCATCGTCGGCGGAGCCGACGCAACGGGCATCGTCGGCGGAGCCGACGTCGCGGCGGGCGTCAGCCGGCGAACCGGCCGGTCACCGGCGGCAGGTCCTTGAGCGTGAGGATGCCGGGCGCCGCGGCCACCACGGCGGGCACCGCATTGGTGACCGGCAGCGCGGTGTAGATCATGCCGAGCCCGTTGAGGCTGACCTCGCTCCAGTCCTTCGAGGGCAGGCAGTACACGACGGTGCGCATGTTGGGGACGCCGAAGACCTGGATCACGTGACCGTGCGCGACCGGCTTCGGCGGGGTGACGTGATTGCCCATGATCCAGTTGAATCCGACGCTGACGACATTCTTGTCGCCCACCCAGCCGCGGTGGTAACCGAACACGCTGGCCACCGTGCCCTTGGGGATCTGCATGAACCCCAGATCGGAATCATCGGTGGCCGCGGTGAACGTGACGTCGAAGGTGATCCGGTCCAGCTTGGCGCCGATGGCGTCGGCCATCATCGCCGCCGACTCGGCGAACACCTCACTCTCGAGACGGACACTCTCGGCCAGCCCGGGCGTCTCGGGATCCTGCCCAAATCCCATCGCGGCCATGGTTCCGGCCGATTCGTAGACCCCACAGTCGACGGACTCGGTGATCCGGATCTCGTCCACGCTCTCGCATGCGCTGGACAGCACCATGCCCATCATGTTGGTCAAGCCGGGGTGGGCCCCGCTGCCGAAAATCGTGGAATTACCTGTCTGGCAAGCCTTCTCGATTCGCTGCCGGTCTTCGGGGGATTGCTTGCCGCCGGTGATCCAGGCGGCACTGGAACAGACGTTGATCCCGGCCTCCAGGAGGCGGACCAGTTCGTCGATGCTGGGCCAGATCGGGTTGTAGCAGCAGGCGTCGGGTTTCAGAGCGATCAGATCGTCGATGGAGTTGGTGGCCTTGATGCCGGTGGGCTCGGGCCAGCCGGCCAACTCGGCGGCATCGACACCGACCTTGTCCGCGCCGTGGGCGTACACGCCGACCAGTTCCATGTCGTCGCGGCCGATGATCGCGTGCAGCGAGCGTCGTCCGATGTTGCCGGTGGTCCACTGGATGACCCGAATCGGCCTACCCACTGCGGTCATGATCGCCTCCGTCGCTGAGCCCTGCGCTGGACTCTAGACACTATCGGGGACTTGTTCACCCGCGGTAGGCGCACCGGTCCCTGCTGGCGGGAGACTCGCCGGCGTCGCACAATCGAACTGTGGGGCGAGTTCGCCCCGCGAAGCCATGAATCGAGGTCAGATCATGGACATGCTCTACGCGCTCGCATCGGCGGGGGCCGGCGCCATCGCCCTGGTCTGGCTGGGTTTGAGCAACATCCGGGTCGTCAGACAGTACGAACGCGGTGTGGTGTTCCGGTTCGGCCGGGTCCGCGACAACGTCAGGCAGCCCGGCCTGACGATGCTCATTCCCGTCGCGGACCGGCTGCAGAAGGTCAACATGCAGATCATCACGATGCCGGTCCCCGCGCAGGACGGCATCACCCGCGACAACGTCACCGTGCGGGTCGATGCGGTCATCTACTTCAACGTGCTCGACCCGGTACGGGCCGTGGTCGACGTGCAGGACTACATGTCGGCGATCGGTCAGGTGGCGCAGACCTCGCTCCGGTCGATCATCGGCAAGAGCAATCTGGACGACCTGCTGTCCAACCGCGAGCGGCTCAACCAGGGCCTCGAACTGCTCATCGACAACCCTGCGGTGGGCTGGGGGATACACATCGACCGGGTCGAGATCAAAGACGTCGTGCTGCCGGATTCGATGAAACGGTCCATCGCGCGTCAGGCTGAGGCGGAGCGGGAGCGGCGGGCCCGGGTCATCACCGCCGACGGCGAACTGCAGGCGTCCGAGAAACTCGCCGCGGCGGCCGATGTGATGTCCGCGGACCCGGCGGCCCTGCAGCTGCGACTGCTGGAGACCGTCGTCGAAGTGGCCGCGGAGAAGAACTCCACCGTGGTCCTGCCGTTCCCGGTGGAACTGCTGCGATACCTGGAACGGGCCACGCCCCAGCGCCCCTCCACCAGGTCGGTGGGATAGGTAATCCACAGCGCGAGATTCATCCACAGTCGGCCGGTGCCGAAGGTCGGGGAGCCCGGAATCGTCGTGACCCGCACCTACCGTCGCGGGCATGGGAACCGAATTGGCGGTGGAGCGCCTCCGTCGCCTGGGTGGGGGCCGTCCGGGTGGTGGGGATGATCCCGATACCGAAGAAGGCGGCGGCGCCGACCAGGACACCGCGTCTGAGAGCGCGCTGTCGAGATGGCTGCCCGATACCGCGCCGGGGGACGGCCCGGGCTGGCTGACCAGGGTGCGCGCCGACCCGGGCCGCGCCGGGGCCCTGGTGCTGGCCGGTGTCGGGGTCCTCGCGATTCTGGTCACCGTTTTCACCCTGATCCGTCAGCAGCCACCGCCGGTCGCCTCGGCGAATCTGCCACCGGTGCAAATGGTTTCGTCGGCAGGCCCGACACCGGAAGCGAACGCCCCGCCAGGACCGGTGGTGGTCAGCGTGGTCGGCCTGGTGCACAAGCCCGGGCTGGTGACCTTGCAGCCCGGGGCGAGGATCGCCGATGCGCTGGAAGCCGCCGGTGGGCCACTCGATGGTGCCGACCTGATCGGGCTGAACATGGCCCGCCGGGTCGGTGACGGTGAACAGATCGTGGTCGGTGTCGACGCGCCGCCGGGACAACCGACGACCATGGGCAGTTCGGTCGCGGGCGACCCGCCGGCTCCGACACAACCCGGTGCATCGCAAAGAGGGGCTCCGAAAGCCAAGGCCGGGGCGCCGTCGGGGCCGGTGGACCTCAACACGGCGACGGTCGAAGACCTCGACACGCTGCCTGGTGTCGGCCCGGTGACCGCCGAGGCGATCGTGGCCTGGCGGGCCGCCCACGGCCGGTTCGACAGTGTCGATCAACTCGGCGACGTCGACGGCATCGGCCCGGCCCGGCTGGAGAAACTGCGTGAGCTGGTCCGGGCGTGATGCCTCCGACAGGGACGGGCAGACCGGCGACGGGTGGGCCGCGGGGCAGCCACTGGATCTGCGCCTCGTCCCGGCCGCCCTGACCGCGTGGTCGGTGTCGGCCGCCGCAATCGTCTGGCATCCGGGCGCCGCGGTGGTGGTGGGCCTCGGCGCCGTGGGGTTGACCTGGCTGGCCGCACGGTGGGGAGGCAGTGACGGTACGGGCGTCGCCGCTGCGGTTCTGGCTGTGGCGGCCATCGCGGCCGGATTCACCGTGGCTGTCGGACTGCGCGTGCACCAGGTCGAACATCATCCGCTCGGTCGTCTCTACGGCGGAACTGCGACGGTCGAGGTCGTTCCTGCCGAGACACCGCGGACGATCAAGGGCGGTCGGATGATGTTCCGGGCCGAGCTGCGCCGGGTCGATCAGGTCCCGATGTCGGGCCGAGTCCTGGTGTTCGCTCCAGCGGGCTTCGGCGAGGTAGGCCCGGGGCGTCCGGCGACATTCCGGGCCTCCCTGGGGCGCCCGGGCCGCAGGGACCTGAGTGTTGCCGTGCTGGCGGCGTCGGGACAGCCGTCGCTGGGGGAGGCCTCGGCCGTACAGCGCATCGCCCAACGGATCCGGGCCGGCTTCGCGGAGGCGGCCCGTGCGGTACTGCCCGCCGATCAGGCCGCCATGCTGCCCGCATTGGTGCTGGGGGATACCTCGGCGGTCACCGTCACCACCACCGCGCAGTTCCGCACGTCGGGTCTCACACATCTGACCGCGGTGTCGGGGGCCAACGTGACCATCGTGTGGGGAGCGCTGTTGCTCAGCGCGGTACTGGTCGGGCCGAGTGCGGCTGTGCTGCTCGCCGGCGCCGGGTTGGTCGGTTTCGTCATCGTCGTGCAGCCCTCGGCCAGCGTGCTGCGGGCTGCCGTGATGGGTGCGGTGACGCTGCTCGCGGTGTTGACCCATCGGCGACGACAGGCGGTGCCGGCGCTGGCGGCCAGCGTGATCGCGCTGATGACCGCCACCCCCGAACTTGCGGTCGATGTCGGGTTCGCGTTGTCGGTGTGTGCGACGGCAGGCATCGTCGTCCTCGCCCCGGTGTGGTCGGGCCGGCTGCAGGCCCGTGGCTGGCCGCGCCCGGTGGCGGCAGCGGTCAGCGTCGCGGTGGTGGCCCAGTTGGTCACCGCCCCACTGGTGGCCGGGATCTCGGGGACCGTCAGCCTGGTGGCTGTCGCCGCCAATCTCGCGGTGGCCGGGGTGATTCCGCCGATCACGGTCCTCGGTACCGCGGCGGCCGTGTGCTCGGCGGTCTGGCCGGGCGGAGCCCAACTACTGATCCGGTTCACCGGACCGGAGCTGTGGTGGTTGCTGTCGGTGGCACGGTGGGGTTCGGCGCTCCCGGCGGCCGCCCTGCCGTCGCCCTCGGGGCTGGCCGGCGTGGTGTCGGTAGCGCTGGGAGGAGTGGCGCTGACGGTGCTGTGGCGGCTGCGCTGGATGCGTCGCGGACTGGCGGCTTTGGTGCTCGGCCTGCTGGCCTGGGCGCTGGCGGGCCAGGTGGTCGGAGCTGTCGGGTAGGCGTGACACGATCATCGGTGTGAGTCAACAGATCGACGGTCTGCACCTGGTTCTGGGCGATGAGGAACTGCTGGTCGAACGAGCAGTGGGGGCGGTGCTGCGGGCGCTGCGCCAGCAGGCCGGCTCCGATGACGTTCCGGTGGACCGGATGCGGGCGGGCGAGGTCAGCACCAGTGAGCTCGCCGAGCTGCTGAGCCCGTCGCTGTTTGCCGAGGAGCGCCTGGTGGTGCTGGAGGCCGCCGCCGAGGCGGGTAAGGATGCCGTGGCCCTGATCGCCTCGGCCGCAGCAGATCTGCCCCCCGGCACCGTTCTGGTCGTCATCCACTCCGGCGGCGGGCGGGCCAAGGCGCTGGCCGATCAATTGAAAAAGCTTGGCGCACAGGTGCATCCGTGTGTGCGTATCACCAAACCGGCAGAGCGTGCGGATTTCGTACGTGCCGAGTTCCGCCAGTTGCGGGTCAAGGTCTCCGACGACACGGTGACCGCGGTGATCGATGCGGTCGGATCGAACATCCGTGAGCTCGCCGCGGTGTGTTCACAGCTGGTGGCCGACACGGCCGGCCAGGTCGACGCCGTAGCGGTGCGTCGCTATCACAGCGGCAAGGCGGAGGTGAAGGGCTTCGACATCGCCGACAAGGCCGTCACCGGCGATGTGGCCGGCGCGGCCGAGGCGTTGCGATGGGCGATGCTGGCCGGTGAGCCCCAGGTGGTGTTGGCCGATGCGCTGGCCGAGGCGGTGCACACGATCGCACGGGTCGGCCCGCTCTCCGGGGATCCGTACCGGCTGGCCGGTGAACTGGGGATGCCGCCCTGGCGGGTGCAGAAGGCGCAGAAGCAGTCGCGCAGATGGTCACGCGACTCGGTGGCCGAGGCGATGCGGGTGGTCGCCACGCTCAATGCAGACGTAAAGGGCGCAGCGGCAGATGCCGACTACGCCCTTGAGACAGCGGTACGCCGGGTGGCGGAACTCGCCACCCGGTGAACCGGCGATATTGCTCGGGTAAGTCCCGGAAAGATCAGAGCTTGTTGAGCGCCACGGCCAGGGCCGACTTCTTGTTGGCAGCCTGGTTGGCGTGGATGACACCCTTGCTGGCGGCCTTGTCGAGCTGGCGGCTGGTCGACACCAGCAACTCGGCAGCCTTGTCCTTCTCGCCCGCCTCGACAGCCTCGCGGAAGCCGCGCACAGCCGTACGCAGCGACGACTTCACCGACTGGTTACGCAGCCGACGACGCTCGTTGGTGAGGATGCGCTTTTCCTGCGACTTGATGTTGGCCACGTAAAAATTCCTTCGTAATTCTCTAGCTGGGGTTACCGAAGTCTGGGTGCGCACACCCGCACTGCGGGCAGCGACTGTTCAGGGTACCAGCGAGGCGTCCGAACTCCCAAAGCGGTGCAGCCGAAACGCCGGCCGCCGACGCCCCAATTTACGGCCCTAATACCATCTCAACCACCCTTTGGCCTGCCGAAACGGGCTGCCCCGTTGGCCCGGCGAAATGCCGGCAGGTGGGGCAGCATGATGAGGGTGAGCCCGAGAACAGCCCGCGCGCAGGCAGCCGAGACGAACGGGTCGGCCGCGGCGGGGCGGCGCGCGGCTTCGACGCGCCGGGCCAAACATCAGGGCGTCTTCGACGGCTACAACCGACTGGGCCGCTACTCCGAGGCCTTCGACGAGATGTTCGACAGCGCCGGCAACGTCCGCGGACCGTACAGGAGCATCTTCGCCGAGCTTGCTCCGTCGGACGCCTCGGAGTTGCGGTCGCGGTCGGACGCACTGGGCCGGGCGTTCATCGATCAGGGGATCACGTTCTCGTTGTCGGGCCAGGAGCGGCCGTTCCCGCTCGACCTGGTGCCGCGGGTGATCTCGGCGGTCGAATGGTCCCGGCTGGAACGCGGCATCATCCAGCGGGTCAAGGCGCTGGAGATGTATCTCGACGACGTCTACGGGGAGCAGGAGATTCTGCGTGACGGCGTGATCCCGCGTCGGCTGGTCACCTCGTGCGAGCACTTCCACCGTGAAGCCGCGGGCATCGTCCCACCCAACGGGGTGCGTATCCACGTTGCGGGTATCGACCTGATCCGTGACGCCTTGGGTGTCTTCCGAGTGTTGGAGGACAATCTGCGGTCGCCGTCGGGGGTGTCCTATGTGATGGAGAACCGGCGCACCATGGCGCGCGTCTTCCCGAATCTGTTCGCCACCCACCGGGTGCGCGCGGTCGGTGACTACTCCTCGCACCTGCTGCGGGCGCTGCGCAACGCGGCACCCACCAACGTCGCCGACCCGACCGTCGTGGTGCTCACGCCCGGCGTCTACAACTCGGCCTACTTCGAGCACTCGCTGCTGGCCCGGCAGATGGGGGTCGAGTTGGTCGAGGGCCGCGATCTGTTCTGCCGCGACAACGCCGTCTACATGCGCACCACCGAGGGCGAGCGTCAGGTCGACGTCATCTACCGCCGCATCGACGATGCGTTCCTGGACCCGATGCAGTTCCGGCCCGACTCGGTGCTCGGGGTGGCCGGCCTGCTCAACGCGGCCCGGGCCGGCAACGTCGTGATCTCCAGTGCGGTGGGCAACGGGGTCGGTGACGACAAGCTCGTCTACACCTATGTCCCGACGATCATCGAGTACTACCTCGGGGAGAAGCCGGTACTCGCCAACGTCGACACCTACCGCTGTTGGTTGGACGCCGAACGGGAGGAGGTGCTCGACCGGATCGACGAACTCGTCATCAAGCCGGTGGAAGGCTCGGGTGGGTACGGCATCGTGTTCGGCCCGGACGCCTCGGCCAAGGAGTTGACCGCGGTTGCCAGGAAGATCCGCAACGACCCGCGCGGCTGGATCGCCCAGCCGGTGATGCAGCTGTCCACCGTGCCCACCCAGATCGGCGACAAGCTGGCGCCCCGGCACGTGGACCTGCGCCCGTTCGCGGTCAATGACGGCAATGACGTCTGGGTGCTGCCCGGCGGGCTCACCCGGGTGGCGCTGCCGGAAGGGTCTCTGGTGGTCAATTCCAGTCAGGGCGGTGGGTCGAAGGACACCTGGGTGCTGGCGTCGCGGACATCGGCGGCAGATCGCGAGCTCGCCGCGGCCGAGGTGGTGCGGTCGCTGCCCGAATCCGACCAGGGGCCCAAAAGTGATGGCGCGCCTGATGGTTCGTCATCCCAACAACAGCAGTAGTAGCAGGGGGTGGGAGTAGATGCTGGCGCGCAATGCCGAGTCGTTGTATTGGATCGGGCGCTATGTGGAACGGGCCGACGACACCGCACGCATCCTCGATGTCACGGTGCATCAGCTGCTGGAGGACTCCAGTGTCGACCCGGACGTCGCCTCACGCACGCTGCTGCGGGTGCTCGGTATCGAGCCGCCGGCGCGGCGTCTGGACGTGTGGTCGTTGACCGACGTCGTGGCGTTCAGCCGCGACAGCGGCGGTAACTCGATCGTCGATTCGATCTCGGCCGCGCGCGAGAACGCCCGCGGGGCCCGCGAAGTCACCTCGACCGAGATCTGGGAGTGTCTCAACACCACCTACAACGCGCTCGCCGAGCGGGAGCGCGCGGCCAAACGACTGGGCCCGCACGAGTTCCTGTCCTATGTCGAGGGCCGCGCGGCGATGTTCGCGGGGCTGGCCGATTCGACGTTGAGCCGCGACGATGGCTACCGGTTCATGTTGTTGGGCCGCGCGATCGAGCGCGTCGACATGACCGTCCGGTTGCTGTTGTCGCGGGTCGGGGACAGCGGGTCGTCACCGGCCTGGGTCACGTTGCTGCGGTCGGCCGGCGCCCATGACACGTATCTGCGTACCTACCGTGGTGTGCTCGACGCCGGTCGCGTGGTCGAGTTCATGCTGTTGGACCGGCTGTTCCCCCGGTCGATCTTCTATTCGCTGCGGTTGGCCGAACACAGTCTCGACGAGTTGCTCAATCGGCCGCACAGCCGGTTGGGGGCGACCGCCGAGGCGCAGCGGCTGTTGGGCCGGGCGCGCAGTGAGCTCGAGTTCCTGCAGCCGGGCGCGCTGCTGGAATCCCTGGATGCCCGGCTGGCCGGGTTGCAGAAGACCTGCCGCGATGTCGGAGAAGCGTTGGCACTGCAGTACTTCCACTCCGCCCCGTGGGTGGCCTGGACCGACGCCGGGCTTGGCGATGTGGTTGTGATCGAGGAGGGCGAGGTCTAGATGTGGCGGTTGCGCGTGGTGCATTCGACCGGGTATGCGTACCGGTCGGCGGTGACGGCGTCCTATAACGAGGCCCGCTTGACCCCGCGGTCGGATTCGCGTCAGAACGTGATCCTGAACCGGGTCGAGACCATCCCGGCGACCAGGTCCTATCGGTATGTCGACTATTGGGGTACGGCGGTGACGGCCTTCGATCTGCACGCTCCCCACACCGAGTTGGAGGTCTCGGGATCCTCGGTGGTCGAGACGGAGGTCGCGGAGAAACCCGAGGAGCTCGCCGGGTGGGATGATCTGGGCACCGAGGCCGTGATCGACCGGTTCGACGAGGTGCTCAGCCCGACCCATTACACACCGCACAGCAAGCGGATCACGCGCGTGGGACAGCGGATCGCCAAGGACCACAACCCGTTCGAGGCGGTCGGGGCGGTGGCGCAGTGGGTGCGCAGTGAACTCGACTATGTGCCTGGTACCACCGGGGTGCACTCCTCGGGCCTGGACGCGTTGCGCGAGGGCAAAGGCGTGTGTCAGGACTTCGCCCATCTGTCGTTGATCACGTTGCGGTCCATGGGGATTCCGGCGCGGTACGTGTCGGGCTATCTGCATCCGATCGGGGACGCGGAGGTGGGGGACACCATCGACGGTCAGAGCCACGCCTGGATCCAGGCGTGGACCGGAGGCTGGTGGCACTACGACCCGACCAACGACTCCGAGATCAATGAGCAGTACGTCAGTGTGGGCGTGGGTCGGGACTACTCGGATGTGGCCCCGCTCAAGGGAATCTATTCGGGTGAGGGGTCGACGGATCTCGACGTGGTCGTGGAGGTCACCCGGCTGGCTTGATCGGGCCCGCACCCGGGCGGCCCAGGTTGCGGAAGCCGGGGTGCACGTGCGGGGCCAGCTCATGTTGAACCGCCAGAGTCTGCAACAGCTCGTGGAGGTTGTCTCGTTGTGCCGCATCGAGACCGGCGGTCATGCGCTCGTCGTGCCGGCGCGCCAGCTCTCCGATGCGGCGCAGGGTCTTTTTTCCTGCGGTGCTGAGAAACAGCGCGTGCAGCCGGCGGTCGTCGGGATTGCGGCGTCGTTCGACGTAGCCGCGGTCCTCGAGATCGTCGACGTAGCTCACCACCCGGCTCGGTAGCAGGCCCAGCTGGGTGCTCAGGGATTGCTGGCTGAGTCCCGGCTGGCCGCCGATGGCGCGCAGAATGCCGGCGTGCGGCGGGGTGAGCTCCAGCGTTGCCATCTGCTCGGCGAACAGTGTTGCCGCCCGGTGGCCGAGTTGTGCCAGCAGGAATGCCACGGTGTCCGACGGGCCAGGTTCCATGCCGAAACCGTATCAGTATCAAATGGTTCACGACTGGAAACATTCAGCCTGTTGCCGTCGGGCGAATGCGGGCATATCGTTCAAAACATGAACGATTCAATCGCAGATCGAATTCGGTCCACACGACCGGCAGGCCGACAAGGCGGACCGCCTCTGGCCCCGGTGGCAGCGGCCTCGCTCGCGTTGGTGCTGGCCGGGCTTGCCGTCGGCGTCGCACTCGGTGGGGTGATGCCGCTGCCGTACGGCACGGGCGCAGACGTCCTTCGATATGTCCATGACCACCACCCGGCGGTGCAGGCCAGTGCGGTGGGCGCGTTCGCGGCGTCGGTACCGCTGGCGATCTACGCCGCCACCGCGAGCACACGTCTGCGGCAACTCGGCGTGACCGCGCCCGGTGCGACGATCGCACTGGCGGGCGGGATTCTCGCCTCCGGCGCCCTCGCGCTGGCAGGGCTGATCTGCTGGACGATGTCGCGGCCCGAGGTGGTCGTCGACGACGGCCTGATCCGGGCGCTGTACTACCTGGTGTTCCTCACGGGCGGGGTCGGGCACATCGTGGCACTCGGTCTGCTGATCGCCGGGGTCGCGGTGCCCAGCCTCGTCCTCGGACTGTTGCCGCGGGCGTTGGCCTGGGCCGGCCTGGCCATCGCGGTGCTGGCCGAGGTGGCGACACTGGTGCTCATCTGGCCAGAAGCGGCGGTGATCCTGCCGGTCGCCCGGTTCACGGGTCTCATCTGGCTCATCGTCGCCGGTGCGCTTCTGCCGAAGCGGCGGGCCGAGGTGCGGCGCGCATGAAGCTCAGCGTGAGTGTCACAAACTACTCATGGCCGGAAGCGATTCACGAGCGGCTCGCCGATCTGGCGACGTTCCTCGATGGCACCGCCGTCGATACCCTGTGGGCGGCCGACCATCTCATGCAGGCTGACCCCTCCTGCCGGATGGACGAGCCGATGCTCGAGGCGTATACCGTGCTCGGTTACCTCGCTGCGGCGACGCGACGCATCCGGCTGGGCACGATGGTTACAGCGGCGACCTTCCGGGCACCCGCTCTGTTGATCAAGGCGGTGACGACGCTCGACGTGCTCTCGCACGGCCGCGCGTGGCTCGGTCTCGGCGCCGGATACAACGCGGCCGAGGCTACCGCGATGGGATTGTTCCTGCCGGACACCGCGGAACGGTTCGAGCGGATGACCGAGCTGTTGCAGTTGGCCTGGCAAATGTGGCGCGGCGACCAAACGAGTTACCGCGGTGCGTATCTGACCGCGCAGCAGCCGATTGGCAGCCCGCTACCCGTGACCGCGCCGCATCCTCCCGTGCTGATCGGCGGCACCGGCGAGCGACGCACACTGCGGCTGGTCGCTCAGTACGGCGATGCTTGCAACCTGTTCGACGTCCCAGACGGCGGCGCCACGATCCGGAGACAGCTCGAGGTTCTCGATCGGCACTGCGCGGACGTCGGACGGCGACCCGACGAGATCGAGCGTACGGTGACCACGGCTCTTCACGACGGCGATCGGTCCGACGCACTCGTCGAGCGTTGCCACGCGCTGGCCGACTTGGGGATCCAGCACGTTGTCGTGATCGCCCGCGGGCGGCCGCTGACTGACGCCGACCTCGATTGTGTTGCGGGCGCGGCAGATCAGCTGCGCGCCTTGGTGCACACCCCGGGATGAACCTGGACGCGGTGCAGATCGTCGCCCAGCTCGATCTGTCGGTCGAATTCACTGGCCGCCAGTGCCCGCCACTGGTCCTCGGTGCCCGGAGCGATCGCTGGTACGTAATGAGTCAGGATCAGGATGCCCACTCCTGCGCGGGTGGCGGTGGCCGCCGCCTCCTCCACCGAGGAGTGGTAGTCACAGATGTCGCGGATCCGTTGCATCGGAAGCTGTTCGACGAGGTCTTTGCGGATCACCGTGTGCACCAGTGCTCCTGCTCCGGCAGCCAGCGCATCGAGGCTGGGGCATGGCACGGTGTCGCCCGCGGCCACCACCGAGGCCCCGCCGTGTTCGATCCGGAAAGCGATGGTCGGCGTCACGGGCCGGTGGTCGGTGGGGGCGACGCGGATCTGCACATCGCCGTGGTCCCACACCACCGCGTCGGTGTACTCGTGGACTTCCACCCGCGGTGGGCCGGTGAGGTCAGCGTGGTGGGCGGTGCGGTAACCGATGTCGTGCCCGAACGCCCGCAGCGTCGCGTCGACCACCTCGGCGGTGCCCGGTGGGCCGATGACCGGCAGGGGCGGAGCGTCCGGGGTGAACGTACTCACCCAGCGGGTGATGATCACATCGCCGAGGTCGGCGATGTGATCGCTGTGCAGATGGGTGAGCAGCAGCGCGCTGAGCTGGTTGGCGCCTGACCCCGCGGCGGCAAGGCGCTGCAGCACGCCACGCCCGCAGTCGATCAGAAAACTCTGGCCCCCGGCGCGCACCAGGGTTGACGGCCCCGCCCGCTCCGGATCGGGGATTGGGCTACCGGTGCCGAGCAGCGTGACCTCGATCATGGCCCCATTCCTACTCCGTTCTGGCTCCCTTCCGGCCCTAAACGGGCGTGGCTTCTTCCTAACTGACGAACACCGCTTTAGCCTGGTGTGAGGTGGATCACGATCGGAGGCTGCCGATGCGAATCGCGGACGTGCTGAAAAACAAGGGCACGGCGGTGGTGACGATTTCCCCGGAGACCACGGTGACCGAACTGTTGGCCGGGCTGACCGAGCTGAACATCGGTGCCATGGTCGTGATGGGGCCCGGAGGTTTGGCCGGCATCGTCTCGGAGCGCGATGTGGTGCGCAAACTGCACGAACGTGGCAGCAGCTTGTTGGCGCAGCCCGTATCGGAGATCATGACCACGGTGGTGGCGACATGCACGCCCCGTGACACCGTCGATCACCTCAGCGCATTGATGACCGAGAACCGGGTGCGCCACATTCCGGTGCTCGACCGTGGCAGGCTGGCCGGCATCGTCAGCATCGGGGACATCGTCAAGACCCGGATGGAAGAACTCGAGGCTGAGCAGGAACAACTGCAGGCCTACATCACCCAGGGTCGTTGATCGCGCCGCGCGACGGGCTTCGGACGCGAAATCGGGTTGAGGCGTGTGCGATGGTGGGCTGGTGGCCGCCGTCGATGTCCGTCCCCCGAACAAGTCTGACGTCAAGCACGTTGCCGCAGTCCTGGGCCGGGCCTTCCAGCACGACCCGGTGATGTCGTGGATCCTCGCCGACGACACTCGCCGCTCCAAAGGGCTGCCTCGGCTGTTCGCCGCGATCACGCGCCACCATTTCCTCGCAGGCGGCGGTGCCGAAGTGGCCGTCCGCGACGGCGCGATCGGCGCGGCAGCTTTGTGGGACGGTCCGGGCCGTTGGAAACAGACCCCCGGCGAAGAGCTGCGCATGCTGCCCACGATGGTGCTGGCATTCGGCCGCGATATGCGACGAGGCCAGCAGGTTGTCGAGCTCATGAAGCAGCACCATCCAGAGGAACCGCACTGGTACCTGGCGGTGATCGGTAGCGATCCGACCGTGCGCGGTGGCGGTTTCGGGCACGCCCTCATGCAGTCCCGACTGGACCGGGTCGACGCCGAACACGCTCCGGCGTATCTGGAATCGAGCAACCCCGACAACGTGCCGTACTACCTGCGGTTCGGATTCGAGATCACCGGCGAGATCCCGTTGCCAGACGGCGGGCCGGTCATGACTGCGATGTGGCGTCGGCCACGGTAAGGCAAATCGACCGGCAGTCAAGCTGATCGAACACGCCGGACATCTTCATGATCAGCACTACGCCGACCGCGACGAATACCGCGATTAGCAGCACAAGCCCGATGATCGCGGCCACCGATGTGGGGCTGTGCCTGTGCCTGGGCCTCGGCGCGGGTTCGCCCAGCCCCGAGGTTTGCGCCGAGTCCGGTGGGGTGGCGCCTGGAGCGACGCCGCCGCCGGGTTCCAGATCGGGTGTCTTGGCCGGGTCGCGCGCGGGCAATCACGCAGCATCGCGGCTGTTACAGTGCGGAGACCGACCAACAGGGGAATCCGGTGAAAAGCCGGAACTGACGCGCAACGGTATGAGGCGCTGCCTCGAGTCCGATTACCTGTGGGCGGGAACGACTGTCGACGGCTCCGCGACCGAGCCCTGTATCGAAGGAAGTCTTGGGCGTGCGTGTACCCGCCGTATTGGTGTCCCTGTTGGCTGTCACCTTGTCGCTCACGGTGGCCTGTGGGCACCGAGAGCCGCCGGCACCCGGGGAGACAAGCCGGGAGGACGCCGGGGCCGGCCGCACCAGCTATCCGCTCACCATCGAGAACTGCGGAGTGAACGTCACGTTCGACGGGCCGCCCCAGCGAGCGGTATCGCTGTACCAGGCCTCGACCGAAATCATGCTGGCACTGGGTCTCGCCGATCGGATGGTCGGTAGTTCGACCTGGTTTGATCCGGTGCTGCCCGAACTCGCCGCCGATAATGCCACCGTGCCCCGGCTGGCGGACAACGACCCGGGATTGGAGACGGTGCTCGATGCCGAGCCGGACCTGGTGACCTCGGCCAGCGCGCACACCTTCACGCCCGCGGTGGTCGCCGCTCGCAGTCGGTTCACCCAGCTGGGAATCCCGACGTATCAGTCGCCGTCGGTCTGCGTCGGGGCGACAGTCGACGGTGAGACCGTCACCCGCACCGAACCGCTGGCCCTCGACACTCTGTTCCGGGAGATCGGCGAGCTGGCGCAGATCTTCGATGTGCAACAGCGTGGCCAGGACCTGATTGCCCGGCTCACCCGGCGGCTGGACCACACCCCGTCGATCACCGAGCCCGATACCAGTGTCGCGTTCTGGTTCTCGGGCCTACGGACGCCGTATCTGGCCGGTTGCTGCTCGGCACCCGGGCTGTACGCCACCGAACTCGGCGTCGCCAATGTCTTCGCCGATACCCGCGAGGACTGGCCGGAGGTCAGCTGGGAGGTACTTGCCGACCGCGACCCCGACGTGCTGGTGCTGGCCGACCTCAATCGAAGGCGCGTCGACGGGGATGCTCTGGACGCGAAAGTGAAGTTCCTGGAATCGAATCCAGTGACCAGGAACATGACCGCCGTGCGCCACAAGCGCTATGTCGTACTGTCCGGGTCCGAACTCGACCCCGGAATCCGTGAGATCGATGCGCTGGAGAAACTCGCCGCTGGTTTCAAGGCATTCGGGCTGGCCCAATGAAGGTTGCGGTCCGGTTGATCGTGGCTGTGGTCGGTGTGTTGCTGCCGGTGGGGTGTGCCCAGACGGCCGTTCCGGCCGCGGGCACCGCCGCCGCGCCGGGATATCCACTGACCGTGCAGAATTGCGGCAGGCAGGTGGTGATCGATGCACCGCCGCAGCGGGCGGTGTCGTTGAACCAGGGCTCTACCGAGATCCTGCTCTCGCTCGGCTTGGCGGACCGCATGGTCGGCACCGCAACCTGGACAGACCCGGTCCGCCCCGGCCTCGAGGCCGAGAATGCCCGGGTGCCACGGCTGGCGGTGAACAAGCCGTCGCTGGAGACGGTGCTCGACACGGAACCCGATTTTGTGTCGGCGTCTTTCGGCGGCACCTTGGGACCCGGCGGTGTCGCCGACCACGACCAGTTCGCACAGCTGGGCGTGCCGGCCTATCTGGCACCGAGCGACTGCGAAGGCAAGACCTCGGTCAACGGTGACGGCGCCCGCAGCGCCCCGTTCAGCATGGATGCCGTCTACACCGAAATCCGGGACCTGGCAACAATATTCGATGTCACTGAACGCGGCGATCGGCTCATCGCGCAGCTGCGCCGGCGGATGGACGCGGTCGCCGCGGCCCCGTCCGGCGTCAGCATGGCGTTCTGGTTCTCCGATGTTCGTGCCCCCTACTTCGCCGGCTGCTGCGGATCCCCCGGGGTGATCGCCGGGACCGTCGGGGCGCGCAACGTGTTCGCCGACACCACCGATGAATGGCCGCAGGTGAGTTGGGAGAGTGTGGCC
The DNA here is from genome assembly GCF_011745145.1 of Mycobacterium sp. DL440. NCBI lineage: Bacteria > Bacillati > Actinomycetota > Actinomycetes > Mycobacteriales > Mycobacteriaceae > Mycobacterium > Mycobacterium sp. DL440. Next base: position 3,055,390 of record NZ_CP050191.1, on the reverse strand, counting down.
GACCGCAACCCGGACGTTTTGGTGCTGGGCGACTTGAGCCGCCGCACGATCGACGGCGACGCACTGGTGACCAAAACCGAGTTCCTGGAATCGAATACGCTCACCCGGGGACTGACCGCCGTTCAGGACCACCGCTACATCGTGGTGAACGGGGCCGATCTCAACCCGTCGATCCGCACCGTGGACGGCGTCGAGAAGGTGGCGAAGGGCCTGGCCGAACTCGGGTTCGGCTCACCGCGGTGAGTTTACGCACGGGATGGCTCGGCGGCTTGTGGGCCGCCGGGTTCGTCCTGTTGGTGCTCTCTGCCGCGGTGGCCATCACCATCGGCCCCGCCGCATTGTCGGTGGGCGACGTGTACCGCATCGTCGGCGACCGTCTCGGCGCGGGGCCCTCAGGGGCGACCCGACTGCAGGAGAGCATCGTCTGGCAACTGCGGCTGCCGAGAGTCGCCCTGGCGGCCATCTGTGGAGCCGGGTTGGCGCTGTGCGGGGCGATACTGCAGTCGCTGCTGCGCAATCCGCTGGCCGACCCGTTCGTGCTGGGCGTCTCGTCGGGTGCCTCTACGGGCGCGGTCCTGGTCGCGGTGCTCGGCGTCGGCGCGGGCACGCTGACCTTGTCCGGCGGCGCCTTCGCCGGTGCGGTGCTGTCGTTCGCGGTGGTGCTGCTTCTCGCCTATGCGGCCGGCGGCGGTACCGACCGGGTGGTCCTGGCCGGCGTGGCAGGCACCCAGCTGTTCTCGGCGCTGACGTCCTTCATCGTGCTGTCCTCGGCCGACGCCGAGCAGACCAGGGGAGTGCTGTTCTGGCTGTTGGGGTCGCTCGCCGGGGTCTCCTGGTCGGACGTCCTCACCTGCGCCGCCGTCGTCGGCATCGGGCTGGCGGTGTGCCTGGCCTATGCGCGCACCCTCGACGCCTTCGCGTTCGGCCAGGATGCGGCCGCGACACTGGGAGTCGCGGTGACCCGGGCACGCGTCGTGCTGTTGGTCATGACCGCGTTGGTGACTGCGGCCCTGGTCAGTGCGGCCGGGGCGATCGGATTCGTCGGGCTGGTGCTTCCGCACGCCGCGCGCTTTGTGGTCGGGCCCGGTCATCGGCGGCTGTTGCCGACCGCGGCGATTCTGGGCGCCGTCTTCATGGTGTGGGTGGACACCCTGGCCCGGACGGTCTTCGCCCCGCAGGAATTGCCCACCGGGGTGGTCACCGCGCTGCTCGGCGTCCCGGCGTTCGCGTTGATTTTATTGCGGCGCAGGGGGATACGTCGATGAGCCTGCAAGCGGTCGAGGTGTGCTGGACTCGTTCGGGGCGGCTCGTGCTCGACGGTGCCACGGTCGACCCGGTTCCGGGCAGCACCGTCGGATTATTGGGCCCCAACGGATCCGGCAAGTCATCACTGCTGCGGCTGTTGGCCGGGATCGACCGGCCCGATTCTGGATCTGTCCAGCTCGACGGTCGTGAGCTGCACACGATGTCGCGGCGGGCGGTGGCGCGCCGGGTGGCGATGGTCGGGCAGCACGCCGACACCGATCTGGACATCGCGGTGCGCGACGTGGTTCGGCTGGGGCGGATCCCGCACAGTTCGGTATTCGGCGGCGGCGGTGGCGACGACACGGCCGCGGTGGCCGCCGCATTGGCAGCCACCGGTCTCGACGGCATGGCTGACCGTCTGTGGCACACCCTCTCGGGCGGAGAGCGTCAACGAGTGCAGATCGCCAGGGCTCTGGCCCAGAAACCCAGTGAGCTACTGCTCGACGAGCCGACCAATCACCTCGATATCGCCCACCAGCTGGAGATCCTGGCACTGATCCGCACCCTCGACGTCACCAGCGTGGTGGCTCTGCACGACCTCAACCTCGCGGCGATGTTCTGCGATCACGTGGTGATGCTGTCGGCGGGCACCGTGGTATCCACCGGCAGCCCGGCGGAGGTGCTGACCGAAGATCTGGTGGCCGACGTGTACGGGGTGCGGTGCCGGATAAGCGTCGACGACGCGGGACCCTATGTCCGGTTCGCACATGGCCTCCCGAGCCGTGGCGCGGCCGGTCAGCTCCAGGAGTACTGAGCGCGGAGTCGGACCGCCACGGTTTCGAACCGGCCGCGGTCCAGGATCGCGCCCTCGCGGCGGATGCCTTCCTCTGGAACGTCGAGCACCCGGTCCAGTCGGACCCAGCTGGGCCGACCGTCGTAGTCCCAGGTGCCGGTGCCGATGCCGATCCAGTCGGGATCGTCGCGGTGGTAGTCCTGGCTGGACAACATCAACCCGAGCAGGGTGCGCTGATCACGACCCACCACCAGGACCGGGCGGTCCTTGCCCTGGGTCGGATCGTCCTCGTAGACCACCCAGGTCCAGACGACCTCGCCGGGATCGGCCTGCCCGTCCAGGTCCGGGGCATAGACGACTTTGCGGGCCCGGTGCGCGGTGGGCACACTGTTCCTCGATACGGGCCGGCCGGCGGTGATCGCCTGGGGCGGCGGGGCGGCCGCACCCGCGAGCACGCCCAGGCCCAGTCGGAGGCCCTGCTGAAGGCCCTGTTGGATGCCTTGCTGCACGGTCCGCGGCACGTTGTCCGTGGTCTGAAGCTGGCGCACGAACTTGGGTGCCTCGTTGAACACCAGGTGCTCGGCGCCATCCATGACGCCCTTGAGCACCTGTTGGAACGCCTTCCATTGCGACGCCATGGTGTCGAGCATAGGTCAGTCAACCCCTGGCGATTGTGTCGTGACGGTGCTTGCTCGATACCCTGGAGGAGCACCGCACATGCTAGACAACCACGCTCACCAGGAGATTCCCATCAGCAGCTTCGCCGACAAGACGTTCACTGCGCCGGCGCAGATCCGGAACTTCTGCATCATCGCCCACATCGATCATGGCAAGTCGACGCTGGCCGACCGGATGCTGGGGATCACCGGCGTCGTCGCCGACCGCGATATGCGGGCCCAATACCTGGACCGGATGGATATCGAGCGCGAGCGCGGTATCACGATCAAGGCGCAGAACGTGCGGTTGCCGTGGTCGGTCGCCAAGGATGACGGGTCCGCCGAAGAATTCGTCCTCCACCTGATCGACACACCTGGCCACGTCGACTTCACCTACGAGGTGTCCCGGGCCCTGGAGGCCTGTGAGGGCGCCGTACTGCTGGTCGACGCCGCCCAGGGCATCGAGGCGCAGACGTTGGCCAACCTGTACCTGGCGCTGGACCGGGACCTGACCATCATCCCGGTACTGAACAAGATCGACCTGCCGGCCGCCGACCCGGAGCGCTACGCCGGCGAGATCGCCCACATCATCGGCTGCGAACCCAGCGATGTGCTGCGGGTCTCCGGCAAGACGGGCGAGGGCGTGGCCGAACTGCTCGACGAGGTGGTGCGACTGATTCCGGCGCCGGTCGGCGACGCCGACGCGCCCGCGCGGGCGATGATCTTCGACTCGGTCTATGACATCTACCGCGGTGTGGTCACCTACGTGCGCGTGGTGGACGGCAAGCTCAACCCGCGCGAGAAGATCAAGATGATGTCCACCGGGGCGACGCACGAGTTGCTTGAGGTCGGCATCGTCTCACCCGACCCGAAGGCCTCGGACGGGCTGGGCGTTGGTGAGGTCGGCTACCTGATCACCGGCGTGAAGGATGTCCGGCAGTCCAAGGTCGGGGACACCGTGACCTCGGCCCGCAACGGTGCCACCGAGGCACTGACCGGATACCGCGAACCCAGGCCGATGGTGTATTCGGGCCTGTACCCGGTGGACGGCTCGGACTATCCGGTGTTGCGGGAGGCGCTGGACAAGCTGCAGCTCAACGACGCCGCGCTGACCTATGAGCCCGAGACGTCGGTGGCGCTGGGCTTCGGGTTCCGCTGCGGCTTCCTGGGTCTGTTGCACATGGAGATCACTCGGGAGCGCCTGGAGCGCGAGTTCAATCTGGACCTGATCTCGACCTCGCCTAACGTGGTGTACCGCGTGATCAAGGACGACAACTCCGAGTTGGTCGTCACCAACCCGTCGGATTGGCCAGAAGGCAAGGTGCGCAGCGTCTTTGAGCCGGTGGTGAAGACCACGGTGATCGCGCCCAGTGAGTTCATCGGCACCATCATGGAGCTGTGTCAGCAGCGTCGCGGCGAGTTGGGCGGCATGGACTACCTCTCGCCCGAGCGGGTCGAGCTGCGCTACACCATGCCGCTCGGCGAGATCATCTTCGACTTCTTCGACTCGCTGAAGTCGCGCACCCGCGGCTACGCCAGCCTGGACTACGAGGAGGCCGGCGAGCAGGAGGCCGATCTGGTCAAGGTCGACATCCTGCTGCAGGGCGAGGCCGTGGACGCGTTCAGCGCCATCGTGCACAAGGATTCGGCGTCGGCGTACGGCAACAAGATGACCACCAAGCTCAAGGAACTCATCCCGCGCCAGCAGTTCGAGGTCCCGGTCCAGGCCGCGATCGGGTCGAAAATCATTGCTCGCGAGAACATCCGGGCGATCCGCAAGGACGTGCTGTCCAAGTGCTACGGCGGTGACATCACCCGTAAGCGCAAACTTCTGGAGAAGCAGAAAGAGGGCAAGAAGCGCATGAAGACCATCGGTCGAGTGGAGGTTCCTCAGGAGGCGTTCGTCGCGGCGCTGTCCACCGACGCGGCATCGGACAAGCCCAAGAAGTAGTCGGGATTGCTTCGCGCTGAGCGCAACCCTCGGCGCAAGCCGGCCGCAACCGTAGCGTCGGCGCAGTGCCCAGAGAACTGCATCTGCTCGCTTTCGGCAACACCCGGTCCGCCGGTCCGTGGCGGCATCCCGACATCGACAACAGCCCCGCCGGGGTCCGGCAACGGCTGGTCAGTTATGCGCAGACGGCCGAGGCCGGCACCTTCGACGCGCTGTTTTTCGCCGACGGCCTGAATTACGGCCCGCGTGCGACCTGGCCGTACAAGATCACCGAGGACTTCGAACCGCTGACGGCGACGGCTGCGCTGTCCTCGGTCACCGAACGGATCGGCCTGGTGGTCACCGGGTCGGCCACGCTGGCCCACCCGTATCACCTTGCTCGCCAGCTGCTTTCGCTTGATCACCTCAGTGGTGGCCGGGCCGGCTGGAACCTGGTCACCAGCTTCGCGCAGGCCGCGGCCGACAATTTCAGTGCCCGAGGCGTGGTGGCCCACGACGAGCGCTACCGCATCGCCGAGGAAGCGCTTGCGGTGGTCCGCAAGCTGTGGGATGGCTGGGGTGAGGACACGATCGTCGAAGACCGCGCTGCGGGGGTATTCAACGACGTCAACAGAATTCAACCGACAGATCACCACGGGCGTTACTTCGACGTGGCCGGCCCGTTGGGCTCGGCCCGCTCCGTGCAAGGGCAACCGGTCATCTTCCAGGCCGGATCATCTGAAACCGGACGGGGTTTCGCAGCCCGCCATGCCGAGGTGATCTTCACCAGCCACGGCAACCGGGCGCGCGCACAGGACTTCTACACCCAGATCCATCAGGAATCCCGGCTGCTGGGCCGGGTCAGGCCTCCGCTGATCACGCCGTCCCTGCGGTACGTCGTCGGCTCGACCGAGGACGAGGCCCGGCGTGCCGAACGCGAAGAGTACGAATACTTCAGCCCGCAGTACCAGGCCGGTTGGCTGCTCGAAGTCGACGTCGACGTCACGGGCGCCGACCTGGACGGTCCGGTTCCGGAGTCTGCCTTCGCGGCGCACACCGAAACTCATCAGACCGCGTTGGCCGGCTACCGGTTGCTGGCCAGTGAGGGAGATCCGACGGTAAGGGAGTTCCTGTACCGCACCGTGAACGGCTGGGGTGCTGCGGTGGTGGGAACTCCTGAGCGGATCGCCGACGAGATCGAACAGTGGTTCACCACCGGTGCCGCTGACGGGTTCGTCCTGCGCGACTCCGGGTTACCCGGCCAGCACGAACTCTTCGCCGATCAGGTGGTGCCGGTACTGCGCAAGCGTGGACTGTTCCGCCACGACTACGCCGGCGCCACGCTGCGATCCCATCTGGGACTCGACGTGCCGCAGCGGCAGTTCGCTTGACCGACCCGCTATTCCGCATGACACACACACCGACTTCTCCACCACTCGTGCCGACTCACGGACGGGTGGCGTCGCGGTCAGAAAGGGACATTGCCGTGACCACTACAGACGACCCGAAGGCGCACCCGACGACGGGGGTCGGGGGCCGCACGCTGATCGCCGCGGAATCGACCGGCCTGGAATCGGGGGCGCTCGGCCCATGGGGCGTATTCGCCCAGGGCCTGGCGGCCGCGGCACCCAGCGTGGCCCTGGCCGTGGTGCCGTTCTCCTTGTTCGTGGCCGCAGGCAAAGGCGCGGCGTGGGCGGCGGTGATCGGGCTGTCCATCGTTGTGCTGGTGGCCATCACGATCAGCTTCCAGGCCAAACGCACGGTGTCCTCCGGATCGCTGGGGACCTACACCGGAAACGGTCTCGGGCCCGGCTTCGCGTTCGCCGCGGGGTTCAGCCTGCTGTTCGGTTACATCGGTTTCGCCACCACCGGCACCCTCGGCGGCGTGTTGTACCTCGATGCGTTCCTGGAGTCGATCGGTCTCGGATCTCAGGCGGTGTGGTTCCGGCTGCTGTTGGTGATCGTGGTCGTCGGCGTGGCGGTGTACCTGCCCTATCGCGGGGTGGCGTTGGCCGCGAAATACGAACTGGCATTTGAACTGCTGGCCATCGCCTCGATCCTGGTGATCATCGTGGCTTCCTACATCGGCTACGGGTTCCGCATCGACTGGGAGCAGTGGAATCCACGGCACCTCGGATCCAGCGCGACGTTCATCGCCGCGGTCACCGCGGTGGGCTCCTACGCCGGGTTCGAGAGCGTGGCCTCGCTCGGGGCCGAGGCCAAGGATGCGCACCGCAACATCGCGAGATCTCTGCTGCGCGTGGTGCTCCTGATCGGCGCGCTCTACATCTTCGCGACCTATCCGCAGATCCTGCACTTCGGCGAGATCGACGGTGACAAGGCGGTGCTGCCGCAGCTGGCCACCAGTGTCGGGGTGGAGTGGGTGAACCAGATCGTCAGCGGCGCTGTCGCGATCGCCTTCATCGTGTTCGTCACCGCGGTCACCACCGCGGCTGCTCGATCGTTGTTCACCTTCGCCCACGAGGGCGCGTTGCCGCAGGTCTTCACGAAGGTGCACCCGACCTACAAGACGCCGTGGGCCGGTGTGGTGTTCGTCGGGCTCCTGGCCCTGGCTTTTTCGATCGTGGCCACCTTCAGCTCCGCCGGCCGGCTGGTGTTCGACGTCTACGGCGGTTACGTAGCCAACTGGGGCTTTCTGGTGAGCTATCTGCTGGTGGTGATCGCGACGCCGATCTGGCTGCGCAAGATCGGCGCCCTGACCCCGGCACGGTTCGCGGTCTCTATCGCGGCCACCATCGGCCTGGGCTACGTGATTGTCAGCAACTTCTACCCGGTGCCCGAGTTCCCGTTCAACATCCTGCCTTTCGTGTTCGGAGTCATTCTGCTGGCCGGCCTGTCCTGGTACTGGTATCTGAAGCGGACCAACCCTGAGGTGGCCAACCGGATCGGCAGCATCCAGACCCTGATCGACGAGGACTGCAAATGACGCTGATCGACCATCGCACGGTCACCGGCGTGGCGGTGGAACCGGCCATCGCGCACGACTATCCACTGATCGCGGATTTCCTGGCCACCACACCGGGTCTGGCTGGACGAAAATTCGCCGCCGATTCACGTGACGTCGCCGAGCAGTTCGACGGCGTCTATCCCGGGTCGGTAGTGGTCGTGCGCGGTGAGTCGGCAGACGTGCTCGGATACGCGGCCTTGCACCGGCCCGACGGTGCCGAGCCTGAGGTCTTGGGAGACTTCGTATTCGGCCCATCAGTCGCGAGTGCAACGGTGGAATCGGTCGTCGGTGAGACCGTCGAACGGTTCCACCGGGTCACCGGCCCCGACGCTTATCTACGGGTGTACGTCGGGGCCGACCAGCCGGCGGCGATCGAGGCGCTCAAGCGGTGTGGCGCCCGTCTGGAGCGGCAATTCATCGCGACCCGTAAGCCCTTGCTCGGCGAGGATCCCGCTGCGCTGACCGCCGCGCATCTCGACGGCCTGACGATTCTGTCCTGGCCCGAGGTGGTCTCTGGCGGCTTGACCGAGCAGGTCCGGCAGCTGCAGTTCGACACGTTCAGTGAGCACTTCGGGAACATGTCGAAAACCCCGAAGCGATGGGAACATCACCTGCGCAGCCGGGTATTCAACCCGGACTTCAGCATTGCCGCAGTCGACGACGGTGGCGTGGTGGTCGGCTACGTACTGGGATCGACCTACACCGAGGGAACCGGCGCCGACGAGGAACGCAGCGCACACACCGACTACATCGGTGTGCGCCGCGACCTGAGAGCGCGCGGGACCGGGGAACTGTTGTTGCGCAAGGTCTGGCTGGCCGCGTTGAGGCGCGGGTTCACGGTCGCGTCCCTGGGCACAGATATCGACAACGCCAGCAAGGCGCACGAGCTATACCGCCGCCTGGGGTACCTGGCGGTTCGGGACCAGTACGCATACCGCATCGATCACGACGGGAGCATCCGATGAGCAGGGTAGGTGGGTATCTGAAGCGGCCGTCCGGATACGACGCCGAGCTGCAGTCGGTGTTCCGGCCGATCTTCGAGCGGATCGCGGAAGGCAACGTGGCACGCGAACGCGATCGGGCGTTCCCGCACGAGCAGGTGCGGTGGCTGAGCGACGCCGGATTCGGCACCCTGCGGATCCCTGCGGAACAAGGCGGTTTCGGCTCCTCCCTCGAGCAGACCTTCCTGTTGCTGGCCGAGCTGGGGGAGGCCGATTCCAACGTCGCCCACATCTGGCGCAACCACCTGGCCTTCGTCGAGGACCGGCTCAACGCCCCGGTGACCGAGGACAACAACACCTGGATCAAGCGTTTCCTGGCGGGCGAGTTCGTCGGCGGCGGCTGGACCGAGGCCAACAACGTCACGCTGGCCAACCTGGCCACCACGGTCACCGCGCAGGGCGACCACTGGTTGGTCTCGGGCGCGAAATACTATGCGACAGGAAGTCTTTACGCAGACTGGCTGGATGTACTCGGCCGCGGTGAGGACGGCGAGCTGTGGACGGCACTGGTGCGCGCCGAGGATCCGGGTGTGACGTTGGTGGACGACTGGCGGGGGTTCGGGCAGCGCACCACCGCCAGCGGCTCTGCGCGTTACGACGCCGCACGCGCCGAGCCTGGCAACGTGTTTCCCGCCGCGGAGCGGTTCACCTATCAGGCCCACTTCTATCAGATCGCGATGCTGGCCGTGCTGACCGGAATCACCAGGGCGGTGCACCGGGACGGGACGGCCGCGTTGCGACGACGCACCCGCAACTATCCACAGGGTCTTGCCGAGGTGCCGGCCGACGATGCTCAACTGTTGCAGGTGATCGGGGAGATCTCGGCCGAGGCGTTCAGCGCCGAGGCAGCCCTCGGATTGAGCGCGCGCGCCCTCGACCGGATCGTTGCGGGCCGGCTGGCCGGCAGTGACGACCATGCCCGCGAACTGTTGATCGATGCCGAGGTCGCGGTGGCGCAGGCACAACTGGTGATCATCGGTGCGGCGCTGCGGTCCACCACCAAGGTGTTCGACGCGCTGGGGGCCTCCGGTGTGTCCGAAGAGCTTGGTCTGGACCGGCATTGGCGCAATGCCCGCACCCTGGCGTCACACAATCCCGTGGTCTACAAGGCACGGATCCTGGGGGACTGGTTCGTCAACGGCAAGGACCCGGTGGCCGATCTGGTGAGCCGGGGCCGGGGCGGCCAGGGCAACTGACGCGTCGTCAGTCGACCTGCAGTACCGCCTTGCCCGCGACCTTGCGGTCGAGCAGGGCCTGTGCCGCCGCGGCGATGTTGCCCCACGTGTCGCGCAGACCGATCTGGGGATCGAGTTCGCCGTCGGCCACCAACGTCAGCAGGTAATCCAGATCAGCCTGGAATGGTGCCCGAACGGTGAACGGCTCCAACCGTTTCCGGTTTCCACGGCGCCGCTCGGCCTCGAAGTCGATGGTGGTCGGCTCATTGGACGCCATCCCGATCGACTGCACCGAGCCGCCGTCGGCCACCAGGCTGAAGGCCTGTGCCAAGAGCGTCCCACCGACATTGTCGAGCACCCCGAACACTGGCTCGGTCACCCCGTCGAGCCCCACGACGACGTCGGCCGCACCCAATTCCTCCAGGCCTTCGCCGCGGGGCGCGCTGCCGACCGCGGCCACCACGTGGGCACCGGCCCGGGCGGCCAGTTGTACGGCGAACCGGCCGACACCTCCGGACGCGCCGGTGATCAATACCCGGCGCCCGACGACGGGGCCCAGCGCCCGCAGCGCCTGCAGCGCCGTCACGCCTGCTACCGGAAGTGCGGCGGCCTCGTCGAACTCGACAAACTCGGGGAGCTCGGCGAGATTGTCGGTCGACACCGCGCGGCGTTCAGCCCAGCCGGCTTCTCCGCTGAAGCCCACCACGCGCGTACCGACGGCCGGACCCGTCCCGTTCGCCGCGGCCCTGGCCACGATTCCCGCGCTGTCCCACCCCGGCACTTCACCAGGGCGGCGCATCTGATCGATGAAGTGCACCTCGCCGAAGTTCAGGGCGATCGCATGCACATCGATCAGGGCCTGGGACTCGGCGACCGAGGGTTCGGCCACGTCGTCGAACCGGAGGTTTGCAGGAGCGTGCGGGTCGTAGACGAGGGCTCGCATGAAGGGGCTAACCCCGAACGCTTTCCTGCTATTCCCTCCCCTAGGGTGGCCGACGTGAGCGAGACGGACCGCGTCCGGTGGGACGCGGCGTATACCGACCGGGAGTCGGACGACGTGCCGGCCCCGCCCCGGGCCTTCGTCGGCCACGCCGACCGGTTTCCGGTGATCGGTTCCGCGCTCGAGATCGCGTGCGGGTCAGGTCTGGGTGCGGTGTGGCTGGCTCAGCGCGGACTGCAGGTGTGGGGTATCGATGTGTCCGCCGTCGCGATCAGCCGGGCGCGGCACTCGGCGACGCACCACGGTGTGGCAGCGCGCTGCCGTTTCGAGGTGGCAGATCTCGATGAGGGCCTGCCCGCCGGACCCGCAGTTGATGTGGTGGTATGCCACCGCTTCCGCGACCCGCAGCTCTATCCGGCGCTGGCCGCCCGGCTGCGGCCGAGCGGCCTGTTGGCAGTCTGTGTGCTCAGCGAGGTGGGCGCGCGACCAGGACGGTTCCGGGCCGTTCCCGGTGAGCTCGAGGCGGCCTTTGCCGGTCTTGAGGCCCTGGCCGCGTACGAGGGTGACGGGGAGGCCTGGCTGGTGGCGCGGGCACCGGTCACCGGGCGGTGTTGACAGGTACTCGCCGGGCCTGTGCGAGCAGCTCACCCCAGGCGTTGAACGCCTCGGCGTACTCGGCCGACGTCCCGGAACTGCCGGTGGCGAGGTCGACCAATGCCCTTGCGATGCTGCCGATTCCGATACCGGTGCGCTGGACCACCCGCACCAGTTCGGCGAAGGCCTGATCCGGCGCGTAACCGCGCAGGGCGACCAGAACACCGATCGCCACGTCGATCTTGATGCGTGAAGTGTCGTCTGCGCGGAGGCGGTTGTAGCTCATGACCCGATGATGCTCGGCCGTCACCGCCCATCACAGATATCGGCGCACGGTGATTGTGTCGGCGCGGCGGCCAAGCGTCTACATCGGCGCGTTGGCGGGCTGGAATACCCCGGAACTGTCGGACTCCTCCTCGGCGCGGATGACGTGCACCACGGCGTTGATCTGGGCCAGGTGGGTGAAGGCCTGCGGGAAGTTGCCCAGGTGGCGGCCGGTGCGCGGCTCGATCTCCTCGGCGTACAGGTGCAGCGGGCTGGCGAACGACAGCAACCGCTCCAAGAGATGCTTGGCCCGGCTCACCTCGCCGATCTCGACCAGCGCGGACACCAGCCAGAACGAGCAGATGGTGAAGGTGCCCTCTTCGCCGGACAGGCCGTCGTCGGTCTCCTCGACGCGGTAGCGCAGCACCAGGCCGTTCTCGGTCAACTCCTCGGCGATTGCCAGCACGGTGGCCCGCACCCGCGGGTCGTCCGAGGGCAGGAACCGCGTCAACACCGCCAGTAGCAGCGATGCGTCCAGCGCGTCGTCGCCGTAGCGCTGGGTCAGCACACCGCGGGAATCGACGCCGCGGGCCAGGATGTCTGCCTTGATCTCCTCGGCGGTCGCGCGCCATTGCTGGGCGTAGCTCTTCTCGCCCTGCAACTCAGCCAGCTTCGAACCACGATCCAGCGCCACCCAGCACATGATCTTGCTGGAGGTGAAGTGCTGCGGTTCGCCGCGCACCTCCCAGATCCCGCGGTCGGGTTCCTTCCAGTGCTTGATGGCTTCCTCGACCTGATTCTTCAGCACCGGCCACAGCGCCTCGGGAATCTGCTCGCGCGACTTCGCGTGCAGGTACACCGAATCGAGCATGGTGCCCCAGATATCGTGCTGCATCTGGTTGTAGGCACCGTTGCCGATCCGCACCGGCCTGGCGTTGTCATAGCCCGAGAGGTGGTGCAGTTCTTCTTCGACGAGGCTGCGTTCACCGCCGACGCCGTACATCACCTGCAGCGGATGGCGTTCGCCGTTGTTGGCGCCCGACACGTCTGCGATGAACGAGAAGAAATCGTCGGCTTCCCGGTCCAGCCCGAGTGTGTACAAACCCCACAGCGCAAACGTGGAATCCCGGATCCACGAGTAGCGGTAGTCCCAGTTCCGTTCGCCCTGAGGGGTTTCCGGCAGTGACGTGGTGGGGGCGGCCAGCAGTGCGCCGGTCGGCGAGTAGGTCAGCCCCTTCAGCGTCAGCGCGCTGCGTTGCAGGTAGGACCGCCATGGGTGATCGGGGAAGTCGCCGATGTTGATCCACTGCCGCCAGGACTCACTGGTCTTCCACATCTTCTCCGAGGCCTCTTCGAAGGTCTGCGGGGCCGGGTGCTTGGACCAGCTCAGCGCGACGAACACGTTGTCGCCCTCGGTGAGCCGGGTGCGCGCGCGGGCCTCGCGGCCCTCGATGCCGATGCGCAGATTGGTGGTGAGCCGCAGAGTGGGGTGCGAATCCGGGTTGCGGCTGGCGCGCGCGATGGCCTCGCCGTAGGCGGGCCCCGAGTACTCCCACGAGGCGCTGACCCGGTGGTAGTCGAACGCCGGCTCACAGTTCATCACCAGTTCCACGGTGCCGCTGACACAACGCACGGTGCGCAGCAGGATGTGCTCGGCATCCCAGTCCATTGGGGTGCGCCGGTGGGTCCGTGATCGGGTGTCGAGGTCGTGCCAGGGGCCCATGACCAGTGCGTCGCGCACGATCAGCCAGCCGGTGTGGGTCTGCCAGGTGGTCTCGAGGATCAGGCTGCCCGGCAGGTAGCGCCGCGCCGACGGAACGGTCACACCGTAGGGGCCGAGCCGGAAGTGGCCCGCGTTGCGGTCCAGGATCGCGCCGAACACGCTCGGGGAGTCGGGCCGGGGGACACACAGCCACTCCACCGATCCGGCCGAGGAGATCAGGCAGGTGTTCTCGCAGTCGGACAGGAAGCCGTAGTCGGCGATCGGCGGGAACGGGTTCCGCAGCGACGCGCCCGACGAGTACGGAACCGGGGCGGTCGCCGTCAGCGGCGTCTGGGGTGCCTTCGGAGTGTCAGGAGTCTTGTCGAGTGCCGCGACGACATCCGTGGGCTGGGTGTGTTGCAGAACCATGCGGACATCATCATCTGCGGATACAGGTGCCGTCTACCCAAGACACGCGTGTCGAACGTTACGGGTGCGACGGGATGAACTCACAGCTGCCGTCGGCGATCACCTAGGCTTGCCCCATGGCGGCAATCCTGAACTGGTGGGACGGCGTCGAGCTGTGGCTGACCGGGCTGCCGTTCGTCGTGCAGTCCGCCGTGGTGATGCCGGTGGTGCTGGCGTTGGCCTATGGCAGTGCGGTGGTGCTCGACGGCGCGCTGGGCTGGGGAATCACCGGGTTGCGCCGGCTGCGCCACGCCCCGGTGGACGAGGTGGAATCCGAATGAACGGTATGCCGCGTTCACGTGTCACATTGATCTTGATTCTGCTGGTTGTCCTGGTCATCGTCATGTGGTTGCTGACCCGCTGACTCCGGACACCGATCGCTCGGCAGGCGCGACACCGGAATTCTGTTATTCTTCGCGCCATGCATTCAGCGTCCGGCAAGACTGAGAGCCATGTCTTGGCTCTCATTGCCGTGGGTTCCTGCGCTGTTGCTGACGTCGCCTGTTGTCGCTGACTCCAACCCGTCCGCGGTTTGGTGTCGGTGGCGCTAGCTGTTACGCCCGGATACTCATCCTTATCCTTTCCGCATGACGGGACTCGTAATGTCCGCTGTCCGTAAGAAAGGTCATCAGTGCCCGTTAACAAGCCCAACCTCAGTAAGTTCTGGCGTACTGCCACCGTCCTGGCCACCACCGGCGTGCTGGCCGTCGGCTGCGGCGGCGGGGCCAGTGATGTCGCCGGCGGTGATCAGGGCGCTGCGGGTGCCGACACCACGCTGACGCTCGTCGCCTACGCGGTGCCCGAACCGGGCTGGAGCAAGATCATCCCCGCGTTCGCCGCCAGCGAGGAAGGCAAGGGCGTTGCGGTGCGGACGTCGTACGGCGCGTCGGGCGACCAGTCCCGGGCCGTGGCCGACGGTAAGCCGGCCGACATCGTGAACTTCTCGGTCGAACCTGATGTGGCCCGGTTGGTCAAGGCCGACAAGGTGGCCGACGACTGGAGCGCCGGCAATACGAAGGGCATCCCGTTCGGTTCTGTGGTGTCATTGGTGGTGCGCAAGGGTAACCCCAAGGGCATCAAGGACTGGGATGACCTGCTGCAGCCCGGGGTCGAGGTGGTCACCCCGAGCCCGCTGAGTTCGGGTTCGGCCAAGTGGAACCTGCTCGCCCCGTATGCGGCAAAGAGCAACGGCGGCAAGGATTCTGCGGCCGGCCTCGACTTCGTCAACAAGCTGGTGACCGAGCACGTCAAGACCCGCCCCGGTTCGGGCCGTGAGGCCACCGATGTGTTCTTGCAGGGCACCGGCGACGTCCTGATCAGCTACGAGAACGAGGCGATCAACGTCGAGCGGCAGGGCAAGGACGTCGAGCACTTGAACCCGCCGCATACCTTCAAGATCGAGAACCCGGTGGCGGTCGTCAAGACCAGCGCCCACGCGGACAAGGCCAAGGCGCTGCTGAACTTCCTGTTCACCGCGGAGGGTCAGAAGCTGTGGGCCGAGGCCGGATTCCGTCCGGTCGACCCGGCGGTGGCGGCAGACTTCGCGAAGGACTTCCCGACGCCGGAGAAGCTGTGGACGATCGCTGATCTCGGCGGATGGAAAGAGGTCGACCCGGCGTTGTTCGACAAAGACAACGGTTCCATCACCAAGATCTACAAGCAGGCGACTGGATGACGGCAGCTACACCGACCGATGCAGTCCAGCCTGCTCCGGCCGCGCCGGCGCCGGGGGATCCCACCCCCGGCGCGCGGCGCAGTCGCTACGGCAGCACCTCGCTGCGCGTGGGTGCGGCCTCGATCTGGCTGAGCGTCATCGTGTTGCTGCCGTTGGCGGCGATCCTGTGGCAGGCGGCGGGCGGCGGGTGGAACGCCTTCTGGTTGGCGGTCACCTCGAATGCGGCGCTGGAATCGTTTCGGGTGACGCTGACCATCTCGGCCGGCGTGACCGTGGTGAACCTCTTCTTCGGCCTGCTGGTTGCCTGGGTGCTGACTCGCGACGACTTCCCGGGCAAGCGGCTGGTCGATTCCGTGATCGACCTTCCATTTGCATTGCCGACGATCGTGGCGAGCCTGGTGATGCTGGCGCTGTACGGTCCGGCCAGTCCGGTCGGCCTGCACCTGCAGCACACCCAATGGGGTGTCGGCATCGCACTGCTGTTCGTCACGTTGCCGTTCGTGGTGCGCTCGGTGCAACCGGTGCTGCTCGAGCTCGACCAGGAGACCGAGGAGGCGGCCGCCTCGCTGGGGGCCAGCAACTGGGTCATCTTCGTCAAGGTGATCCTGCCGGCGTTGTTGCCCGCGCTGCTGTCCGGGGCCGGGCTGGCGTTCTCCCGGGCGATCGGCGAGTTCGGATCGGTAGTGCTGATCGGTGGTGCGGTGCCGGGGGAGACCGAGGTGTCCTCGCAGTGGATCCGGACCCTGATCGAGAACGACGACAGAACTGGTGCGGCGGCGATCTCCATTGTGTTGCTGGTGATCTCGTTCCTGGTGCTGTTCGTGCTGCGGGCGGTTGGTTCGCGGGCGGCCAAACGTGAGGAGCTTTCGGCATGACGCTCTCACCGCGGATGCGCTACCTGTTGCGTTTTCTGGCGCTGGCCTATGTGGCGGTGCTGGTGGTGGTCCCGGTCGGGCTGATCCTCCTGCGTACCTTCGGTCCCGGCGTCGGGGCATTCTTCGCGTCGGTGGGGACCCCTGCGGCGATCTCGGCGCTGAATCTGTCGTTGTTGGTGGTTGCCATCGTGGTGCCGCTGAACGTGTTGTTCGGCGTTCCCACGGCGCTGGTACTGGCGCGCAACCGGTTTCGGGGCAAGAGCGCTCTGCAGGCCGTCGTCGACCTGCCGTTCGCGGTGTCGCCGGTGGTGGTGGGTGTCGCGTTGATCCTGCTCTGGGGTTCGGCGGGGTTGTTGGGCTTCGTCGAGAACGATCTCGGGCTGAAGATCATCTTCGGGCTCCCGGGCATCGTGCTGGCCAGCATCTTCGTCACGGTGCCGTTCGTGATCCGTGAGGTCGAACCGGTGTTGCACGAGATCGGCACCGATCAGGAGGAAGCCGCGGCGACACTGGGATCGACCTGGTGGCAGACGTTCTGGCGCATCACGCTGCCGTCCATCCGGTGGGGCCTGACCTACGGCATCGTGCTGACCATCGCCCGCACGCTCGGCGAGTTCGGCGCGGTGATCATGGTGTCGTCGAATCTGCCTGGCACGTCCCAGACCCTGACGCTGCTGGTGGCCGACCGCTACAACCGCGGCACCGCCGATTCGGTGTACGGCGCGTACGCCATCTCGACTTTGCTCATGGCGGTGGCCGTGATCGTCCTGGTTGTCCAGGTGATCCTCGACCGACGCCGAATCAAGGCCGCGCAGTAGGCCTGAGAAGGAGACAAGAGCTATGACCGATGCGATCGTGGTTCGGGGCGCCAACAAGCATTACGGCGATTTTGCGGCGCTCGACAACATCGACTTCGAAGTGCCGTCCGGTTCGTTGACGGCACTGCTGGGCCCGAGTGGCTCGGGCAAGTCCACCCTGTTGCGCGCCATCGCGGGCCTGGATCAGCCTGATACCGGGACGATCACCATCAACGGACGCGACGTCACCGGGGTGCCCCCGCAGCGCCGCGACATCGGATTCGTATTCCAGCACTATGCGGCGTTCAAACACCTGACGGTCCGCGACAACGTGGCATTCGGCCTCAAGATCCGTAAGCGTCCCAAGGCCGAGGTCAAGGAGAAGGTCGACAACCTGCTGGAAGTGGTGGGGCTGGCCGGTTTTCAAACCCGCTATCCCAATCAGCTCTCCGGCGGTCAGCGTCAGCGGATGGCACTGGCACGGGCACTGGCGGTGGATCCGCAGGTGCTTCTGCTCGACGAACCGTTCGGGGCATTGGATGCCAAGGTGCGTGACGACCTGCGCACCTGGCTGCGCCGCCTGCACGACGAGGTGCACGTCACCACGGTGCTGGTGACGCACGACCAAGCCGAGGCGCTGGATGTGGCGGACCGCATCGCGGTGCTCAACAAGGGGCGGATCGAACAGGTGGGTTCGCCGACCGAGGTGTATGACGAGCCCGCCAACGCGTTCGTGATGTCGTTCCTCGGCGCGGTCTCCGAGCTCAACGGAATTCTGGTGCGTCCGCACGATATTCGGGTTGGACGCAATCCCGAGCTGGCAGTCGCTGCCGGCGATGGCACGGCCGAGGCCACCGGGGTGCTGCGGGCGACCATCGACCGGATCGTGATGCTGGGCTTCGAGGTTCGGGTCGAACTGACCGGCGCCGCAACCCATGTGCCGTTCACCGCGCAGATCACCCGCGGTGACGCCGAGGCGCTCGGGTTACAGGAGGGCGACACGGTCTATGTGCGGGCCACCCGGGTTCCGCAGATCGCCGGGGGAGTGCAGATTCCGGTGCGCGACAAGGAGTCGGGCGGCGGTGCTGAGAAGAGCAGTGACGAGGCCGTGACCGTCAGCTGAGACGGCCAGGCCCGCCCGTCAGGCCAGGGTCAGGAACAACTTCTCCAGCTCGGCGACGTCCATGGTTTCGTCGCTGTTGCCGGTGATGCATTCGCGCAGACTGGTTGCGACGATCTTGAATCCGGCGCGGTCCAGGGCGCGGGACACCGCGGCGAGTTGGGTCACGACATCTTTGCAGTCGCGGCCCTGCTCGATCATGGCAATGACGCCCGAGAGCTGCCCCTGTGCGCGCCGGAGGCGGTTGAGGATGGCGGCGATCGATTCTTCGTCGCAGATCATGTTGTCCCCCTTGGATACTGGGATTGCAGTTGGGTCCGATTACTTCGATCATACCCGCGGGGGTATGCATGTGTGGTCACGTTGTCGCAGCGGGTGGGCCGAAAAGCCAGCGCAGCGGGCACCATCCGAGCTGGGCGCAGCTCAGGTGGCCGAGGCCGGCCAGCACGGTCAGACCGGCCGCGATGAGCCCGACGGCGGGGTGGATTTCCTGGCCGAGGATCAGCCACGCCATGAGCAACACGAACCAGCCGAAAGCCCGGCGTACCGCGTCGGGGTCGACGTGCGCGGTCAGGCGGGTGCCCAGCAGGCTGCCGAGGACAGCCGCGGCGGTGACCGCGCCGGCGATCGTCCAGTCGATCGGCACGGTGCTCAGATGGCCGGCCAGACCCGCGGCCGAGTTCATCGCGATCACGAGCAGAGAGGTTCCCACCGCGACAGGCATGGGTAGGCCGCCCAGCAGGGCCAGCGCGGGCACCACGAGGAATCCGCCACCGGCTCCGACGGCGCCGGTCACCACCCCGACTCCCAGTCCCATCAGCAGGACCTTGGCGATCGGCATCGTCCTTGTCGTCGGCGCGCACGCGGTGCGCCCCTTGATCATCGCGATTCCGGTGGCCACCATCACGACCGTGAAGGCGATCAGCAGAACCGATCCGGCGACGACATAGCTCAACAGCCCGCCCAGGTACGCGCCGACCATGCCGGCGGCTCCGAACATCAGGCCGCTGCGCCACTGCACCCGGCCGGCGCGAGCATGGGACAGGGTGCTGACCGCGCTGGTCACGCCGACCACCACAAGCGAGGTGGCGATCGCCTGCTTGACCTCCATGCCGGCCACATAGGCCAGCAGCGGAACGGTCAGGATCGAGCCGCCTCCGCCGAGGAGCCCGAGGGACACCCCGACCAGGACGGCCAGCGTGACAGCCAGCGCGATCATGCCAACGCGCCGCAGGAGGTGGGCATCAGGCCAGACCCTTCAACATCACGTTCCAATACATGGCAGGCAGCCCGTACTTCTTGAGGTACCAGTAGGGCCGGTGCGGCGCGACCGGATCCAGTAGGGGGAAGGATGGTTTGAGAGTGAAGTCGTAGTCGAACTCGGCCAGCAGCATCTCGCGGGAGGAGGTGACGATCGGGCAGGACGCATAACCGTCGTAGGACCCGGGAAGCGGGCGACCGCTGCGCACTGCACCGATGTTCTCGACGACCGCGGGTGCCTGCTTGCGAATGGCCGCACCGGTTTTCGAGTTCGGGGACGACCCCGCGTCGCCGAGGGCGAACACGTTCGGGTAACGCACGTGCTGCATCGTGTGCTTGTCGATGTCGACGTAACCGTTGACATCTCCGCCGACATGGCTGGTAGACAACGGGCTGGTCTTGATCCAGTCCGGTGCCGACTGGTGCGGCACTGCGTGCAACACATCGTAGGGCAGCGTCGTCTCAGTGTTTTCCGCACCCTCGTGACCATGGGTCACCGTCACCTTGCGCGAAGCCGAATCGACCGAGCGGACTTCACTTCCGGTGTGCAGCGTGATGCCGTAGTCGGCGATGACCTTGTCCAGGTTGTCGGCGATCGCGGGGATGCCGAAGATCCGCGGTGTCGGGACCACCAGGTGGACGTCGATGTTGTCGAGCACGCCCTGGCGCCGCCAGTGGTCGCAGGCCAGGTAGGCGATCTTCTGGGGTGCACCGGCGCACTTGATCGGCCCGGACGGCATGGTGAACACCGCGGTGCCGGATCGGGTGTTGCGGATGAATTCCCATGTGCGCGGGGCGAGGTCGAAGCGGTAGTTCGACGAGACGCCGTCCTTGCCGAGCGTGTCGGTCAGGCCTTCGGTGCGTTCCCAGTCGAGTTGGATACCCGGCGCCACCACCAGGACGTCGTACCCGTAGGTCGCGCCATCGGCACACGTGACCGTGTTGGCGTCCGGGTTGACCGACGTCACCGCACTCTTGATCCAGGTCGCGCCGCGCGGCATTACGGACGCTTCGGCACGTTCGGTTTCGGCGGCCGTCGCCTGCCCACCGCCCACCAGGGTCCACAACGGCTGGTAGTAGTGCTTGTCGGACGGTTCGATGATCGCGACGTCGGTGTAGTGCTTGCGCAGCAAGCGGGCCGCCACGGTGACCCCGGCCGTGCCGCCGCCGATGATCAGGACCTCGTGCTTGAGTGGGGTGGACATGCTTGTGGTGTCTTCCTGTCTCTTTAGACGGTGTGTGCGCAGTTTCAGGCGGCGTGGGTGCTGTCCGCCCAGGCGCCGTAGCCGCCCAGGATGTCGCTGACATCGTCGAAGCCGCGCTGGCGCAGCAGGCTCGCCGCCACCGATGACCGGTAGCCGCCGGCGCAGTAGACCACGGTCGGGCGGGTCGGATCCAATTCGCCGGTCCGGTCCGGCAGCTGGCCCACCGGGATGTTGACCGCGCCGGGGATCACGCCCGTCTCGGTCTCGCCAGGGTTGCGCACGTCGACGATCTGCAGGTCCGCGACCGAAGTGGCCCGCTCACCGAACGCGGTGGCGGTCAACCGTGAGGCGACCGTCACATCGTCTTGATGTTCGAACATCGTCCGCTCCGGGTCCTCGACGTAACCCAGCACCCGGTCAAACCCGATGCGGGCCAACCGGTTCTTGCCTTCCCGTTCCTCGCCCGGGGCGGTGACCAGCACGATGTCTGCGTCGGGTTTGACCACCGATCCCGCGAATTCCGCGTAACGCCCGGCCAGTCCGATGTTGAGCGCGTTGCGCAGATGGCCCAGGGCGAAATCCTCGGGACTGCGGCCGTCGATCAACATGGCTCCGTTGGCGACGGCTTCGGTGGCCTGACGGTAGTCCAGCGCCTCCGGCGTTGCCTCCTCGTCCAGCAGAGCGCGGTCCTTGCGGTTGAGGATCGCGTCGTAGACGAAGTATCCCGGGGCCGGCGGCTGGCCTGCGGTGACCAATTCGACGAAGGACCGCTTGTCGGGTGCGCGCAGCGCGTAGTTGGTCTGCTTCTGCTCACCCATGGTGGATGACAGCTCGGTGGACAGGTTCTTGCCGCAGGCCGAACCAGCGCCGTGGGCCGGGAAGACGCGGGTAGCATCGGGCAGCGGCAACAGCATCTCGTGCAGCGAGTGGTAGAGCTTGTCGGCCAGTTCCTCGCGGGTGAAGCCGATCGAGGCCAGCAGGTCGGGTCGGCCGACATCGCCGATGAACAGGGTGTCGCCGGTCAGAACGCCATAGGGCACGGCGTCATCGGCGTGTTCGTAGACCACGATGCTCATCGATTCCGGGGTGTGGCCGGGGGTGTGGCGGAACTCCAGTACCACCTCACCGAGTGGAATACGTTGGCCGTCTTCGACTCCCATGTGATCGAACTCCGGCTTGGCGACCGAGGAGTACACGATCGTGGCACGGGTGGCCTCGGCCAGTTCGAGGTGGCCGGACAGGAAGTCGGCGTGGAAGTGGGTCTCGATCACGTGGGTGATCTGCAGGCCGAACTTCTCCGCATCGGCGACGTACTCGGAGACGTCGCGCTGCGGGTCGACAACCACGGCGCGCCCGGATGACTCATCACCGATCAGGTACGACGCATGGGACAGACAGTCCAGGTAGTACTGGATGAACTTCATTGTTCAACTCCTCAGTGGGCGGTCCTGTATACCTAGGGGGGTATACCGACGCAGTCAAATATACCCCTTAGGGTATGGGAGACAAGCTGACGAAGGCGCCCCCGGTGCGTGACCGGGGGCGCGATTGCTCTGGCGTCAGGCGGCGAAGCCGGCGCTGCGCGCTGCCAGCGCCTCTTCGTAGCGATCCAGCACGGTGGCCGCCACCAGGCGGTGCGGACCGAGTGGTTCGGCCATTGGAATGCCTGTGGCACAGGCGAATTCAGCGACCCGATCGGTGATGCGACCGTGTGCCAGGAACCAGGGGGCGATCACCAGGCGGCGGGCGCCGCATCGGCGCAAACGCTCGACGGCCTCCGGCAGGGAAGGGGTCTGCCCTGTGGCGAACGCCACCTGCGTACCGGCCCAGCGGGTGCCTTCGGCCAACGCGCCGGACAGGGCGGCCGTACGCGCATTGGCGGCCGGATGCGATGAGCCCACCCCGGCCAGGATCACGCCGAGGTCGGCGTCGAATCGGGACACTCCCACCGCGGTCAGCCGCTCCCGCACCACCTGCAGCAGTCGGGGGTCGTCGCCGAGCACGTCGGCCTGGGTCACCACGGCGCCGGAATTGGCGATCAGTTCGGGAATGTCGATCCGGGCGTGATAGGCGCTGCCCAGCAGCAGCGGCACCACCACGGCGCCCGGCGCGACGTCCGGCAGCACCTCGGTGAGGTTGGGTGCGTTCTGTTCACAGAACGCCACCCGTACCTCGGTGTCGGGCAGTAGGCGGCGCAGATGCCCGCCGATGGCCTGCGCATTCGCCGACGAACGCGGGTCTGCGCTGCCGTGTGCGGTGAGAACGAGCGTCATGAATGCCTCACGAGGCGTGCAGCCCGCACTCCGTCTTGGACTGACCGGCCCACCGGCCGCTGCGCGGATCGGCGCCGGCCTCCGGTTTGGCGGTGCACGGCGCGCATCCGATGGACGGATATCCTTCGTGGACAAGGGGATTGACCAGGATGTCGTTGGCCTCGATGTAGGCCTGCATCTCGTCGTCGGACCAGGCTGCGATCGGGTTGATCTTGACCAGGCCGAAGGCGCTGTCCCAGCTGATCAGCGGTGCGTTGGCGCGCGTCGGCGCCTCCACCCGACGGATGCCGGTGACCCAGGCGGTGTAGCCGGCCAGCGCCTTGCCCAGCGGCTCGACCTTGCGCATCCGGCAGCAGGCTGCGGCGTCGCGGGCGAAGAGGTCCTTGCCGTGCAGCTCGTCCTGCTGGGCAACGGTGTTGTCGGGATGGGTGTTGACCACGTTCACGCCGTACACCTGCTCCACGGCGTCACGGGTGCCGATGGTCTCGGCGAAGTGGTATCCGGTGTCGAGGAATAGCACGTCGACGCCGGCGCGCACCTTGGCCGCCATCTCGACCAGGACGGCGTCCTGCATGTTGGACGCCACGACGTAGTTTCCACCGAAGTGTTTGTCGGTCCAGCGCAGCAACTCCTCCGCGCTGGCGTCGGCCAGCTCGGCCGCACCGCGCTCAGCGAGCTCGATCAGTTCCGTCTCAGTCAATGTGGTCACCTCAAGTCGTCCTCGTCGGCCCGAATGGCCCACTGGGCGAAACGCTCGCCGGCGTCGCGTTGTTTCACGAAATTGCGGACGATCCGCTCGATGTAGTCGCCGAGCTCGGTGGCCAGCACCTTGTGCTGACGCAGCTTGCGGCCGAAGCCGCTGTCGAGGCCCAGGCTGCCGCCCAGGTGCACCTGGAAGCCCTCCTCTGGGCCGTCGCCGTCGTCGACCATCTGGCCCTTGAAGCCGATGTCGGCAACCTGGATGCGGGCGCACGAGTTGGGGCAGCCGTTGATGTTCACAGTGACGGGCACGTCGAGCTCGGCGTTGAGGTCGCCCAGCCGTGCCTCCAGCTCGGGCACCAGCGTCTGGGCCCGTCCACGGGTGTCGGCGAAGCTCAGCTTGCAGTACTCGATGCCGGTGCAGGCCATCAGGTTCTGACGCCAGTGCGACGGCTGTGACTGCAGGCCGAGCGCGTCCAGGCCCTCCCTGAGCTTGGCCAGATTCTCATCGGGCACGTCGAGGATGATCAGCTTCTGGTACGCGGTCAGGCGGGCGCGGTCGGAGCCGGCGGCCTCCATCAGGTCGGCGACCTTGGTCAGGATGGTGCCCGAGACCCGCCCGGCGATCGCCGAGACACCGACAGCATTGAGGCCGTTGCGGATCTTCTGCACACCGACGTGGTCGACGGTGTGTGGCACCTGCTCGGGAGCCGGGCCGTCGTGGAGGGGGCGCTTGAGGTATTCCTCTTCGAGAATTTTCCTAAATTTCTCCACGCCCCAGTCCTTGACCAGGAACTTCAGCCGCGCCTTGGAACGCAGCCGGCGGTAGCCGTAGTCACGGAAGATCCCGATCACGCCGGCCCACACCTCGGCCACTTCCTCCAGCGGCACCCACACGCCGACCCGTTGGGCAAGCATCGGGTTGGTGGACAACCCGCCGCCGACCCACAGGTCCAGGCCGGGGCCGTGCTCGGGATGGTTGACCCCGATGAACGACACGTCGTTGATCTCGTGGGCGACGTCCTGCAGGCCGGAGACGGCGGTCTTGAACTTGCGGGGCAGGTTGGAGAACTCCGGGCTGCCGATGTAGCGCTCTTCGATCTCCTTGAGCGCGGGCGTGGGGTCCAGCACCTCGACCAGCGAATCGCCGGCCAGCGGCGAGCCCAGCATGCCGCGCGGGCAGTCGCCGCAGGCCTCCATGGTCTGCAGCCCGACCTCGTCGAGGCGGCGCCACACCTCGGGGATGTCCTCGATGCGCAGCCAGTGGTACTGCAGGTTCTCCCGGTCGGTGATGTCGGCGCTCTCGCGGGCGAAGTCGATCGAGATCTGTCCGAGGGTGCGCACGGCCTGGGCCGACATCGCCTTACCGTCGGTGCGCACCCGCATCATGAAGTACTCGGCCTCGAGCAGGTCGGCATTGTCGTCGCCGGTGAAGGTGCCGTCGTAACCTTCGGTGCGCTGGGTGTAGAGGCCCATCCACCGGAACCGGCCGCGCAGGTCGTCCTTGGCGATGCTGGCAAAGCCGTCACGCGAGTAGACGTTGAGGATGCGGTCCCGCACGTTGAGTGCGTCGTCCTCCTGCTTGAACTGCTCGTTGTGGTTGAGCGGGTCGCGGCTACCCAGCGCCCATTGACCCTCGTCGCGGGGTTTCTTGGCGGGCCGGTCGGCCTTGGCTGGGGCCTCGGGGGTTGTCACTGTTGAGCTCCTTCGCAAAGGAGCTGGCACTAGAACGCGCAGATCACCGGTGGCTGTCCGGCGGCGCAGATCCGGTGCCAGCTGAAACTATGGGGCGGGCGGGGTCCGAAATCAACGCATGATTAAGGCAGACAGCAACAGCTACATACGCGCTTGAAATCGACATGCCGACGAGCCACCAGCGCAATGCGGGTGGTGCTGTTGTGGGCGGCAGTCACGCCCGACATTCTGCCACGATTGTCGCCACCTGCCCTAACCGGGCCATATTTGCGTTCAGGGTGAGCAAAAGTCGTCGCTGGACAGTCTGGGAAAATGAAACCATGAGCACCCGCACCGCACCCGTCAGCCAACCCCGGTTGGCCCGCGTGCCCGGGCGTGCCTTCGGCATCTACATCCACGTGCCGTTCTGTGCGACCCGGTGCGGATATTGCGACTTCAACACGTATACGCCGGCTGAGCTGGGGGGTGCCAACCCAGATGGCTGGCTGGCCGCGCTGCGCATCGAACTGGCCCTGGCCGCCGCCACGGTCGGGGCTGTACCGGTGCAGACGGTGTTCGTCGGTGGCGGCACGCCTTCTCTGCTCGGCGGCCCGGGCCTGGCTGCGGTGCTGGGTGCGGTTCGGGACAATTTCGACCTGGCCGCCGGCGCCGAGGTGACGACCGAGGCCAATCCGGAATCCACCTCTCCGGAGATGTTCGCGACGCTGCGTGAGGCCGGCTACACCCGGATCTCACTCGGCATGCAGTCGGCGGCGCCGCAGGTGCTGGCCGTGCTGGATCGCACGCACTCTCCGGGCCGCGCGCCTGCGGCGGCGTTGGAGGCCAGGGCCGCCGGGTTCGAGCACGTCAACATCGACCTGATCTACGGCACGCCGGGGGAGACCGATGACGATCTGTGCCGCTCGATCGACGTAGCGCTGGGCGCCGGCGTCGACCACGTGTCCGCGTACTCGCTGATCGTCGAGGACGGCACCGCCCTGGCTCGCCGGGTGCGCCGCGGCGAGATCAGCCGGCCGGACGACGACGTGCTCGCGCGGCGCTACGAACTACTGGACAGCCGGTTGTCTGCGGCCGGCCTGCACTGGTACGAGGTGTCGAACTGGAGTACCGACGGCGGGGAGTGCCGGCACAACCTCGGCTACTGGGACGGTGGTGAGTGGTGGGGCGCCGGGCCGGGAGCCCACGGCTTCCTTGGTGACACTCGGTGGTGGAATGTCAAGCATCCCAATTCCTATGCACAGGCATTGGCTGAAAACCATTTGCCGATAGCGGATTTCGAGAAGCTCGACGACCGCGACCGGCATATGGAGGAAGTGATGCTGCGGCTGCGGCTGAGCCGCGGGTTGCCCTTGGGGGATCTGTCGGCGACGGAGCGGGCACGGGTGGCCGGGCTGGTGGCCGACGGGTTGATCAGGTTGGCAGACGATCGCGTGATGCTCACTGATCGCGGGCGGCTGCTGGCCGACGGGGTGGTGCGCACCTTGCTGGCATAACCGGGATCACACCGACGGGAGCCTTGTAGGCAGCCTGGCGCACGAAGGTTAGGCTACATTTAGTTCTCGTGACGAAGGTCGGTATCGAGAGTACTTCCGAAAAAGCCACGTCGATCGAGTTTGTACTGCCTCCCGACGTGAATCCGGTGGACCTGGTGGCCGAGTTGGCCAGGGCGCTTCCCGAACGTGACGGTGAGGACTACGTCGTCTACGAGCGCGACGGCGAGTTGACCCTGGCGATCGGCACCCGCGCCGTCATCGAACTGGACTCCGACGAGCTTCGCGTGGTGCAGGACGGTGTGGTGCAGCGCCAGGTGTGGACCGGACGGCCGGGCGTCGCGCTCGGCGAGACCGTCGACCGACTCCTGCTGGAGACCGGCCGGTTGTTCGGCTGGGTGGCCTTCGAGTTCGGCACGTACCGGTTCGGCCTGGAGCAGCGCCTGGCTCCGGGCACTCCGTTGGCCCGAATTCTTTGGCCCCGTAGTCAATTCGTCATCACCGAGGACAGCATCAGCTTGATCGATGCCGATACGCGCCAGGTTGACGCGGTCCGGGCGCTGCTGGCCGACGGGGTAACCGAGGTACCGGCGGCTGCAGCCGTGAACGTGCGGGAGGACTCGTCGGGCTATCGGGACCGGGTCGCCACCGCGATTCAGGAGATCGCCGACGGCCGCTACCAGAAGGTGATCCTGTCGCGTCGGCTCGACGTCCCCTTCGCGCTCGATTTTCCGGCCAGCTATCGCGTCGGCCGCCGCAACAACACCCCGGCCCGGTCGTTCCTGTTGCATCTGAGCGGGATCCGGGCACTGGGCTACAGCCCGGAGCTCGTGGCCGCGGTGCGGTCGGACGGCACCGTGCTCACCGAACCCCTGGCCGGTACCCGGGCCCTGGGCCGCGGTTCCGACAATGATCGCGCGGCCCGCGAGGACTTGGAGTCCAATCCGAAAGAAATTGTCGAGCACGCTATTTCGGTTCGGACCTCGATGCAGGAGATCAACGAGGTGGCTGAGCCGGGGACAGCTGTCGTGCGCGACTTCATGACCGTGCGTGAGCGGGGCAGCGTCCAGCACCTCGGATCCACGGTCAGCGGTCAGTTGCACCGCTCCATGGACCGCATGGACGCACTCGAGACCCTGTTCCCGGCGGTGACCGCCTCGGGCATTCCCAAGGCGGAAAGCGTTGAAGCGATCCTGCGTCTGGACCAGGCCCCGCGGGGTCTGTATTCCGGTGCCGTGGTGACCTTCTCGGCTGACGGCGGTATGGATGCGGCGCTGACGCTTCGCGCAGCCTACGAAGCCGACGGCAAGACCTGGCTACGGGCCGGCGCCGGCATCATCGGCGACTCCACCCCGGACCGGGAGTTCGAGGAAACCTGCGAGAAGCTGACGACGCTGGCCCCGCATCTGGTGCCGCGGGCCTGAAGTCGTCGCCCGAGAGTCACACCAGTGTGGCTCTCGGGTGCCGGCGGCGATGGCAGCCCGCGCAGTCACTCGGTGAGCTGACGCAGTATCGCCTTCTTGTCGATCTTGCCGACCGGGGTGGTCGGCAGCGACGGCATCGGCACCAGGATGTCAGGCCGGGAGTGCGCCGCCACACCACGCTCGTCCAGGTGGGCGTGCAGTTCGGCCAGGCTCACCGGAGGGCCGTCGAAAACCGCTACGGCGCAAATCTTCTCACCGAGAAACTCGTCGGGAAGGGCCACCGCTGCCGCCGACCAGATTGACGGGTGGGTGAGCAGATGCTCCTCCAAGTCCAGGGCGGAGACATTTTCCCCGCCCCGCACGATGACGTCCTTGATCCGGCCGGTCACCTCGATGTAGCCGGCCCGTGGACCGTCGCTCAACCGGCGGACCCGGTCACCGCTGCGATAGAAGCCGTCGGGACTGAACGAGCGCTCGTTGGCAGCCTCGGCGTTGAAATAGCCGTTGATGGTGTACGGCCCTCGCACGAGCAGCTCACCTTCAGCGCCGGGCGGCACGTCAGCACCGTCCTCGTCGACAATGCGGATCTCGTCGTCGGGGGACAGCGGTCGGCCCTGAGTGTTGTCGAGCACATCGGCGGGATCGCCGATGCGGGTGTAGTTCAACAGCCCTTCGGCCATGCCGAATACCTGTTGCAGGCCCGGTGCCAGGGCGCCGCGCACCAGGGCAGCATCGGGGGCGGCCAGCTTGGCGCCACCCACCTGCAACAGCCGTAGTGTTTTGGGCGCCAACGGCTCCCACTCGCAGGCTTGTGCCCACAACTTGGCCAGTGCCGGCACCAGGGCGGTGACAGTCACTTGGTGCTTGTCGATGGCGGCAAAGGCCGACTCCGGGCTCGGATCCTCGGTGAACACGGTGGTGGCCCCGACGCTCAGTGCCCCGAGTAGCCCAGGGCAGGCCAACGGGAAGTTGTGTGCCGCCGGCAGCGTCACCAGGTACACGTCGTCGCCGGTCAGCTGGCACAGGGCAGCGCTGGCGGTGGCGTTGTAGAGGTAGTCGTCATGGGTGCGGGGGATGAGCTTCGGCAGCCCGGTGGTTCCGCCGGACACCAGCAGTACGGCCGGGTCGCTGGTGTCGACGGTGATGCTCGGCGGCCCTGGATCGTCGAAATCGTTGAGGGTCGACCAGGATTGGAAGCTGCCGGGGTCGCCGACGACGAGGATGTGACTCAGCCGCGGGTGTTCGGAGGCGACTTGGGCGGCCAGTTCGCGGTGGTCGAATCCGGCGATGACGTCGGGGATCACCAGCCCGACGGCGCCGCTGACCTCGGCGAAATGGCCCAGTTCGGCCGACCGGTGACCGGGCAGGCACAGGACGGGGACCGCTCCGGCGCGCAGCAGGCCGAACGTGGCGACCGCGAACTCGCGGGTGTTCGGCAGCTGCACCAGGAAGCGGTCGCCCGGGTTGATCCCCCGGGCGGTCAGCGCGGCGCCGATGCGGTCGGCGAGTGCGTCCAGCTCGGCGAACGTGTGACTGCCGGTGGCGTCGACGACGGCCGGCTTGTCCGGCCAGCGTTCGGCGCCATCGCGCAGGATGCTGTCCAGAGTTTTGCCCTGCCAGTACCCGGCCTCGCGGTATACCTCGGCACGGTCCTCGGGGAACGGGGTGAATCCGTTTGCCAATTCGTCCTGTTCGCGGTCAAAACCGGTGGTCATCGGTGTTCTCGGCTCCCGTCGGGTGGGTATGTCAGCAGATCGAATATAGGGTAACCTCCACAAAGTTAGGGCAGCCTTTACTAATTGTTTGGAGGATGAAGCGTGGTGGCGACGAGCTCCCAGACGGTCCGCGACGAGGTCGCCGAACTCCTGGGGGTCAGCCCCGACGCTGTCGATCCGGACGCCGACCTGATTGCCTCCGGGCTCGATTCGATCCGCATGATGTCGCTGTCCGGCCGCTGGCGTAAGCAGGGCATCAACGTCGGATTCTCGGCGCTGGCAGCCAATCCCACCGTCGCGGCCTGGATCGATCTGGTCGCCGAGCACGCTCCTGATACACCCGCCGAAGCGTCCGTCCCGGACATCGCCGGTGAGGAAAGTGACACTTTCCCGCTGGCCCCGATCCAGCACGCCTTCTGGGTGGGCCGCAACCAGGACCAGCAGCTGGGTGGCGTCGGTGCCCATCTGTACGTCGAATTCGACGGCGCCGGTGTCGATCCGCAGCGTCTGCAGACGGCGGCGGACAAACTGGCTGCACGCCACCCGATGCTGCGGGTCGAGATCCTGCCCGACGGCACCCAGCGCATCGGCGACCGGCCGCTACCGGTCACCGTCTACGACCTGCGCGACCTGGATGAGGCTGCGGCACAAGCGCAGTTGGAGTTGACCAGGGAATCCAAGTCTCATCAGATGCTGCACGATGAGGTGCTGCAGCTGAGCCTGTCTCTGCTGCCTGATGGATGCACGCGTCTCCATGTTGATATGGACATGCAGTGTGGGGATGCGGTGAGTTACCGCAATTTCATGGCTGATCTGGCCGCGTTCTACCGCGGCGCCGACCTGCCCGACCTCGGCTACACATACCGCGAATACCGGGCCCGGCTGACGGCGTCGGTGCCGCCGCCGTCGCAAGAGGACGTGAAGTGGTGGGCCGAGCGGGTGCCCGATCTGCCGGATGCGCCTGCGCTGCCACTGGTTCCGCTGTCCGATCAGCACAACCCGCACCGCAGCATCCGGCTCTGGGAAACCCTCGACGTGCCGACCCGCGACGCGTTGTTCGCGGCGGCGCAGCGACGCGGCATCACTGCTGCCATGGCGGTCGGGGCGTCCTACGCCAACGCGCTGGCGCACTGGTCGACGCAGTCCAGGTTCCTGCTCAACCTGCCGATGTTCGGCAGGGAGCCGTATCACCCCGATGTGGACAAGCTGGTTGGTGACTTCACGTCCTCGCTGTTGCTCGACATCGACCTGGCCGGAGCCGATACGGCCATGAAACGGGCCAGGGTGGTGCAGGAGACGCTGCACGCGACTGCCGCCCATTCCTCGGTGTCGGGACTTGACGTACTGCGCGACGTGAGCCGCCACCGCGGCAGCCAAACCCTGGCCACCATCGTCTACACGAGCGCGCTGGGCCTGGGCGACCTGTTCGCCGGTGACGTCACCGACCACTTCGGAGCGCCGGTGTGGACCATTTCGCAGGGGCCGCAGGTGCTTATCGATGCTCAGGCGACCCCGCTCGCCGAAGGTCTGATGATCAACTGGGACGTCCGGGTCGAGGCGTTCCGGCCGGGAGTGGCCGAGGCCATGTTCGCCTACCACCTGGCCGAACTGCGCCGCCTGGCCACCGACGACGCGGCCTGGGATGCGCCCGACCCGCCCGCGGCCTCCGAGCGGCAACGCCGGGTGCGGGCTGGGCTGAACGCGTCGAAGTCGACGCCCAGTGGCGACGTGCTGCATTCCGGGTTCCTGGCCAACGCAGCCTCCAGCCCGGAGGCGCCCGCCGTGTTCTGTAGCGCCGGCGATCTCACCTACGGCGAGCTGCGGGACAAGGTGCTGGCCGTGGCGGCTGCCCTGCAAACCCGCGGCGTGTGCCGCGGCGAGGTGGTCGCGGTGCTGGGCCCCAAGAGCGTCGAGCAGGTCATCGCGCTGCTGGCCATCTCGATGGTCGGCGCCGCGTACCTGCCGGTCGGGGTGGATCAGCCCGCCGATCGGGCCGCGCGCATCCTGCACACCGGCGGGGTGGACTTCGCCCTGATCTGTGGTTCGGGGTCGGAACATCCCGACCTGCCGCACTTGACCGTTGCTGACGCCGAGATCATCGGTGATCCAGTACATTTCGAGCCGGTCGCGGCCACCCCGGACGATCTGGCGTACGTGTTGTTCACGTCCGGCTCCACCGGCGAGCCCAAGGGTGTCGAGATCACCCACGACGCGGCGATGAACACCATCGAGTTCATCAACGACCATTTCGAGATCGGTCCGGCTGACCGGTGCCTGGCGCTGTCGCACCTGGAGTGCGATCTGTCGGTGATCGATGTCTACGGGACCTTGCGCTCGGGTGGGTCGATGGTGGTCGTCGACGAGGAGCAGCGCCGCGATCCGGACGTCTGGGTCAAGCTGATCGACGAGCATCAGGTCAGCGTCCTGCACTTCCTGACCGGCTGGCTGGAGATGCTCGTCGCCGCCGGTGGCGCAGCCGGCGCATCCAGCACTGCCAGGGATGGCGGTTCGCTTTCCTCGCTGCGGGTGGTACCCACCGGCGGCGATTGGGTGCGTCCGGACCTGGTGCGCGCGTTGCGTACCGCGTCGCCGCGCGTGCGCTTCGCCGGCCTGGGCGGGGCCACTGAGACCGCGACCCACAACACCATCTTCGAAGTCGGATTCGACGAGGATGCACTGCCGCCGCACTGGACCTCGGTGCCATTCGGCGTCCCGCTGACCAACAACTGCTGCCGCGTGGTCGACACGCGGGGCGAGGATTGCGCCGATTGGGTCCCGGGTGAGCTCTGGGTCGGCGGTCGGGGCATCGCCCGCGGGTACCGGGGCCGGCCCGACCTGACCGCCGAACGGTTCGTCGAGCACGACGGGCGCCGCTGGTACCGCACCGGGGACTTGGTTCGGACCTGGCCCGACGGCACGCTGGAATTCGTCGGGCGGGCCGATCACCGGATCAAGGTGAGCGGCTTCCGCATCGAGCTGGGTGAGGTCGAGGGCGCGTTGTGCCGCGTTCCGGGAGTGGACGCGGCCGTTGCGGTGCTGGTGCCGGTCGACGGCGGCCACGATCTGCTCGGTGCAGTGGTCCGTGCGGACCGGGCGGGTCTCGACGCCGGCGCGGTCGCGACCGCCATGGCGGAGTGGGTGCCCGCGCACATGATCCCGCAGGTTCTCGTGGTCGCTGACGAGATTCCCTACGCCCGCGGCAAGACCGACCGCACCGCGGCGGTCCGGATGCTCACCGCACTCGGTGCTCCGGAGACCAGGGGCTATCGGGCGCCGTCGGGCCCGCTGGAAACGGCCCTGTGCGCGATCGTCGGGGACGTTCTCAAGCAGTCCGGTGTCGGGGTCGACGACGATTTCTTCGCCCTCGGCGGGGACTCGGTACTGGGTACGCAGCTGGTGGCCCGGATCCGGGACTGGCTGGACACCTCGACCGTCATGGTCGCCGACGTCTTCGCGGCACGAACGGTCGCGAAGATGGCCGCGCTGTTGGCGGGCCGGGAGGCGGGCTCGGACCGTCTGCAGCTGGTGTCAGAGCTGTATCTGGAGGTCACAGGCATGGACAGCGCGGATGTGGCCTCCGAGTTGGCACGCACGTCCCCAGAACCCGCGTTCGGCAACTAAGGTTAGAGTTACTTCAGTTAGGGCAGGCTTTGCTAATCGTCAGGAGGTCGTTGTGGACGCCGTGAGTCGCACGACTACGCAGACCATGCATGCAGTGGCGACCCAACCGCTGCACCAGGGGTTCTTCGCGCATGCGCAGGTCGCACCGAACGACATCGCGGTGTTCGGACCGACCACGCGCTGGACCTACGGGCAATTGCGTGAGCAGGCGCTGGCGGTGTCCGGTGCGCTTGCAGTGGCCGGTGTGCGCGTCGGCGACCGGGTCGCTGTCGTCGGTCCCACCGGTCTGGATACGGTGATCGCCACGCTGGGGATCCTGGCGGCAGGCGGCGTCTGTGTGCCGGTCGACACCGCCGATCCGGCTGAGCCGGTTCTGGACCACACAGGCGTGCGGATGGCGCTGTTCACCGGCGACGGACCGCCCAACTGGCTGCCTGCGCTCACCGTCTCCGAGGCGCTGAGGATCGGAGAGCGCACCTGCGGCGTCTCGCCGGCGCGCTCCGAGCCGCGTGATCCCGCCTTCCTGGGGGCGCTCGACGAGGCCGGATACGCGGTGGTGACTCACGCCGCCGCTCACGACGCGGTCGTGGAACTCAGCGCCCGGCTCGGCGTCACCGGCGATGACCGCATCGGCGCGTTCTCGGCTGCGGGCGCTGCGGCTCCGATCCTCATGATGCTGGTGGCACTGACCGCGGGCGCGGTTGTTCTGGTCGCCGATGATGCGCCGCGGCGCAACCTCGAGCGGGGGATGAACGGCTTCGCCCTCGCTGTGCGGCATCGGGATGCGGTGGCTGCTCTCGACACCGCCGTGCCATCGTGACCGGGCCGGATACCCAGATCAACGTCAAACCCTGGGTGAAGCGCTACTCAGGGTCCGAAAGTACAACAGCCACACTGGTATTCCCGCACGCCGGCGGAGCGGCACTGGCCTACCGAGGATTCGGGATGGCGCTGGCCGCGGCCGGGTCCGACGCTTACGTCATGCAATACCCGCAGCGCGGCGACCGGTTGTCGCATCCGGCCGCGCCCACGGTGGGCGATCTCGCCAGAGACCTGTTCGATGCGGCTGACTGGGCCGGCGTCGGATCGCTACGGCTGTTCGGACATTGTATGGGTGCGGTGGTGGCCTTCGAATTCGCGCGGATCGCGGAACGCAGCGGCGTGGCGGTCGACGCCCTGTGGGTGTCGGCCAGCGAAGCGCCGTCGGCGGTGGCGGCCGCCCCCGCGCTGCCAATGGCCGAGTCCGAGATCCTCGCCGAGATGGTCGATCTCGGCGGCACCGATGAGGCACTGCTCGCCGACGAGGATTTCGTCGAACTGCTGCTGATGGCAGTGCGGGCCGACTACGCGGCGTTCAACCGGTACTCGTGTGACGCCGAGGTGGCGATCTCCGCGGACATCTACGCACTGGGCGGAGAAAGCGACCACCGCATCAATGAGGACATGTTGAGGCGGTGGGAATCTCACACCGCCGGGGCCTTCACATGTTCAATGTTCGACGGCGGGCATTTCTATCTCAACTCCCAGCTCGAGGATGTGGCGGAGCTGGTGAATGAGCTCTAGCCGCCAGCTTCCCGGCCCTGACAGCGCTGATCCGGTGGTGATCGTGGGGATGGCGCTGGAGGCTCCCGGCGGGATCGACAACGCCGACGACTACTGGTCGCTGTTGACCGAGCAGCGTGAAGGGCTTGGCCGATTTCCCGCCGACCGCGGTTGGTCGGTGCGCGAACTGTTCGACGGTTCGCGCCGCGACGGGTTCAAACGTATTCACGACCTGGGCGGATTCCTCTCCAGCGCAGCGACATTCGATCCCGCGTTCTTCGGGATCTCCCCGCGCGAGGCGGTGGCGATGGATCCGCAGCAGCGCATCGGACTGCGGATCGCATGGCGCGCGCTGGAGAACAGCGGCATCAACCCCGACGACCTTGCCGGCCACGACGTGGGCTGCTACGTCGGTGCGTCGGGCCTGGAGTACGGGCCGGCCCTCTCCGAGTTCTCCCACCACAGCGGTCATCTGATCACCGGCACCTCGCTGGGCGTCATCGCCGGCCGGATCGCCTACACGCTGGATCTGTGCGGCCCGGCACTGACCATCGACACCTCGTGCTCGTCGGCGTTGACGGCGTTCCACACCGCAGTGGCCGCGGTGCGGGCGGGGGACTGCGACATGGCACTGACCGGCGGTGTGTGCGTGATGGGTACACCGGGGTACTTCGTGGAATTCTCCAAGCAGCACGCGCTGTCCGACGACGGACACTGCCGTCCCTACAGCGCGCACGCCAGTGGCACGGTCTGGGCTGAAGGGGCGGCGATGTTCGTCCTGCAGCGCAAAGCAGCGGCCGTACGGGACGGCCGCCGCATCCTGGCCGAGGTCCGCGCGACCGCGGTGAACCAGGACGGCCGAACCACCGGCCTGACCGCACCCAGTGGTGCCGCGCAGCAGCGCTTGTTCGCCAAGGCGATCGAGCAGGCCGCCGTGCGCCCGGAGGATGTCGGCATGATCGAGGGGCACGGCACTGGAACCCGGCTCGGCGACCGGACCGAATTGCGTTCGCTGGCCAAGACATACGGGGCCACGGAGCCCGGGTCCGGCGCGCTGTTGGGTTCAGTGAAATCCAACGTCGGGCACTCCCAGGCCGCCGCGGGTGGGCTTGGCCTGGCCAAAGTCATCCTGGCTGCCGATCATGGTTCCATTCCGGCCACCCTGCACGTCGATGAGGCCAGTCGGGAGATCGACTGGGACAGCCAGGGTTTGCGGCTGGCCACCAAGCTTTCCCGGTGGCCGGCCGTCAACGGTCAACGCATCGGTGCGGTGTCGGCCTTCGGGATGAGCGGCACCAATGCGCACGCGATCGTCGCGGTGCCTGACGTTCCCGGGGCCGCGGCATGAGCGACGTTCGCGAGCGAATCGTGCCTCCTGAGCGCGGAGGCAACGCACTTCCCGACGCTCGGACACCGGTCCTGCTCAGCGCGCACGCCGAGGAACTGATCGGCACCGACGCCGCGGCCATCCTGCGCTATCTGGACTCGCGTCCCGAGGTGAGCGCGGCCGACGTCGCCGCCACCCTGGGGTCCACCCGGCGCCTGCGCCGCCACCGCGCCGTGGTGCGGGCCGCCGACCGCGATGAACTTGCCGCCGGCCTGCGTGCGTTGGCCGAGGGTGTCGATCATCCGCTGGTCACCCGCGCGCAAGGTGGGGCGCAGGCATCCGGTTCGGGTGCCCGCATCGCCTTCGTGTTTCCCGGCCAGGGCAGCCAGTGGCCGTCGATGGGTGTGCAGGCCTACGAGCGGCTGCCGGCCTATCGGGCCGAGGTCGACCAATGCGCCGCGGAGTTCCAGGCCGCCGGCGCCGCGTCCCCGCTGGATTACCTGCTGGCCGAGCGGGATTCGGGCGTAGTCACCAACGATTTCTCCCAGGTGCAGATCCAGGGCGCACAGTTCGTCCATGGTGTGGCGCTGGCCCGGGTCTGGAGGTCCTGTGGTGTGCTACCCGATCTCACCGTCGGTCACAGCCTCGGCGAGATCGGGGCGGCGTACGTGGCGGGCACCATCACCCTGTCCGACGCCGTGGCGGTGGTGATCGCCCGCGCGACCGTGTTGGACCGGTTGACCGGGCCCTACCGCGTCGCGGTACTCGGCATCACCCCCGACGAAGCGTCGAACGTGATCGCCGAAACCCCGGGATGGCTGGAACTGTCGGTGGTGAACTCCCGCTCATCGGTCGCGGTGTCGGGGGAGACCGACGCGGTGGCCGCGGCGGTGGCCACCGTCACCGCCCGCGGATCGTTCGCCAAGGAAATCGAGATGTGGTTCCCGGCGCACACCACCGCGCTGGACGGGTCGCGCGGCGAGCTCGAATCGCTTCTTCCCACAGCGCGATTCAGTGAGTCGCCAGTGCAATTCATCGGATCGGCCACTGCGGATGTCGTCGAGGCCGGCACCGGATTCGCCGACTACTGGTACGCCAACCTGCGCAGCACCGTGCGCTTCGACCGGGCCATCGAGATGGCGGCGCGGCGGGGAGCCCGAATCTTCGTCGAACTTTCCGCACATCCGGCGCTGCTGTTCGCCATGGGTGATCTGCTCGACGACGCTGCTGAACTCACCGGCGGTCCGGCGGTGATGGTGGGATCGGGCCGGCGCGACGAATCGATCACCGACCGGCTCAGCACCAACATCGTTTCCGTGGCGATGGCCGACTCCGGCTACCGCTGGGACGACCTCCTCAACCACACACCGACCCCGTTGCGCGACTTCCCGTTCGCGCCGATGCGAGCCGAACACCTCTGGGCGACACCGCAACCACTGCCACCGGTCGCCGGACTGACCGTGGCCGTTGAGCATTGGGAGGAGCGGGCCCGCTGCGACACGCCGCCCGGACAGCGCCGCGTCGCAGTGCTCGACCTGGCCGCTGGACAGGGACCGGCGGCCGCACTGAGCCGCGCGGTCGACGAGATCACCGCAACCACCGCCGTCGACCCCGCCGACGCGGACCTGCTGATCGTGGTGGCGCCGGTGTCCGATGAGCTCGACATCGTGACCGCGGCGGAAAATTTGAGCCGCCGCGCGGACGAGGGTCTGCTCGGTTATGTCCGGGCAATCACGCCCGAGACCCGCGACGTGTGGCTGGTCACTGCCGGTGGTGAACAAATCGGCGGCGAACCGCAGTGTCCGCGGCCCGAGGCGGCCGCGCTGGCCGCCGTGCACCGCAGCCTGGGCTACGAACACCCGGACCAGACCTTCCGCCACCTGGACCTGGCCCCGTCAACCCTCGACCTCGCCGCCGCGGTGACAGCGATCACCGCCATGCTGACCGATGCGGATGGCATCGCCGTGCGGGACAACGGTTCCGGACTCGCGGTGTGGCACCGTGGGATGCGCGATGACACTTCCGACGCCCGGTCCTGGAGCGCCGAATCGGGCGTGTTCGACGAGGTGGTCATCACCGGCGGGGCTGGGGCGGTGGGCCTGCACTATGCCCGCCACCTGGCCGAGCAGGGGGCCCGGCGCATCGTGCTGCTGAGCCGCAGCGGACTCGACGACGAGCAGGTGGCCGCACTGAGCACTCACGGCACCGAGATCGTCGCTCCCCGGTGCGATCTCACCGACCCGGCACAGATCGCCGCGACCGTCGCCGAACTGGCGGTCGGCCCGGCATCGTTGGTGATCCACGCGGCCGCGTCCGCGACGATTGCCGCGGGCGACGAGCTGACCGGTGCGGCGGTGCGGGGTACCTTCGCGGCCAAGGTGAGCGGGCTGGCCAATTTGACGGCGGCCTGGCCGATGCGCCCGGATGCCCGAATTATGTTGTGCTCCTCGGTTTCCGGCCTGTGGGGTGGATATGGTCATGCCGCCTACTCGGCGGCCAACCGGCTGCTCGATGCCCTCGGTGGGCAGTTGCGCGCACAGGGCCGGCACTGCACCTCGGTGCGGTGGGGACTGTGGCCGGGAGACGGCATCATCGATTCCGGTGAGATCAGCCGGGTCGAGCGGTCCGGTCTGCGGGCCATGGCGCCCGACCTTGCGGTGGAGGCCGGGCTGCGTGATTACCCGGCCGATCCGTTGGTATTCACGGCCGACGCGGTGCGGCTACAGACCTTCCTCGGCGCGGCGGCCCAAGCCGGCCCGGTGGTCGACATCGCCGAGGCTCCGCAATACGACGCCGCCGAGACGGTCGATGCCACCGATGCGATGCGGATCGCGTTGGGGGCCGTGCTGAAGCTCGACGACATCACAGGACTTGATCTCGACACGTCGCTGCTGGATCTTGGCGTCGACTCCCTGTTGGCGATCGACCTGCGCAAGAAGCTCAAGAAGGCCACCGGCCGCGCAGTGCCGCTGGCCACCATCCTCGGTGGCGCCACCGCCGCCGAATTGATCGAGCATTTGGAAAGACCTGAAAAGGAAGCATTTTCGCGTGACTGACATGGTTAGTGCCGATCCGGCAGCCCCCCGCACCTCCGATGCGCGTCTGGAGCTGATGCGGCGCCGGCTTGCCGAGCGGGGCCTGGCGTCAGCATCGGGGGAATCCGGACAATCGGCCACAGGCACCGACGGTGCGCCGTTCGATCCCACCGTGCTGTCGGACGGGCAGCGCCGGATGTGGTTCGTGCAGGGATTCGATCCGAGTGGGGTACTGCTCAACATCTGCCTGTCCTACCGACTCGACGGGGTGATCGATGCCGAGCGGTTGCACGACGCCGTCAATGCGGTGGCGGGGCGGCACCCGAGCTTGCGCACCACCTACCACGCCGACGAGAACGGCGAGCCCACCGCGACGGTGCACGATGACCTGGCCCCGGGATGGGCGGTGCACGACCTGTCCGACAAGTCCGAGCGGGCGCGCAAGCTGCGCCTCGAGGTGTTGGCGCAGCGAGAGTTCGGCACAGCCTTCGACCTGGGCAGTGACTCACCGTTGCGGATCACGCTGATCAAGACCGGTCCAGGTCAGCATGTGATGTTGTTTGTGGCGCATCACATCGCCTGGGATGACGGCTCGTGGCGGGTGTTCTTCACCGACCTGACTCGGGCCTACGTGGGGGAGCAGCTCCCCGAGACACCGCAGGTGACGGTATCCGAGGCTCCGGACGGTGATGCGGATCTGGCGTACTGGCGCGAAGCGTTGGCCGATCCGCCGGAGCCGCTGGAGTTGCCCGGCCCCGCGGGTTCGGTGGTGCCCAGCGGTTTTCGGTCCCAGCGCAGCGCAGTCCGGTTGTCCGCCCAGACCGTCCACCAGGTATCGGCCCTGGCCCGCGAGACCGGCGCCACCCCGTACATGGTGCTGCTCGCGGCGTTCGGCGCGCTCGTCTACCGCTACACCCACACCGACGATTTCCTGGTCGCCACCCCGGTGCTGAACCGCGACACCGACGAAACCATCGGCTATTACGGCAACACGGTGGCGATGCGGCTTCGGCCCCAGGGCACACTCGGGTTCCGCGACCTGGTCGCGGCCACCCGGGAGACCGCCATCGGCGCCTTCGCGCATCAGCGCGTCAACCTCGACCGGGTGGTGGCCGAACTCAACCCGGACCGGCGCCACGGCGCCGAGCGGATGACGCGGGTGAGCTTCGGGTTCCGCGAGTCCGACGGTGGTGGGTTCCGCCCGGACGGTGTGACGTGTGAACGTGCGGACCTGCGCGGCCAACATACCCAGCTGCCATTGGGTTTCATGGTCGAACTGGACGCCGCGGGTGCGGTGGTGGAGGCCGAACATCTCACCGAGGTGATGGATGCGGAGCTGGCCGCGCAGATGCTGCGGCACTTCGCCGTGCTCCTCGACAGCGCGCTCGCCGAGCCCGACCGCCCGCTGTCTCGGCTGGAGCTGTTCACCGCCGAGGACGCCGAGTGGATGCGCGCAGTGTCCACCGGCGAGCAGTTCGACACGCCGGGAACCACATTGGCCGCACTGGTCACCGAGCAGGCCGCCCGTACCCCCGATGCCATCGCGGTGGTTTACGAGGGCCGGCACTACAGCTACCGTGAGATCAACGAATCGGCGAACCGAGTGGCGCACCGGCTGATCGAGCAGGGCATCGGCACCGAGGACCGCGTCGCCGTGCTGCTGGAGAAATCGCCCGAGCTCGTCATCACCGCACTGGGCATCGTCAAGGCCGGCGCCGTGTACCTACCGGTCGACCCGACCTATCCCGAGGACCGGCTCACCTACATTCTGTCCGACTCCGACCCGAAGATTATTCTGCGCGAGCCGGTCGACGGCCTGGAGAACTATCCGGCCACTGATCCCACCGACGCCGAACGGATCCGGCCGCTACGCCCGGACAACACCGCATATCTGATCTACACGTCGGGATCCACGGGCCTGCCCAAAGGCGTGCCGGTGCCGCACCGGCCGATCGCGGAGTACTTCGTCTGGTTCGGCGGCGATTACCAGGTCACCGAGGACGAGCGCCTGCTGCAGGTTGCCTCGCAGAGCTTCGACGTGTCGATCGGCGAGATCTTCGGCATGCTCGCCGCCGGTGCGCGCCTGGTGATCCCGAAGCCGGGCGGTCTGGGCGACATCGGTTATCTCACCGATCTGCTGCGCGACGAGGGCATCACCTCGATGCACTTCGTCCCGTCGCTGCTCGGTCTGTTCCTGTCGCTGCCAGGGGTCAACGAGTGGCGCACGCTGCAGCGTGTGCCGATCGGTGGCGAGGCGCTGCCGGGGGAGATCGCCGACAAGTTCCTCGCCACGTTCGACTCGCTGCTGCACAACTTCTACGGCCCCACCGAGACGGTGCTCAACTGCACGCGTTACAAGGTGGAGGGCAAACAGGGCGCCCGGATAGTGCCGATCGGTACACCGAAGATCAACACCACGATCCATCTGCTCGACGATGCGTTGCAGCCGGTGCCGGTCGGGGTGATCGGTGAGATCTACATCGGCGGAACACATGTCGCGTACGGCTACCACGACCGCCCACGCCTCACAGCGGAGCGGTTCGTCGCCGATCCGTTCAATCCCGGCGGACGGATGTACCGGTCGGGTGACCTGGCTCGGCGCAACGTCGACGGTGACATCGAATTCGTCGGCCGCGCCGACGAGCAGGTCAAGGTCCGTGGCTTCCGCATCGAACTCGGCGAGGTCTCGGCGGCGATCTCTGTCGACCCGTCGGTGGGGCAGGCCGTGGTGGTGGTCAGCGACCTGCCGTCGCTCGGCAAGAGCCTGGTCGCCTACATCACACCGGCGGTCGATGCCGCGCAGGTCGAGATCGACCGTATCCGGGCCCGGGTGACGGCTGCGCTGCCCGAGTACATGATCCCTGCCGCGTTCGTCGAGCTGGCCGAGATCCCGATCACCGCGCACGGCAAGATCGATCGCCGGGCACTGCCCGAGCCGGAGATCCGCTCGGCCACCGAATTCCGTGCGCCGGACACCGAAACCGAACATGAGATCGTCGCGTTGTTCGGCGAACTGCTCGAGCGCGACGGGGTCGGCGCCGACGATTCGTTCTTCGATCTGGGCGGTCACTCGCTCCTGGCCACCAAACTCGTTGCCGCGGTTCGGACTCGCTGCGGTGTCGAGCTCGGCGTGGCCGATGTCTTCGAGCACGCCACGGTGGCGGGCCTGGCCGCCAAGGTCGATGAACTGCGCGCCTCGGGCCTCGGTGCCGGCTTGCCGGCCATCGTGCCCGTCCCACACGAAGGCCCGTCGCAGATGTCGGCTGCCCAGCACCGGCAGTGGTTCCAGTTCCGCATCGACGGACCCAACCCGGTGAACAACGTGCCCTTCGCCGCACGGCTGACCGGACCCTGCGATGTCGAGGCATTGGCCTCGGCGGTCAGCGATGTGGTCGCCCGGCACGAGATCTTGCGCACCACCTACTGCGAAATCGACGGTGTGCCTTATCAGGTGGTCCACGCGGTCACTCCGGTCACCGTGCGTCGCACCGACGGCGCCGGCGAGGATTGGGTGCAGGGCGAACTCGACGCCGAACGGCGATACTGCTTCGACCTGGAGAACGAGTGGCCCGTCCGGGCCGCGATGCTGTCCACTCCGGATTCGCACGTGCTCTCGCTCGTGGTGCACCACATCGCCGCCGACCACTGGTCGGGCACGGTGCTGTTCACCGACCTGCTGACCGCCTACCACGCCCGCCGGGCCGGACAGGCACCTGAATGGGCGCCGCTGCCGGTGCAGTACGCCGACTTCGCGGCCTGGCAGGCAGAGGTGCTCTCGGGCGACGACGAGCGCGTCGAGGAACAACGCACCTACTGGAAACGGCAACTGGCCGGGCTGTCGGGGGATCCCGACGTCGAGAACGGCCTGCAGCCGGACTTCCCGAGGCCGCCGGTGCCGACCGGAGAGGGCAAGGCGCTCGATTTCACGATCGATACGGCCATCCGGACCAAGCTCGTCGAGCTGAGCCGTGAACTCGGGGTGACCGAATTCATGGTGTTGCAGGCGGCCGTCGCGATCGCCCTGAACAAGGCCGGGCAGGGCACCGACATCGCGCTGGGCACCCCGGTGGCCGGGCG
This sequence comes from Mycobacterium sp. DL440, assembly GCF_011745145.1. Lineage (NCBI taxonomy): Bacteria > Bacillati > Actinomycetota > Actinomycetes > Mycobacteriales > Mycobacteriaceae > Mycobacterium > Mycobacterium sp. DL440. The sequence continues at coordinate 3,011,824 of NZ_CP050191.1, read as the reverse complement.
TACCGCGCCCGAACTCGATACGCTGATCGGGTTCTTCATCAACATCGTGGTGCTGCGCAACGACCTGTCGCAGAACCCGACACTGCGTGAAGTGTTGAACCGGGCGCGGGGCATGGCGTTGGCCGCCTACAAGCATCAGGACCTGCCGTTCGACCGGGTGGTGGACGCGGTGAGTCCGGTGCGTTCGCTGGCCCGTAACCCGCTGTTCGGCGTGGTGGTGCACGTGCGTGAGGACCTGCCGGCAAGTCAGGTCATCGACACCGGTGCCGACGGCGAAACCCGTTTCACTGCACTGGAACCCACCTTCGACGTGGCCCACGCCGACCTGTCGCTCAACTTCTTCGCCGAAGCCGGCGCCGGATATCGGGGCACGGTCATCTATCGCACCGAGCTCTACGAGGCGGCCACCGCGCAGCGTCTCGTGACGTGGCTGAAGCTCATCGTCGAGGCATTCGTCACCGACGCCGACCAGACGGTGCGCGACATCGCGGTAGTCGATCCGGTAGAGCGCGATCTGCTGGTCGGGGACTGGAGCCGCAAGGCGGTAGCGCCAGCCGGTCTGCCGCAGACCGAGGGCGCCACTCGGGTGTATGTGCTCGATGAATGGCATCAACCGGTGGCCATCGGTGTCACCGGTGAGGTCTACTACGCCGGCGGTGCGGTTGACGAGGCAGCCCGGGCAGCCCGTGGCGTCGCCGCAGATCGCTTCGTGCCCAACCCGTTCGGCGACGGGCAGGTGTACCGCACCGGGGACCGCGCCCGCTGGACCACCGATGGTCGGCTGGAGCCCATCACCACCGGCGAGCCGCGCGTGCAGGCCGCCCTGGAAGCGCTCGAAGGGGTAGCCCTTGCGGCGACGCGATACTGGGAAGGCCGCGACACGACGACGCTGGCCGGCTACCTGGTGCTCGCGCCGGAAGTGGCTGACACCCAGGACTTCCTGGACGCCGCGCGCGCCGCGCTGCCCGAGGAGTTCGCCGGTGCTGTGCTCGCCGTGGTCGATGCCATCGAACCCGCCAGGCTGACCCGGCCCCGGGTCACCTCGGCGGCACCCGCGGAGCCGCCGGCCACGCCGACCGAGGAGACGCTGGCAGCGATGCTGGTGACCTTGCTGGGTGTCACCCAGGTGGGCCGGTACGACGACTTCTTCACCCTCGGCGGCGACAGCATCTTGGCGGTCCAGCTCGCGGCGCGGGCCAGGGACGCCGGTGTGGGGATGACGGCACGCATGGTGTTCGAACATCCCGGTCTGGCCGATCTGGCCGCCGCGATCGATAGTGCGGGTGACGACGCTGACGGCACTGTGGTCGCTGACGTCCACCATGAGCCGATGTCCGCATCGGGCCTCTCGCCCGACGAGCTGGCCGCGCTGACCGCGGGATGGGGCCAGGACCAGGGGATCTCGACGTGACGACCACCGGAACGCCGCCCGGCGTCGAGGACGTCCTGGCATTGAGCCCGCTGCAACAGGGGTTGTACTCGCTGACCGGCCTGACCGAAGGCGACGACGGGGCCGACCCCTATGTCATCGCGATGGCCGCCGACATCGACGGGGCGCTGGACGCCGAGCTGCTGCGGGCCTGTGCCGAGGCGATGCTGGTGCGCCATCCCAACCTGCGGGCCAGCTTCTTCCAGGGAAACCTGAGCCGCCCGGTGGCGGTGATCCCGTCGGCCGTCGAATTGCCGTGGCGGCATGTGCACGCTGATGACGAGCAGGCGCTCACCCTGGAATCCGCGGAGCGTTCCCGGCGCTTCGACCTCGGCCGCGGACCGCTGATCCGGTTTCTGCTCATCGAAAAGCCCGGGCAGCGTTGGCGTCTGGTGATTGTTGCTCATCACATCGCGATCGACGGCTGGTCGCTTCCGGTCTTCGTCGGTGAGTTGATCGCGCTCTACGGGGCCAATGGCGACGCGGCTGCACTGCCCTCGGCGGTGCGTCCCTATCGCGATTACATCGGCTGGCTGGCCGGGCGCGATCAGGCGGCCAGCCGGGCGCGGTGGCAGGCACATCTGTACGGCATGGACGCCCCGACGTTGTTGTCGCCGGTGTTGTCCGGACAGGCGGCCGAGCCGGGTCTGCCCGCACGCACCGAGGTGACCCTCGACGAACAGCAATCCGCCGAGATCTTCGAGGCCGCCCGGCGACGCGGCGTCACGGTCAACACGTTGTTCCAGATGGCTTGGGCGACAATTCTTTCGGTCTTCACCGACCGCACCGATGTGGTGTACGGCGTCACCGTGTCGGGCCGCCCTGACGAACTGGCCGGCGTCGAGTCGATGGTGGGCCTGTTCATCAACACCGTGCCGCTGCGGGTCAGGGTCGATCCCAAGCTGCCCGTTGGGAATCAGTGCCTGGCGCTACAGCGCGAAGCCGCAGAGCTGCGCGAGCACAGCTACCTCAGCCATACCGAGTTGCGTTCGCTCGGCGGGATCGGCGAGCTGTACGACACACTGCTCGTCTACGAGAACTTCCCACCCGGCGGGCTGGTCGGCAGTGACGAGTTCGCTCTCGGCGGTGCGGTGTTGCGGCCCTCCGCCTTGGAGAGCCTGTCGCACTTCCCGGTCACCATCGCCGCACATCCCACCCACGGCCGGCTCACGGTGCTCGTCGAAACCCTTGACGGGGCACTGGGACAGCTCGATCCGCAGATGCTGGGACTTCGGGTGCTGAGCGTGGTGCAGCGGCTGTTGCACTGCTGGGAGCGTCCGCTGCGCGAGGTCGCGGTCACCCTCGACGACGAGTCACAACCCGTCGGTGCGCCGCAGATTGCTCAGGCGTACGACGGATTCCACGCCGGCTTTCACACCACGTTCGGCGAGACCGCCGAGGAGCGGCTCGGTTCGGTTGCCGTGAGTTGGGAAGGGGGAGAGCTCAGCTATCGCGAACTCGACGACGCCGCCGATCTCCTGGCCGCCGAGCTGATCCGGCGCGGTGTTTCCGCCGAGACTCCGGTGCCGATCCGATTGCGCCGTGGGCCCGACTACGTGGTGGCGATGCTCGCAGTGCTCAAGGCGGGCGCGATGATCGTGCCGCTGGACCCGGCCATGCCCGACGAACGGGTGGCCGAGATTCTGCGCCAGATCGGCGCAGGCCTGCACTCGCTCGTCGTCGACGAGGCCCTGCTGGCAGCTGTCGATTCCGAACCGGACGTCGACTACCGGCCCGCGCCGGTGTACCCCGGGCAGGGCGCCTACATCGTGTTCACCTCAGGCACGACCGGAAAGCCCAAGGGCGTCATCGGAACCCATCAGGCGCTGCTGGCCTACTGCGCCGATCACGCCCACCAGGTACTGCAGCCGGCGGCCAACCGACTCGGCCGTCCCTTGCGGGTGGCCCACGCGTGGTCGTTCACGTTCGATGCGGCCTGGCAGCCGTTGGCAGCCTTGCTCGACGGGCACACAGTGCACATCGTCTCCGACGAGGTGCAGCGCGACGCCGAGGCGCTGGTGGAGACCATCGGGCGCTTCGCGATCGACATGATCGACACCACCCCGTCGATGTTCGCTTCCCTGCGGGCCGCGGGCCTGCTCACCCAGGTGCCGCTGGCGGTGCTCGCGCTCGGCGGTGAGGCCATCGACACCGCCACCTGGCGGGGTATCCAGGCCGAATGCGAGCGCACCGGGATGTCCGCGCACAACTGCTACGGTCCGACCGAGACCACGGTGGAAGCCGTCGTCGCGACGATCGCCGAGTACGCACAGCCCTGTATCGGGCGTCCCACGGAGTCGACCGCGGCCTACGTGCTCGACGGCTGGCTGCGGCCGGTTCCTGACGGTGTGTGCGGCGAATTGTATTTGGCCGGTGGACAGTTGGCCCGCGGCTATCTCGGCCGGCCGGGAGAGACGGCCGGACGGTTCGTCGCCGATCCGTTCACGCCAGGTGCCCGTATGTACCGCACCGGTGACCTGGTGCGCCGACGGGTGGAATCTCGTGCTCTTGAATTCCTTGGCCGCAGCGACGACCAGGTCAAGATCCGTGGCTTCCGGGTGGAGCCCGGAGAGGTGGCCGCGACGCTGCATACTCATCCCGGGGTGCGGCATGCCCATGTGGCGGTACGGCAGCACCGCAGCGGGCCGCGCCTGATTGCGTATGTGGTGACCGATACTCCGGTCATCGAGTTGCGCGGGATGCTGACCGACACCCTGCCAAGGCATCTGGTGCCCCATCACATCGTGGCCGTCGACGAGATCCCCCTGACGACCAACGGCAAGGTCGACGACGCCGCACTGGCGGCCCTGGGTACCGGCGGACGCTCCGAGGGGGCTGAGCACCCTGCCACGGAGACCGAGCGGCTGCTGGCCCAGGTACTGGCCGAGGTGCTGGGAACGACGGACGGCGCGGGCGTGGACGTCACCGCGGACTTCCTCGATCTCGGGCTGGACAGCATCGTGGCCCTGTCGGTGGTGCAGGCTGTGCGGCGACGTGGCGTGGCTCTGCGAGCCCGCCTGATGTTGGACTGCGCGACCGTTCGTGAACTCGCGGCCGCGATCGACGCCGATGCGGCCGCCGTCGCGCAGGCTCAAGGCGCAGCCGACGATGCCCCACCCGACACCGGCCCGATCCCGTTGTTGCCCAACGGGCGCTGGCTCTACCAGTACGGCGACCCCCGCCGGCTCGCTCAGACGGAGGTGTTCCGCCTGCCCGCCGGGATCACCCGAGCGCAGCTGGAAGCCCTGCTGCGCAACGTGATCGACGGGCATGAGGTGCTGCGCACCCGATTGGACCGCGAGACTTTGACCTTGGTCCCGCATACGCCAGGGGAGGTGCTCGCGGAGGCGACCGGGTCGGGTGATCTCAATGCCGCGGTGGCCGAGCAGGCGGACCTCTCGGTGCAACGCCTGGATCCGCAGAACGGGTCGATGCTCGATGCGGTGTGGCTGCATCACCCACAGACGGACGGCGGCCTGCTGATCCTCACCGCCCACGTGCTGGCGCTGGACCCGGCGTCGTGGCGGATCCTGGTCGGTGAGCTCGAAAATGCTTGGCATGCATTGGCATCCGGGCGTACGCCGCTGCCGGTGCGGGAGCACACCTCGCTGCGGCAGTGGTCACGGCTGCTGTCCGAGCGGGCGGCCACGCTCGACACCTGCGACTTCTGGGAGCGGCAGTTCGAGGGCGGCGATCCGGAAATCGGTGCGCGCCGAGTCGATCCGTCCGCCGACCGGATGGCCGATGTGACGATCAAGATGACCTTCGCCGAGCCCGACGTGACGGCCCGATTGCTCACCGGCCCGGTCCCGGTGACCGAGGTGTTGGCCGCGGCGACCGCTCGTGCCCTGAGCAATTGGCGTCGCCACCGCGGCCAGCCGACCCCGGCGCCGGTGCTGGCGCTGGAAACCCACGGCCGCTCGGATGCGGTGGTGTCAGATCACGACGAGGTCGATACCGGCGACACCGCCGGGTTGCTCAGCATGATCTACCCGTTGCGGTTGAGCGCCGACGACGCCCGTGGTGTCGCCGCGCAGGTGGCCGCGATCCCGGGCGACGCGATCGACTACGGGCTGCTTCGGTACCTGCGGGAGGACACTGCCGAACGGCTCGGCGTCCACCAGGATCCGCAGGTGCTGCTCAACTATCTGGGCCGTATCGAACTGGATGCGGCCGACCATGCTCTGCTGCAGGACCGTTCGTTGCAGACCGGGGTGACCCCGGTTCCCGAGCCGAATGTTGCTGTGCGCCATGAACTGACGGTCATGGCCGCGGTGATCGACCGCGACGGGTCGGCCGTGCTCGGCACCCAATGGCGGACCCTGCCCGACATTCTGTCTGCCGAGGACATCGCCACCCTGCAGGCGATGTGGCTGGACGCACTGCGAGAGGTGATCACATGAGTGCCCCATCGGCCCCCACCCTGGCCGTCATCGGTGCCGGGCCCAAGGCCATTGCGGTGGCAGCCAAGGCCGCTGAGCTGCGGGCGATGGGCGTGCCCGCCCCTGAAGTTGTCGCCATCGAGCGCGCCGGGGTGGCCGCCAACTGGCAGGCCGTCGGCGGTTGGACCGACGGTAACCATCGCCTCGGCACCGGCCCCGAGAAGGACGTCGGCTTCCCCTACCGGTCGTCTCTGGTGTCGCGGCGCAACGCCGAACTCGACGAGCGGATGACCCGGCACAGCTGGCAGGCCTACCTGATCGCCACCGGCGGATTCGCCGAATGGGTGGACCGGGGCCGGCCCGCACCGACCCACAGACGCTGGAGCCAGTACTTGGGCTGGGTGGCCTCGGACATCGGGATGAACGTGGTTTCCGGTGAGGTGGAACGTATCTCGGTGGACGGAGATGCCCATCGGTGGACGCTGCACACCGCCGAGGACACCGTGTGCGCCGACGGACTGATGGTCACCGGACCCGGTCAGGCCGAGCGTTCGGTGCTGCCAGGCAATCCCCGGGTGATGTCGATCGCGCAGTTCTGGCACCAAGCCGGTAAGCACGAAATGATCACCGCCGAACGGGTGGCGGTGATCGGGGGCGGTGAGACCGCTGCGTCGATGCTCAACGAGCTGTTCCGCCATCGGGTTTCGACGATCACGGTGATCTCACCGACGGTCACCCTGTTCACCCGCGGCGAGGGGTTCTTCGAGAACACTTTGTTCTCCGATCCGACCGGATGGACCGGGCTGACCATGGCCGAGCGTCGGGATGCCCTGGCCCGCACCGATCGTGGGGTGTTCTCGGCCCGCGTGCAGGACGTGCTGTTGGCCGACGATCGGATCCGTCATCTGCGTGGCCGGGTCGCACACGCCGTGGCGCGCGACGAGCGAATCCGGTTGACGTTGTCGACCAACACCGGCGGTGAAGCGGTCGAGACCGTGCACGGCTTCGACCTGGTGATCGACGGGTCCGGCGCCGATGCGCTGTGGTTCGCTTCGTTGTTCAGCCAGGACGCGCTGGACCTGCTCGAGCTGGGCCTCGGGGGTCCGCTGACCGGTGACTCCCTGCAGGAACATATCGGCCACGACTTGGCCCTGACCGACGTGTTCCCCAAGTTGTTCCTGCCGGGGCTGGCCGGGCTCACCCAGGGGCCGGGTTTCCCGAACCTGAGCTGTCTCGGCCTGTTGTCCGACCGGGTGCTGGGTGCGAACCTGGCCCACCCCTCGATGAGGAGAGTCGATGAGTTCCAATCCGTTCGATGACGAGAATGGCACGTTCTATGTGCTGGTCAACGATGAGGACCAGCACAGCCTGTGGCCGGCGTTCGCCGATGTGCCCGCCGGTTGGCGGACGGTCTTCGGTGCGGCCGGCCGGGCCGAGTGCCTGAGCTATGTCGAGGAGATCTGGTCGGACGTGCGGCCCCGGAGCCTGCGTGAGGCGTTGGCACACTAGCGGGGAAGTGACTCGCCTACGGCTACGCCGGATTCGGGGCGAGCACGTCCATGTCGAACAGCCGGGCATGCAGGATGGTGCGGTTACGCAGGGCTGAACGCACCGCCCGGTGCAGCCCGTCCTCCAGGTAGATGTCGCCGCGCCACTTCACCGCGTGCGGGAACAGGTCGCCGTAGAACGTCGAGTCCTCGGACAGCAGCCGGTCCAGTGCGAGCACCGTGGTGGTCGTGACCAGCTCGTCGAGGCGCAGCTGTCGCGGCGGGATGCGGGACCAGTCCCGGTGGGAGAGCCCGTGCTCCGGGTACGGTTTGCCCTCTTGGACACCCTTGAAGATCATCGCCGGCCCACCTCCGTCGCAGTGGTGCGCGGTGTTGCCATCGGCATAGTTGCCTAGGTTAATACCCGTGCGGGTGACTGTCCGCGCCGGTGTCACCCGGCGTGACGGCCTCGCGTCTGTACCGCAGAATCGGTAAACCCGCTGCTTGTCAGTAAAATGAACCGAGCTGAATGCACACATCGCTGCTGCGAAGGGTAGGTGAACAGGTGGGGAGTGCCGACGAGCGTCGTTTCGAGGTGCTGCGCGCCATCGTCGCCGACTTCGTGGCCACCAAGGAGCCGATCGGCTCCAAGACTCTGGTGGACCGTCACAACCTCGGCGTGTCGAGCGCCACGGTCCGCAATGACATGGCGGTGTTGGAGGCGGAGGGCTACATCACCCAGCCCCACACGAGCTCGGGCCGGGTGCCCACCGAGAAGGGTTACCGCGAGTTCGTCGACCGCATCGACAACGTCAAGCCGCTGTCCTCATCGGAGCGCCGCGCGATCCTGTCCTTCCTGGAATCCGGGGTGGACCTCGACGACGTGCTGCGGCGGGCGGTGCGGCTGCTCGCGCAGCTGACCCGGCAGGTCGCCATCGTGCAGTACCCGACGCTTTCCACCTCGTCCGTCCGCCACCTTGAGGTGGTGGCACTGACTCCCGCCCGGTTGCTGCTGGTGGTCATCACCGATTCGGGCCGGGTGGATCAGCGCATCGTGGAACTCGGCGATGCGATCGACGAGCATGAGCTGGCCAAACTCCGCGAGATGCTGGGGCAGGCGCTGGAAGGCAAGCCGCTGACGGCGGCGTCGATCGCGGTGAGCGATCTCGCCACGCATCTCAACGGCCACGGCGCGCTGGCCGATGCCGTCGGCCGGTCGGCGACCGTCCTGGTCGAGACCCTCGTCGAGCACACCGAAGAACGACTGTTGCTGGGCGGCACCGCCAACCTGACCCGGAACACCGCCGATTTCGGCGGATCGCTGAGGTCGGTGCTGGAGGCGCTCGAGGAGCAGGTGGTGGTACTACGGCTGTTGGCGGCCCAGCAACAAGCGGGCAAGGTGACCGTGCGGATCGGTCACGAGACCGAGGCCGAGCAGATGCTGGGTACGTCGGTGGTGAGCACCACCTACGGCAGCTCGGGCAAGGTGTACGGCGGAATGGGTGTGGTAGGTCCCACCCGAATGGACTATCCGGGAACGATCGCCAATGTTGCGGCGGTTGCTCTTTATATCGGCGAAGTCCTAGGTACTCGTTAATGCAGCCGGTCGATCCGGCATAGAAAGGTCAGGCAAGGTCAGCGTGGCACGCGATTATTACGGCTTGCTCGGAGTGAGCAAAGGCGCGAGCGATTCAGAGATCAAACGCGCCTATCGGCGGCTGGCACGTGAGCTGCATCCCGACGTCAACCCCGACGAGGAAGCCCAGAGCAGGTTCACCGAGATCCAGGTCGCCTACGAGGTGCTGTCGGATCCGGAGAAGCGTCGCATCGTGGACATGGGCGGCGACCCGATGGAGTCGGTCGGTGGAGCGCCCGGTGGGTTCAGCGGGTTCGGTGGTCTCGGGGACGTGTTCGAGGCGTTCTTTGGTGGCGGAACATCCTCGCGCGGGCCGATCGGCCGGGTGCGGCCCGGCGCGGATTCACTCCTGCGAATGCGGTTGGACCTTGCGGAGTGCGCCACCGGCGTGACCAAGCAGGTCGCGGTGGACACCGCGGTGCTGTGCGATCTGTGTCAGGGCAAGGGCACCAACGGCAATTCCACGCCGGTCGCCTGTGACACCTGCGACGGCCGCGGCGAGATCCAGACCGTCCAGCGCTCGCTGCTGGGCCAGGTGATGACGACCCGTCCGTGCCCCGTGTGTGGGGGAATCGGTGAGGTCATCCCCGATCCGTGCAACCGCTGCGGTGGCGACGGTCGGGTGCGCGCCCGCCGTGAGATCAGCGTCAAGATCCCGGCCGGTGTCGGCGACGGCATGCGGGTGCGGCTGGCCGCGCAGGGCGAGGTCGGACCGGGTGGCGGACCGGCAGGCGATCTGTACGTCGAGGTCCACGAGAAGCAACACGAGATCTTCGTCCGCGACGGTGACGACCTGCACTGCACGATCTCGGTGCCGATGGTCGACGCTGCGCTGGGCACTACGGTCAGCGTCGACGCGATCCTCGACGGGCCCACTGAACTGACCATCCCCGCGGGCACACAGCCCGGTGCGGTGACCACATTGCGCGGCCACGGCATGCCGCACCTGCGTTCCGGCGTGCGCGGTGATCTGCACGCCCACATCGACGTGGTGGTGCCGTCGCGGCTGGACACCGCCGATATCGACCTGCTGCGCAAGCTGAAGGAGAATCGGGCCCGCGACGCGGCGGAGGTGCGTTCGACTCAGGCCTCAGCGAGCTCCGGCGGTCTGTTCAGCCGGTTGCGCGAGACGTTCTCCGGCCGCTGACGCTGCGGGCGGCCACAGTGAGCTCAGCGCTTTTCTATGTCGACGCGCTGCCGGGCGCGGGGGAGCTCGCCGTCGTCGACGGTGACGAGGGCTTCCACGCGTCCAATGTGCGTCGCATCCGGGTCGGCGAACAGATCGATCTGAGCGACGGCGCCGGGACGCTGGCGCACTGTGTCGTCGAGGCCACCGCGAAGGGCCGGTTGTCGGCGCGGGTGACCGAGCGGGCCGTCATCGCGGCCCCGCGCCCGACCGTCACCGTGGTGCAGGCGTTGCCCAAGTCCGATCGCTCAGAGCTGGCCGTCGAGCTGGCGACCGAGGCCGGTGCGGACGGGTTTGTCGCCTGGCAGGCGACTCGGTGTGTGGCCCGTTGGGAGGGCCCGAAGGTGGACAAGGGCCTGCGGCGCTGGGAAGCGGTGGCCCGCTCGGCGGCCCGGCAGTCCCGCCGTACCTACATCCCGGCCGTTGAGGGCGTGGTCTCCACGGCGGCACTGACCCGGCGTGTCGCCGACACCGTGGCCGCCGGGGCAGTGGTGCTCGCACTGCACGAATCGGCCACCGCTCCACTGGCCGAACTGCCTCTGGCCCAGGCGGACTCACTGATGCTCATCGTCGGACCCGAAGGCGGCATCGCCGATGAGGAGATCGCCGCTTTCGCCGCGGCCGGCGCGAAGACCGTCCGCCTGGGCCCAACTGTCCTGCGGACGTCGACGGCTGCGGCCGTGGCTCTGGGGGCACTCGGTGCGCTGACGGGACGGTGGGCGATTTAGCGCCGACGGGCCACCCGGCTTCGCATTACGCTTCAATGGTGAGTTTGCCGCCGCAAGGCCCGCCGCCCTATGGCCAGCCCTCGTATGGGCAGCAGCAGCCCCCGAACTGGCCCCGGCCGCAACCGCAGCAGTGGGCCGGGGCGCCATTCGGGCAGCCCCCGCACTGGCCCCAGACCGGACCGTCGATCCCGCCGAAGAAGTCGAGGCTCGGGATCGCGATTGTTGCCGTCATCGTGGTTATCGGTATTTCGATAGTCGGATTTATGAGTTACATGGTCATCAAGGTGGGTGGCGAGGGGCAGGACCGGACTGCCTACTCGGCATCCAGTTTCTCCGATGTATGCGACAAGGATTGGATCAGTACCGCCCCGGAATACGGCAAGCCCTACAACATCGCGGCCTTCTACAAGGGTCTCGGGATCATGGGTGAAGCCTGGTTGTCGGTCCCTTCCAACAAATGGGCCACGTCCAACGAGTACTCCAAGATCAACGTCGTTGCCTGCCTGGACCGAAAGACGGGCACCGAGGCGAAATCCATTCCATGTGTCTTTGACGACGACGGGAACCGCATAACCGTCGACTACTACTCCGCCGAATACACGATCGAGCTCCGCGAAGCCAAGACCGGCAAGGTCATCCAGGACCTGGGCACGGTGTCGGGTACTGCCGACTCGTGTCCGTTCATCGCGTCCTACGAGCGCCGGTCCAAAACGATGTACGCGGCGCCGGACGGTGACGCCGTGGCGGCCAAGTTGGCGGAATTCACCGGTTAGACCACCCCATCACGCTGACCTGTGCGTTCACCCGGCCCACCAGCCCCGCCCGCCAACCGTGACGCACCGATCACCGCCGGCCTGCTTAACCATTGGGGCGTGTCATTGACCAGCGGTAAACTGACAACAGTACGACGGCAGCCGGCCGTCTTGAAAACACGGAAAGCAGGCACAAACTCCACGTGACGCCCCGCGACACGACCGCTGACTCGTCGGCCACCGCATCCGAACCGGTCCGCAGCAGCATCACTGTTCCGCCCGACATCATCGTGGGCCTGCTTGGCTCCGCCGACGAGAATCTACGGGCACTCGAAAGACTCCTGACCGCCGACATCCACGCCCGCGGCAACGAGATCACCTTCACCGGCGAACCCGCCGACGTCGCACTGGCCGAACGTGTCGTCGCCGAGCTGATCGCCGTCGCCTCCAGTGGGCAGGTGGTCAGCCCCGAGGCGGTGCGCCACAGCGTCGCCATCCTCACCGGAACCGAGGACGAGTCCCCGGCCGAGGTACTCACGCTCGACATCCTGAGCCGCCGCGGCAAGACCATCCGGCCCAAGACGCTCAACCAGAAGCGCTACGTCGACGCCATCGATGCGCACACCATCGTGTTCGGCATCGGCCCGGCCGGTACCGGCAAGACCTATCTGGCGATGGCCAAGGCAGTCAGCGCGCTGCAGACCAAGCAGGTCAACCGGATCATCCTGACCCGCCCCGCGGTAGAAGCCGGTGAGCGCCTTGGTTTCCTGCCCGGCACGTTGAGCGAGAAGATCGACCCGTACCTGCGGCCGCTGTATGACGCGCTGCACGACATGATGGACCCCGAGCTCATTCCAAAGCTGATGAGTGCCGGGGTAATTGAGGTCGCGCCGTTGGCATACATGCGGGGCAGGACCCTCAATGATGCGTTCATCATCCTCGACGAGGCGCAGAACACCACTGCCGAGCAGATGAAGATGTTCCTGACCCGGCTCGGATTCGGCTCGAAAGTCGTTGTCACCGGCGATATTACGCAGGTGGACCTGCATGGTGGCGCTACTTCCGGGCTGCGGGCGGCGATGAACATCCTCGACGGTATCGACGACATCCACTTCGCCGAGCTCACCAGCGCCGACGTGGTCCGCCACCGCTTGGTGTCCGAGATCGTCGACGCCTACGCCCGACACGAGGAGCCAACATTGCTCAACCGGTCTCATCGCCGTTCACCGAACGGGCGACCTCGCCGATGAGCATCGAGGTATCCAACGAGTCGGGCATCGATGTCTCCGAGGACGAGCTGATCAGCGTCGCGCGCTTCGTCATCGCCAAGATGGACGTGAATCCGGCGGCTGAGTTGTCAATGGTGCTCCTGGACAGTGCGGCGATGGCCGATCTGCACATGCGGTGGATGGACCTGCCCGGTCCCACCGATGTGATGAGTTTCCCGATGGATGAGCTGGAGCCCGGGGGCCGGCCGGATGCACCCGAGCCGGGACCGGCCATGCTCGGTGACATCGTGTTGTGCCCGGAGTTCGCCGAGCAGCAGGCCGCCAAGGCCGGGCACTCGCTCGGTCAGGAGTTGGCGTTGCTGACCGTGCACGGGGTGCTGCATCTGCTCGGTTACGACCACGCCGAGCCGGACGAGGAGAAGGAGATGTTCGCGCTGCAGCGTCAGCTCCTCGAGGAGTGGGTGGCTGATCAGGTCGAGTCGTATCACGCCGACCGGCAGAGTGAGAAAGACCAGCGGCTGCTGGACAAGTCCCGATATTTCGACGAACCGTGACCGGCCTACTTCCGCTGCTCGGCGCCGTGGTGCTGGTCGGGTTCGGTGGCCTGTTCGCTGCCATTGACGCCGCCCTGTCCACCGTCTCGATCGCGCGGATCGAGGAACTGGTCCGCGAGGAACGCCCGGGTGCCGCCCGGCTCAGCCGGGTAGTCGCCGAACGGCCCCGCTATATCAATCTTGTTGTGCTCCTCCGGATTACCTGCGAGATCACCGCCACCGTGCTACTGGCGTCCTTCCTCGACGGGCACCTCGGCGTCGGGTGGGGCCTGGTGGCTTCCGCCGCGATCATGGTGGTGACGAGCTTCGTGGCCATCGGCGTCGGTCCGCGCACGGTCGGTAGGCAGAACGCCTACTCCATCGCGCTGGTCTCGGCCTTGCCGCTGCAGGCGATCTCGGTGCTGCTCACTCCGATCAGCCGCCTGCTGGTGCTGATCGGTAACGCGTTGACTCCTGGCCGCGGTTTCCGCAACGGTCCGTTCGCATCCGAGATCGAATTGCGTGAGGTCGTCGACCTGGCCCAGCAGCGCGGCGTGGTGGCCGACGAGGAACGCCGGATGATTCAGTCGGTGTTCGAACTCGGCGACACCCCGGCCCGTGAGGTCATGGTGCCGCGCACCGAGATGGTGTGGATCGAATCGGACAAGTCGGCCGGTCAGGCCACCTCGCTGGCGGTGCGCAGTGGGCACTCCCGCATCCCGGTGATCGGCGAGAACGTCGACGACATCGTCGGCGTGGTCTATCTGAAAGACCTTGTCCAGCAGACCTATTACTCGACCAACGGCGGCCGTGACACCAACGTGGCGCAGGTGATGCGTCCAGCGGTGTTCGTCCCGGACTCCAAGCCACTCGACGAGCTTCTCAAAGAGATGCAGCTCGACCGCAACCACATGGCGCTGCTCGTCGATGAATACGGCGCTATCGCCGGTCTGGTCACCATCGAGGACGTGCTTGAGGAGATCGTGGGCGAGATCGTCGACGAGTATGACGCCGGCGAGGTCGTTCCGGTGGAAGATCTGGGCGAGCGGCAGTTTCGGGTCTCTACCCGGCTGCCGATCGAGGATCTCTGCGAACTTTACGAACTGGAGCCCGACGAGGATCTGGAACCGGACACCGTCGGTGGCCTGGTCGCATTCGAACTGGGACGGGTACCGCTTCCCGGCGCCGAAGTGATCTGGGAGGGCCTGCGGCTGCGCGCTGAAGGCGGTTCGGACCACCGTGGTCGGGTGCGGATCGGCACGGTGCTGGTCGGCCCGGTAGAGCCTGAGGAGGACAAGTAACCGATGATTGAACTCGATACCGAGGACACCAAACTCGTGGTGTTGGCCCGCGGCGCGATGGGTCGCGCCGAGGCCTCCACCGGTGCGGCGGTGCGTGACCAGGACGGCCGCACCTACGCCGGTGCCCCGGTGACCCTGGCGGCGCTCCAGTTGACCGCGTTGCAGGCGGCGGTGGCCGCTGCGGTGTCCAGTGGTGCCACCGGACTGGAGGCCGCGGTGCTGCTCGGCGGTTCGGCCGACGACCCAGGCGTCGCCGCGGTGCAGGAACTGTCCGCCGAGGCCGCGGTGATCGTCACCGACCGAGCGGGAACCCCGGTATGAGTGAATTCCGTTCCGGCTTCGCCTGTTTCGTCGGCAGGCCCAACACCGGCAAATCGACGCTCACCAACGCCCTGGTGGGCCAGAAGGTCGCGATCACCTCGAACCGCCCGCAGACCACCCGGCATACGATCCGCGGCATCGTGCACCGCGAGGACTTCCAGATCATCCTGGTCGACACCCCTGGGCTGCATCGCCCACGCACCCTGCTCGGACAGCGGCTCAACGACCTGGTCAAGGACACCTACTCCGAGGTGGACGTGATCGGTCTGTGCATCCCCGCCGATGAGCGCATCGGCCCCGGCGACCGCTGGATCCTTCAACAGATCCGCGCGGTGGCGCCGAAGACCACCCTGATTGCCGTGGTCACCAAGATCGACAAGGTGCCCAAGGATCGCGTCGCCGAACAACTGATGGCCGTCAGCGAACTCCTGGGGCCGGATGCCGACATCGTGCCGGTCTCGGCCACCGCGGGTGAACAACTCGATGTGCTCACCGATGTCCTCGTCTCGAAACTGCCGCCGGGGCCTGCCTATTACCCCGACGGCGAGCTCACCGATGAGCCCGAGGAAGTACTGATGGCCGAGCTCATTCGTGAGGCAGCGCTGGAAGGTGTGCGTGACGAATTGCCGCATTCCCTGGCCGTGGTGATCGAAGAGGTTGAAGAGCGTGAAGGCCGCGATGATCTGATCGACGTACACGCGATCCTCTACGTCGAGCGCGACAGCCAGAAGGGCATCGTGATCGGCAAGGGTGGCGCCCGCCTCCGTGAGGTCGGTACTGCCGCCCGCACCCAGATCGAAAAGCTGCTCGGTACAAAGGTTTATCTCGACCTGCGGGTCAAGATCGCCAAGAACTGGCAGCGTGATCCGAAGCAGCTGGGTCGGCTCGGGTTCTAACTGGCCCAGCGCTCGCCGCTATTTGCTCATCGCTACGGCAACCGCGATCAGGATCACGATCGCGGCAATCCCCACGCCAAGAATGATCAGCGTGGTCTTGACGCGGTCTCGTGAGCTCTTGCCGAGCCCGTACGAGGAGGAGCCGCTGAAGAGATCCAACAGCCCTTCCATAAGCTGCCACCCCCACGAATTGCCGTCGTTTCCCTTGGCATCGGGTTGTGGTTGGGCGCCGTGTGGTGCGGCGGGCGGATGACCACCGTTGGGCGGATAACCATAGCCGTAGGGGCCGGGTGGCGGCGGTGGATACTGCCCTGGCGGAGGTTGCTGTTGGGGCTGGTACGGATCCGGATAGCTCACTGCGGCATTCCCCCTTGCCTATTCATTAGCGTGCAAAATCCTACCTGGCCGACAAGCTGCTGACGGTCAGCGCTCGCCTCGCAGATATTCCGCCGTCGCCTCGGCTTGGGCCGCCTCGGACTGTGCCGGTGTGGGCAGGTCGGCGATGTCGTCGATGAACTGCGCGGCGACATCCTGATCCATTCCCTGATTCATCAGCAGGCTTTGGACCATCGCGCGCTGGATCGCTCGGGCCTGGAGGTTCGCCAGCTTGGCGGTGGCCATGATGTCGCGTGCGAGGTCCGATTCGGTCATCGACGTTGTGACTGAGGACAACTCGATCCGATTGATCGCGCCCGAGATCGTGGCTTGCGCGGTGATCGTTCCGGCCGGGTTCGTCACACCGAAGGTGACCGGCCCCTCCTGGTCATCGTGACCGGGCGTGGTCGGTTCAGGTGCATCTGGCGTTGGCCCGCTGTGGGTTTCATCGACCGTGAACGCGTCGAGCCCGGACCAGCCGTCGTGGTCGTCATCGCTGTGTTGCGTGTCGTCGAAACCCAGCGCGTCGAGGTCGCTCGCGAACTGCTCGTCTTCGGGATCGTCGTCGTCCCAGGTGTGATCGCTCATGCGACTAGCACTGCATGGTCCGGCCGAGGGTGCCGGATTCTTGCGCGTCGGTCTGGTCGTACTGCGAGGCCGCCGTCGTGAGCTTCTGGGACAGGTCGTTGGACGCATTCATCATCGCTTCGGAGGCGGATTTGCGGGCCTCGTTCGCTTCGCACAGTGCTTGCTGGGACGACCAGCAGATCGGGCCGTGCGTTGCCAGCACCTTCCATTCCACAAACGACGTGGTATCGCCCGCCGCGGAGAATCCGGTCGCGGCCGCGTCATGCGTGGTCGACATATCTCGGAGGTCCGAAGTGAGAACGTTCAATTCGTCAGACATGAATGGCTCCTTTCGCGGTTACACGTCGGTGGTGAGGCGTTGCGGCGCAGCATGGTTCGCGGTGCCGGCGCCGGACGAGGCATTGATCGGCGCGCGACCGGCCTGCGATTCGCCACCCCCCGCCGCACCGGGCCTGCCGTCATTCTGCGTGTTCGGGTCTTGCTGATCGACCTGCTCCACTGCCTGCGTCACGGTCTCGACGATTTGACCGGCGGCGCTCGTGAGACTGCCGAGCGCTTCGGTGCCGCCGCCACCCGAACCGCCGCCCATTTGAGGAAGCGACGGCATGCCACCCATCCCGCGACCGGAGCCCGATCCGCCGCTGCCGGTGCCGGTGCCAGATCCGCCCCCGGCGCCCGAACCCGAGCCGCCGCCGGCACCCGAGCCGCCACCGCCGGACTGATTGCGCGAGCTCGGGGTGCTCGTGGGCCCGCTCTGGGTGCCCGGGGTGTCCTGCCCAGACGGATTGCCCGGATTGTTGGACCCGCTCTGGTCGCCCGAACCGGACGGTGCGGCAGGCGAACCTGAGCCTGACGGGACCACCGCGCCCGCTTGACGGTACTTTTCTGTGGCTTCTCGAATCTGCGCGGCATTGTCTTGCGAATAGTTCACCAGATTGGCTGCCGCCGCCCCCGCGACGGCGAGCGCCGTAGCCACCGCAGCCATCTGGAGCGCAATCGACTCCGGAGCTCCCAGTACCGTAGCCTCCAGCGCCATTGCCACCGGAATCATTGCGGCCAAACCTTTTGACGACCAGTCGACTTCAGTCCGGGCATGGTTGACCTGTCCCGCCTGTGTGGACAGAATTCGAACGATGTCGTTGTCGGCTTGCAACATGGTTGTCGCACGCTGGATCTGGTGCGAGTTTTGCGCCGTGTAGGCGTCGGAGGCAGAGCCGGACCACGTTTCGGTGGGGTAGGCGCCTTCGAGGCTTTTCCCGTTGGTTTGGAACTGTTTCGCGCCGTCGCTGAAGGCGCCACCACCGTCGGGGCTTCCCTCGCCCATGGTGACGCTGGTCAACATCAAGAGCTTCAACCCAGCGGCGATTACTGGTGTGGCGGTGGCCGTGGGAATGAGCAACTGGGCCCATTTGCCGGCGTCGCCGATCAGGCCAACCGCGCCCATGGGATCGCCCTCCATGAGCTTCTTCAGATCGCTGTAGGTGCTAAACGCGGTTGTCGCTATGCCGAACTTGCTGGGGCCTTTGGGCCCTTTGGCGCCTCCGTCGTCTTCTGAACCGGTCACTCGGGTCCCTGCCCATTGCACATGGATTGATCGGTGCGCACGCCTCTTGGCCCTCCCCGGCTGATTTGACGAGTTCGTCGCGGCCCCACGCCGTGGATTCGAGCGTAACAAGGGGTAAGAGATGCCAATCTCACTAATTGTCACAGCTTTTCGACAGCTATCTGTCAGGTGTAAGCCGCTCCTCCGGCCTACCCGTCAAGCGCGTTGATCGCGGCGGCGGCTTGTGACGCGTCGGTCTGGGACGGGGCCGTCCACCAGACCTCGGGTTGCTTGGCGGCCCAGCCGGTGATCGCCTCCAACTCGGCGGCCAGCGAGATCAGCAGCGGCTCACTGTCAGCGGGCCCCATCAGTTGGATGCCGATCGGCAGTCCGTCGGAGGTAAAGCCGGCGGGTACGTTGATCGACGGCCAGCCCAGTAGGTTCCAGGGCCAGGTCACCGGGCAGGCGGCGATCGAGGCGCGTTCGGTGGCGGACCACCCGCGGCGGTCGAATTCGTGTGTGAGCGGCGGTGGTTGGGCGGTGGTCGGCGCGATGATGACGTCGACGAGATTGAAGATCCAGGAGATGCGGCGCTGTGCGGCGGCCTCGTGTGCCCGGGCTTTGCGGAGCACGTCCTGTGACAACAACCGGCCGATCCTCATGTTGGCCACCGTGCGCTCGTCGTAGGGCACATCGCCGAGGCGGTCGGTCCAGTCGAGCAGGCCGGAGGTGGAGCGGGCCAGGAAGTCCCAGGACATCCGCAGGCTGTAGTTGGGGTCTTTCTCCACCACGGTGTGACCCAGGTGCCCGAGTTGATCGGCGATGCCCTGTAGCGCGTCGCGGATCTCCGGGTGCAGCGTCGCCCGGAAACCGGTGAACGGGAACTTCGTCGACATGGCGACCCGTAGCGGCCCGGGGGCGCGGCCGACGTGCTCGGCGGCCTGTATCGGCGCGGGCTTGTGTAGGTCGCCGTCGGCGTTACCGGATGCGGCGTCGAGCACCAGGGCCGCGTCGGTGACAGTGCGGGCCAGCACGCCGTTGACCGTGATGCCGTTGAACGCCTCGGGCAGCGGCCAGGTGGAGATGCGACCACGCTGCGGCTTGATGCCGACCAGGTGCGTCCACGCCGCGGGGATGCGGACACTGCCCGCGCCATCGGATCCGATGGCCGCAGTCACCAGGCCGGCGGCGACGGCCGCGGCGCTGCCGCCCGAGGATCCACCCGGGCTGTGCTTGCGTGACCACGGGTTGCGGGTATGGCCGAACCCCGGCCCGCCGGTGAACGGCCACTGTCCGAGCTCGCAGGTATTGGTCTTCCCGACGATCACCGCGCCCGCGGCCCGGAGGCGGCGCACCACCTCGGCGTCGTCGGTGGCGATGCGAGTGGAGCCGTCGGTGCCGAACCGGGTGGGCACCCCGGCGACGTCGACGTCGTCCTTGACCGCGATGGGAATTCCCAGCAGCGGGAGTTGTTTGCCGGCTGCGCGAGCCGTGTCGGCCTTGGCGGCGTCGGCCAGCGCCTGCTCGGTCAGCACGACGCGGAATGCGTTGAGGGTGGACTGGCTCGCGGTGATGGCGCGCAGCGACTGCTGTACCAGTTCCTCAGAAGTGTCTGCGCCGCTGGCAAGTTGATAGAGCTGATTGGTCAGGGTCGGAAATCGGAAAGAGCTTGGGTCGGAAGTCGCAGATTTGGCCATCACTTTCGAGAATATCGGCGGTGCGTAACGGAACCTGTCCGGCCATGGTGCGACACTGTCACGATGCGGCTGTACCGGGACCGGGCGGTGGTGCTGCGCCAGCACAAGCTCGGCGAAGCCGACCGGATTGTCACCCTGCTCACCCGCGACCATGGTTTGGTACGCGCGGTGGCCAAGGGAGTCCGGCGTACCCGCAGCAAGTTCGGTGCGCGGCTGGAGCCGTTTGCCCATATCGATGTGCAGCTGCATCCGGGGCGCAACCTCGACATCGTCACCCAGGTGCAGGCCATCGACGCGTTCGCCGCCGACATCGTCAGTGACTACGGCCGCTACACGAGTGCGTGCGCGATGTTGGAGACCGCCGAGCGGCTGGCCGGCGAGGAGCGGGCACCGATGCCCGACCTGCACCGGCTCACGGTGGCCGCCCTGCGTGCGGTGGCCGACGGCCGCCGGGCCCGCGAGTTGGTGCTGGATTCCTACCTGCTGCGGGCGATGACGGTCGCCGGGTGGGCGCCGGCGCTGACTGAGTGTGCTCGCTGCGCCGCGCCGGGTCCGCACCGGGCATTTCACGTCGCCGCCGGCGGCAGTGTGTGCGTGCACTGTCGGCCCAGCGGATCCAGCACTCCGCCCCAGCCCGTGCTGGAACTGATGTCGGCGCTGCACGAGGGTGACTGGGAGTACGCCGAGGCATCCTCATCGGGGCATCGCAGCCAGGCCAGCGGGCTGATCGCGGCGCATCTGCAGTGGCACCTGGAGCGTCAGCTGCGGACATTGCCTCTGGTCGAGCGGGTGTACCGGATCGATCGGACAGTCGCCGAACAGCGCGCGACGCTGGTCAGGCAGGATATGCCCCATGGCTTTGAAGCGGGACAAGCGGGGCAAATCAACCTACCCACAGCTGCCCCCGGCGCCTGAGGACTATCCGGTCTTCCCGGATACTTCGACCTGGCCCGTCGTCTTCCCCGAGATCCCGGCCGGCACCAATGGCCGCTTCGCTCGCCCGCCCCAACACACATCCAAGGCAGTCGCGCCCCGGATCCCTGCCGATCAGGTGCCCAATCACGTCGCCGTGGTAATGGACGGCAACGGTCGGTGGGCCACCCAGCGCGGCCTGGGCCGCACCGAAGGCCACAAGATGGGCGAGGCGGTGCTGATCGACATCACCTGCGGTGCCATCGAATTGGGTATCAAACACTTGAGCGTCTACGCGTTCTCCACCGAGAACTGGAAGCGCAGCACCGAGGAGGTCCGGTTCCTGATGGGCTTCAACCGGGAGGTGGTGCGTCGCCGCCGAGAGAACCTGAACGCCATGGGTGTGAACATGCGCTGGGTCGGATCGCGGCCCAAGATGTGGCGCAGTGTCATCAAGGAGTTCGACATCGCCGAGCAGATGACAGTCGGCAACGACGTCATCACGGTCAACTACTGCGTGAACTACGGTGGGCGCACCGAACTCGTCGAGGCTGCGCAGGCACTGGCCGCCGAGGCCGTCGAGGGCAAGCTCAACCCGAGCCGGATCAGTGAGGCATCTTTTGCCAAGCATCTGCACCGCCCCGACATCCCCGATGTGGACCTGTTCATCCGGACGTCGGGGGAGCAGCGGGCCAGCAACTTCCTGCTGTGGCAGTCGGCCTATGCGGAGTTCGTGTTCCAGGACAAGCTGTGGCCCGATTACGACCGGCGCGACCTGTGGGCGGCGTGCGAGGAGTATGTGAACCGCAACCGTCGCTTCGGCAGAGCCGAATGACAAGCCTGAGTGGCAGAGCCGAATGACAAGCCTGAGCGGAAGGGCCTGACATGACAGATCTCTTGCAGCGGTTGTCCGTGGTACTCGGCGAGGTGATGTCCGTCGTCGAGGAAGACGACGACGCGCTGACCGTGACGGTCGACGGTTCGGTCGCCTCGGTGCGGGTGGTGCCCATCGCCGAGGATCTGGAGATGGTTTCGCTGACCCAACCGTTGGCGTGGGATCTGCCGCTGGACAACAAGATTCGCCAACGGGTGTCCGATCATGCCAGCAAGACGATGCTAGGCACGGTGGTGCTGGTGGAGAAGCTGGTCGAGACGTCCACAAACGGGGCGACGCCCAAAGGCGCTGCGCGCAAGCGGCCGGCCAAGAAGGTCGCCGACGTGATGTTGCGCTACAACTTCCCGGCGGCAGGGCTCACCGACGACGCGCTGCGCACGCTGATCCTGATGGTGCTGGCCACCGGCGCCGACGTGCGCCGGGACCTGATGACGTGACGGTCATTCGCATCGTCGCGGCAGTGGTGGTCGGTGAGGACAACCGGTTACTCGTGGTCCGCAAGCGCGGTACGACGGCGTTCATGCAGCCGGGCGGCAAGATCGAGCCGGGTGAGCAGCCGATCGAGGCACTGGCGCGGGAGGTCCGCGAGGAGCTCGGGGCCGGTTTTGACGTTTCGGCGGCCGAAGAACTCGGCCACTTCACCGCGCCCGCCGCCAATGAACCCGGCCACACCGTCGATGCGTGGCTCTACCTGATCAGCCTCGACAGTGAGCCGCGGCCGCAGGCCGAGATCGCCGAGATGGCGTGGATCGATCTGCACGAGCCGGGCGACGTTCGGCTCGCGCCGCTCACCGAGCACACCGTGCTCACGCTGGTACGCGATCGGGCCTAGCACCCCGCGTGTGAAGCGCTATGGCGAAAAATCGGCCTGGGGACCGCCACCACGCTTCATACGCGGAAAGTCGTTCAACCCGCGGCGCCGCCGCACTCGCCGCAGGTCCCGAAGATCTCGATCGTGTGGCTGACGTCGGAGAAACCGTGCTCGCGGGCCACATCGGCGGCCCAGGCCTCGACGTGGCCGCCCGAGATCTCGACGGTCGCGCCACAGGCCCGGCACACCAGATGGTGGTGATGGTCCTCGGAGCAACGCCGGTAGACCGATTCACCGGTGTCGGTGCGCAATGTGTCGACGTTGCCGGTGGTGGCCATGGTCTGCAGGGTGCGGTACACAGTGGTCAGGCCGATGCCCTGGCCGCGGCGGCGCAGCTCGTCGTGTAGTTCCTGCGCTGAGCGGAATCCGTCGGTCTCGTTGAGCAGGTCGGCGATCGCCGCGCGCTGCCGGGTGGACCGGACCGCGCCCGTCACTCGTGCTCCTCACCGGCGTGGGCGACGGCGTCGGCGACGATGTGGGCCAGGTGGTGGTCGACGAGGCGGTAGAGCACCTCGCGGCCGGCCCGCTCGCTGGCCACGACTCCGGCCTGCTTGAGAATCCGGAGGTGCTGGCTCACCAGCGGCTGCGGCACGGCGAGGGCGTCGACCAACTCGTGCACGCAGCGTTGGGACTGCTGCAGCTGCAGGACGATCGCAATCCGCAGGGGAGCGGCCAGTGCGCGCAGCAGCTCGCCCGCGGTGTCGAGGACCTCGCGTGATGGCAACTCCGGCGGCGGGGCGGCCCCGTGCTCGCGTGCGTCGTCGTGTTGAGTCGTCGTGAAATTGGAAATCGTTTCCATTACGGGCCAGAATACATGCGCGCTATTGCATGTCAACCGCTGCGCCGGCCGCGGCGGATTATCGCTGCCGGCGAGCTGGTCGCTACTCTGATGCACCGTGGCATCCATCATCGACACCGTTGCGAACCTGGCGAAACGCCGTGGCCTGGTCTTCCAGTCCGGAGAGATCTACGGCGGCACCAAGTCCGCGTGGGATTACGGCCCGCTCGGTGTCGAACTCAAGGAGAACATCAAGCGCCAGTGGTGGAAGTCCATGATCACCGGCCGCGACGATGTCGTCGGCCTGGACAGCGCGATCATCCTGCCGCGCCAGGTGTGGGTCGCCTCGGGTCACGTCGAGGTCTTCAACGATCCGCTGGTGGAGTGCCTGAACTGCCACAAGCGGCATCGGCAGGACCACATGCAGGAGGCCTACGCCCTGAAGAAGGGGCTCGACGACCCTGACTCTGTCTCCATGGATGAGATCGTCTGCCCGGACTGCGGCACCAAGGGCCGGTGGACCGAGCCGCGCGACTTCAACATGATGCTCAAGACCTACCTCGGACCGATCGAGTCGGAGGAGGGTCTGCACTACCTGCGCCCGGAGACCGCTCAGGGCATCTTCGTGAACTTCGCCAACGTGGTCACCACCGCGCGCAAGAAGCCGCCGTTCGGCATCGGCCAGATCGGCAAGAGCTTCCGCAACGAGATCACCCCGGGCAACTTCATCTTCCGCACTCGCGAGTTCGAGCAGATGGAGATGGAGTTCTTCGTCGAGCCGGAGACCGCGCCGGAATGGCACAAGTACTGGATCGAGACGCGGCTGCAGTGGTATGTCGACCTCGGCATCAACCGGGACAACCTGCGCCTGTACGACCATCCCAAGGAGAAGCTGTCGCACTACTCCGACGGCACGGTCGACATCGAGTACAAGTTCGGTTTCGCCGGCAACCCGTGGGGTGAGCTGGAAGGCATCGCCAACCGCACCAACTTCGACTTGTCCACGCACGCCAAGCATTCCGGCGTCGATCTGTCGTTCTACGACCAGGGCGCCGACACCCGCTACGTGCCGTACGTGATCGAGCCGGCAGCCGGCCTGACCCGCTCGCTGATGGCTTTCCTGGTTGATTCCTACACCGAGGATGAGGCTCCCAACGCCAAGGGCGGAGTGGACAAGCGCACTGTGCTCAAGCTCGACCCGCGCCTGGCCCCGGTCAAGGCGGCCGTCCTGCCGTTGTCGCGCAATGCCGACCTCTCACCCAAGGCCCGCGACCTGGCCGCCGAACTGCGCAGGAACTGGAACGTCGAGTTCGACGACGCCGGTGCGATCGGCCGGCGCTACCGCCGCCAGGACGAGATCGGCACACCGTATTGCGTGACAGTCGATTTCGACACCCTGGACGACAACGCAGTCACCATCCGTGAACGCGACGCCATGACCCAGGAGCGCATCGCGCTGGACAAGGTTTCGGACTACCTGGCGGTGCGGCTCAAGGGCGCCTGACCCTTTCACCGAGCAGTGCGATCAGCAGCCGCCGGCTCGCTCGTCCTGTCCAGGTTTCAGGCGAAGGCGCCGACGCGGGTCTGCCGGGTGAGTTCGTCGGCTAGCACCTCGGTGGCACCGGATTCGATGCCGTCGGCGATTTGGCGGGCGACGTCGGCGGGATCGTTCTTGGGCACATCGAGATCGGCGATCATCGATGTGTCGGTGTAGCCCAGGTAGACGCCGACCACATCGGTGGCTTGGCCGTCCAGCTCCAGGCGCAGCGAGTTGTTCGCCGACCACAGCGCAGCTTTCGAGACGCCGTAGGCGCCAAAGCCGGGCAGCCACGACAGCACCGAGGCGATGTTGACGAGCGTGCCCCCGGCCAGCTGGGGGGCGAAGGCCCTCGTCACGCGCAGTGCGCCGAACAGGTTGGTTTCGAGTACGGAACGGATTTCATCGAGGTCGCTGTTCAGCAGTGACTTGCCGCCCGTCACGCCGGCGTTGTTGACGACGATCGTGGCGTCGCCGGCCAGTGCGGCCAGCCTGGCGACTGAATCGCCGTCGGTGACCTCGGCTTCGACGACAACCACCCTCGGGTCGCTGCTCGGCTCGGGGGTTCGGCTGGTGGCGTAGACCTTGGCGGCGCCGCGGGCCAGGAGTTCGTCCACGATCGCCTTGCCCAGGCCCTTCTGGCCACCGGTTACCACCGCGGTTGCGCCCTTGATCTGATGGGACATTGGATTCTCCTTCGAACTCGGTTGACTGTGCGAACGTCATCTTCGTCAAGGCCAACAGCTGAGTAGGTATTCCCAACCCAGCTAGAATCTTGGCATGCGCGCCGATCCGTGGACCGACAATGCCTGTCCGATCGCCCGCACCATGTCGGTGCTGGGTCAGCGGTGGGCCATGCTGATCATCCGTGAGGCACTGATGGGCAAGTCACGATTCTCGGAGTTCCGCGAACGACTGGGGGTGGCTTCCGACGTACTCAGCGCACGGCTATCCGAACTGGTGGCGGCCGGCGTCCTCGAAGTCGTCGACTATCAGCAGCCGGGCGACCGGACCCGCAGTCGGTACGTGCTGACCGACGCGGGACACGACCTGATCCCGGTATTGGCCGCGATCGGGCAGTGGGGTCACGTCCACCTGGCCCGCCCGGACAGCAGCGATTACCGCTTCATCGAGGCGGACACCGGCGATCCCGTCGGTATCGGATTCCGTCGCGAGGACGGCACCACGGTTGCGACGTCGGAGGTCACGCTCGTCGACACGGCACGTAGTTAGCGCGCGATCAGAACCGGCCGCCGCCACCGCTGTAGCTGCGGCCCGACGAATGTGACGACCCGCCGTAGGACGTCGGGCGGCCCATGCCGCGGCCCCCGCCGAAGCCGCCTCCGTAACCTCCGCCGAAGCCACCTCCGAAACCGCCGCCCCCGCCGCGCAGGATGTTGCCGATGAGGATGCCGCCGAGCACGGCACCCATGTCGGAGCCGCCGCCCCCGCCGTACTGCGAGGTGTAGGACCGCTGCGCGGCGCGCACGTCATCGTTGGCCAGGCCCTGCGCCTGTGCGGCCAGCGTCGACGCCCCGTTGGCATGCGCCACCGCCTCATTGGGATTCACGGCACGCTTGGCTTCGGCGGCCTGAAGTTGCCGTTGCGCTTCGGCCAGTCGGGTGCGGGCCTCCGGTCCGATGCTGCCGCGCCGGGTCTCGATGAAGTCCGACACCGCCTTTATCCGTGACTGGGCGGTGAACAGCGCCTGCTCCAGCGCGCGGGCCAGCCGCTCGGCGGCTTCCTGTTGTTCGTGCACGCCGGCCAGTAGCTGATCGAGTTCGGCGTCGGCCTTGGTCAGCCGGGTGAACGTGCCCAGCGGGTCGGCCTTGCCGTTGGCCGTAGCGTCGTCGGCAGCCTTCTTCGCCGCGTCACGGGCCGCACTCAGCTTGTCGGCCTGCGGCGTACCGGATTGCCCCAGAAGCGAATTCGCCTGGTCGATACCGGCCTGAATATCGGTGATCGCTGCGGGCAGACCGGCCAGGGCCCGGTTGATGTCGGAGGCCGCGCTGTCCACGGCGTCGAGCAGGGTCCGGGTCTGATCGAGGGAGGACTCGGCCGAGCGCACCGCGTCCACCAACGCGGTCTGGTCGGTGGCCGGCCGCGATACCAGGTTGCGGGCCGTGGTGATGTTGCGGTCGGCGAAGGCCAGGCGTTCCCTGGCGGTGTCCACATTGGTCGACACCGAACTCAGTGCGGTGGCGTCGAATTGGGTGTGCAGGTTGCCCAGTGTCTGACCGGACGGTTCGAGGCGAGCGGTCAGGTCGACCATCTGCTGGGTCATGGCGTCGAGCCGGGTCGGGGCGTTGATCACCAGATCGCGCAGCTGCTCGAAGGCCTGGCTCTGGGCGTCCAGTTCGCGGTCGGCTCTGGCCGCCGACACCACCACCTGAGTCAGCAGCTGACGCTGCTGCAGCGGGGTCTCCGGTGCATCGTCGTCGAGCGTCTGGCGCACGTTGAATGCTTGGGCCAGAGCCTTTTTCGCATTCTCCAGCGCCGCGCTGAACGGTTCGGTGCGTTTGGCGCCGAACTCCTCGATGGCCAGTTCCAGCTCAGCGTCACTGGTTCGGACGGCATTGTCGACGTCGACCACGATCGAGCGGGACAGCTCATCGAGCGCCTCCAGCGGCACCGACGCCAACGCGTTGGCGTCGGTCGGATCAACTCGCTTGGCGGCCTCGAACTCGGCGTGGCGGCGCTTGGCCCGGCGCCGGCGCGACCACCACCACAGCAACCCGGCCAGCACCAGGATCACGCCAAGGGCGATCAGCATGCCCGGCCACGAGATCCCCGCTCCCGCCGGCGCGGCGGGAGGGTTGGCCTTCAGGCCGTTCGCGGCGGCGATCGCGGCACCGGCCCAGTCCTCGCGACGCAGGGCCGGTTCAACACTGTTGCGCCGAATGTCGTCGGCGCGGGCATTACCGCCGGGGACCGTGTTCGGCACCTGGAACGCATACGCGCGCGCGTTGGTGGCGACCGCCAGCAGTGCGTCGTCGTCACCGAGATCGCTGAGTTGAATCGTGCTTTGCGCCCAGCCCGACTGGTTCTGACCGGAGAAGTCCTCGACGAAAACCACCCACAGCTGAATACGTTTGGTGTCGTAGAGCTGGTCGAGGGCACGCTCCACACTGGCGCGCTGAGCGGCCGACAACACCCCGGCGTTGTCGGTGAGTTGGGTGGCCAACCGCAACGGCGGCTCGGCGGCGGCGCTGGGGGCAACCAGCAGGCCGGTCATCAGGATCGCGAGCAGCATGGACAGCAGACGGGCGATACGCATGACCGTCAATCTAGTGCGCTGCGGGGTTGACGCGTCGGTTCCTGGCAGACTGTGCGTCGGTGAACGGGGATACGCAGGCCGCCTATGACGACTTCGACCGGCAACGTCTGGTGGTCGAGTCGGCCAAGGGTGCCGCGCTGCCCGGGACCGACACCGAGCACCGCACCGACTTCGCCCGTGATCGGGCCCGCGTCCTGCACAGTGCGGCGCTACGGCGGCTGGCCGACAAGACCCAGGTGGTCGGTCCTCGCCATGGCGACACCCCGCGTACCCGGCTGACCCACTCACTCGAGGTCGCGCAGATCGGCCGCGGTATGGCGATCGGGCTGGGCTGCGATCCCGACCTGGTGGACCTGGCCGGCCTGGCCCACGACATCGGGCACCCGCCCTACGGGCACAACGGCGAGCGTGCGCTCGACGAGATCGCGAAACCGTTCGGCGGGTTCGAGGGCAATGCCCAGAACTTCCGGATCCTCACCCGGTTGGAGCCCAAAGTCCTTGACGCCGACGGGTGTTCGGCTGGGCTCAACCTGACGCGGGCTGCGCTGGACGCGGTGGCGAAATATCCGTGGCCCAGCTTCGGCACCCGTAGGAAATACGGCTTCTACGACGACGACGCCGCGGCCGCCGAATGGGTGCGTGCCGGCGCGCCTGCCGAGCGGCCCTGCCTGGAGGCCCAGGTGATGGACTGGGCCGACGACGTCGCCTACTCGGTGCACGACGTCGAGGACGGGGTGATCTCCGGACGCATCGACCTGCGGGTGCTCGGCGATCCCGATGCCGCTTCCTCGCTGGCGGACCTGGGCGCCAAGAACTTTTCCACCGTCACCCACGACGATCTGCTGGCCGCCGCCGAGCGACTGTCGCACGTGCCGGTGGTGGCCGCGGTAGGGAAGTACGACGGAACTCTGGCTTCCTCGGTCGCACTGAAGACGTTGACCAGTGAACTGGTCGGGAGGTTCGCCAATGCGGCGATCACGCAGACCCGGGCCGTCGCCGGGGCGGGACCGCTGCGTCGTTTTGATGCCGAGCTGACCGTCCCGCCGCTGGTGCGCGCCGAGGTGGTGCTGCTCAAGATGCTGGCGTTGCAGTTCATCATGTCCGACCACCGGCACCTGCAGATCCAGGCCGATCAGCGCACGCTCGTCCACGAGGTGGCACTGGCGCTGTGGGCGCAGGCCCCGGGCAGCCTGGACCCGCAGTTCGCGCCCGAATTCGACCTGGCCGCCGACGACGGCGCCCGATTGCGCGTGGTGGTCGATCAGATCGCGTCCTACACCGAGAGCCGGCTGGAACGGGTACACGAGGCGCGCTCACCCCGGCCGTTGGGCTGAGCGGACGGCTGGATCAGCCGATCTTCTCGACGATCGCCTTCAGTACGTCGTGGGTGCGGCTGTCCACAGGCAAACCCGTTCAACGCGACCTCCGCGCACGCATAGACTATGCCGGTGGCCGGCCGGATTTCAGATCGCGATATCGCGGCCATCCGTGAAAAGGTCCGCATCGAGGATGTCGTCGGTGACTACGTCCAGTTGAGGCGCGCCGGGGCCGACTCGATGAAGGGTTTGTGCCCGTTCCACGACGAGAAGTCGCCGTCGTTCCATGTGCGGCCGAATCACGGTCACTTCCACTGCTTCGGCTGCGGCGAGGGCGGCGACGTCTACGCCTTCATCCAGAAGATCGAGCACGTCAGCTTCGTCGAAGCGGTCGAGTTGCTGGCCGACCGGGTCGGCTACACCGTCACCTACACCGGCTCGTCGACCACCAATGTGCAGCGGGACCGGGGCAGCCGCAGCCGGTTGCTGGCCGCCAACGCCGCAGCCCAGGAGTTCTACGCCGAGCAACTGCAGTCCGACGAGGCCGCCGAAGCGCGCAAGTACCTGACCGAGCGGAACTTCGACGCCGCCGCGGCCGCCCAGTTCGGGTGCGGTTTCGCGCCGTCGGGGTGGGACACGCTGACAAAACACTTGCTGCGCAAGGGTTTCGAGTTCAAAGAGCTGGAGGCCGCCGGGCTGAGCCGCGAGGGCAAACGTGGCCCGATGGACCGGTTCCATCGCAGACTGTTGTGGCCGATCCGGGTGTCCTCGGGCGAGACCATCGGCTTCGGCGCACGCCGGTTGTTCGACGACGACCAGAACCAGGCCAAGTACGTCAACACCCCCGAGACGGTGCTGTACAAGAAGTCGCAGGTGCTGTTCGGGCTGGACCGCGCCAAACGTGACATCGCCAAGGGGCATCAGGCCGTCGTCGTCGAGGGCTACACCGATGTGATGTCCATGCACATGGCCGGGGTGACCACCGCGGTGGCATCGTGCGGCACTGCGTTCGGCGAGCAGCACCTGTCGATGCTGCGCCGGCTGATGATGGACGACAACTTCTTCCGGGGCGAGTTGATCTACGTGTTCGACGGCGATGCCGCCGGCCAGGCTGCCGCGGTGAAAGCCTTCGAGGGCGAGCAGAACCTGTCCGGTCAGTCGTTCGTGGCGGTGGCTCCCGACGGAATGGACCCGTGCGATCTGCGACTTCGCTCCGGCGACGGTGCGGTGCGCGACCTGGTGGCACGGCGAACTCCGTTGTTCGAGTTCGTGATTCGCAGCGCACTGGCCGAGCACGACCTGGACAGCGCGGAGGGTCGGGTGGCGGCGCTGCGGCGCTGCGTGCCGATCGCGGCCCGGATCAAGGACCAGACGCTGCGCGACGAGTACGCCAGGCAACTGGCCGGCTGGGTCGGCTGGGACAACGTCGCACAGGTGATCGGCCGAGTGCGGGAGGAAGCCAGTGGCGGCCGCAAGGATTCGCGGCGTCAGCCAGCGCGGCAACAGGCAAGACCCAGGCAGACCCCAGTCCCGGAACACATCGGCCGACCCAATCCGACCGATCCGACGCTGTGGCCGCAACGCGAGGCGCTCAAGGCCGGTCTGCAGTATCCGGTGATCGCCGGGCCGGTGTTCGACTCGCTGACCGTCGAGAGCTTCACGCACCCCGGTTACGCCGCGGTGCGTTCGGCGATCGAGGCGGCCGGCGGCACAGCATCGGGCAAATCCGGAGCCCAGTGGATCGAGGCGGTCCGCGAGCAGACCACATCCCCAGCAGCGGCCAGCCTGGTCAACGAACTGGGCGTCGAGGCCATCAACGTCGAGGACGACGAACACCTGCCGCGCTACATCAGCAGCGTCCTGGCCCGCCTGCAAGAAGTCTGGGTGGGCCGCCAGATCGCCGAGGTGAAGTCCAAGCTGCAACGCATGTCACCGGTGGAGCAGGGAGACGAATATCACGCCCTGTTCGGTGACCTGGTGGCCATGGAGTCCTACCGGCGCAGCCTGCTCGAACAGGCCAGCGGCGACGACCTGACTGCGTGATCACCCACATCGCGATAGGGTGACGGCAGTCGGGCACCTTCAGGCGAGAGAGGCACACCTGGTGACATTGTTCAGCACGCGGACGCGGCGGTTCGTCGCAGTGGGTGCATTTGCGCTGGCCACGGGGGCCGCATCGGCCGCCCCGGCGTTCGTCACAGCGTCCAACCCGGGGTCCGAGGTCACGGCGCAGCCCGCCTGCCTGGCCTGGTTCGGCAACAAAGAGGACGGCAAGTGCCTGTCCCACTCCAATGGCATGCCCGCCAACATCGGAACACCGTGGGTCGGCACCGGCGGCAATGGAGGATTCGTCACCGGTCCGCTGCTGCCCGGAACCTCGATCAACCAGGGGATCGGCTAACCGCTACCAGCTGGACTTTTTGGCGCTATGGTTCGCCGAACCGTCGGTGCTCTCCTTCGTGGCGAGCACCGACGTTTCTGCATCTATGGGGGTCAACGTGAGGAACTGCGGATCCGGCGACACCTGCTTGGCGATCTTGCGCCGTCCGGCGTCGATCACCGCCTTGGTTGCCGGATTGGCGGTCACCGCGCGGTATGTGCTGGCGATCTGCTCATAGCGGCGTCGCCCGGCCTTGGCGCCCAGCACGTAGCCGACGGCGATCACGGCGGCATAGCGGATCACAGAATTCCTCCCAAAGCGACGGGCCTCCCAGGCTGCAGATGCGTGTACTCCATCCTGCCTCACCGTCGCCCCGACGCGCCCGTCCGGGAGCGCATTGGCGGCAGCGGCGGTCCGTGCGCTAGAGTCAACGCTCGGCCGCGGAGCTTCCGCGGAAGGTAGTCCCCTGTAGCTCAATTGGCAGAGCTCCCGACTGTTAATCGGGCGGTTATTGGTTCGAGTCCAATCGGGGGAGCAAGTTTTCTCCAATCCCAGTCCTCAGGACTGGGGCCGGGCCTGCGCCTGACGCGCCGCCTGGGTAAGCGCCTCCACCAATGGATTGGACGCCGACGCGAGGGCATTCCGCTCCTCATCGGACAGTTGATAGAACGTCCACACGCCCCAAGCCGCCGGCCGCACATACACCGTCACCTGTTGCCTGTTGTTCGCCAGCACGGCCGGGACGGGTACCGCGCGATCGAGGGTGGCCGCGCTGGCCATCTCCTCGGCGATTTGTTGGACGTTGACTGATTCCTGCAGTTGGTACAGGACGGCCTTGTTGGCGGGGCCTTCCATGGCGAGGAACCAAGCCATCGGTGTCTCCTTTGGGGTAAGTGGTCGTGAGCGGTGATCCGCCGTCGAATCGCCAGAAGGATCGCGAGTCGATCGCAAACAGTGTCACCTATCGACGCGCCGTCGTCAGCCCACTCGCTGAGCCGGTTTGATTCGCTACCCTCGGGGTGTGTACCCACGGCTGATCGCCATCGTCGCCTTCGTCGGTCTCCTCGCGGTTGGTTGCGGCTGGAAACCGTCATCCGCGCCGCCTCCGAAACCCGACACCTGCGCACCGTCGGACGGTCCCGGCGCTGACATCGTCGCGGATCAGATCGCGAAACTCCCGGCACCCGCAGCGGGTAAGGAGTGGACCCAGATCGGCACCGGGCACACCACCAACTGCCGGCTGTACTGGGTGCAGGTGGGCCAGTCCAACCCCGAGCCCAACAGCGCCGGTCAGCTGCTGTTCTTCGACCGGCAGACCCCGATCGGCCCGGCCACCCCGGAACCCCGGCCCTACATCAACGTGGTCACCAACGCCGATGACACCGTGGTGGTGAACTACCAGTGGCAGCAGGGCCATGATTCGCCCACCGCGCCGACCGGTATCGCCACCGTGCGGTTCCGGATCGGGGACGACGGCAAGCTGGTTGCCGTCGACCCGGTTCCGAAACCCTGATACGTCTCAGCCGTTGACCAACTCGGCGGGGTCGAGCATCGCCGCATAGCGCAACTGCTCGGGGATGCCGAACCCGTCGACGAGGGTCTCGACGTGCGGGCGCAGCAAGCGGCAGCGTTCGTTGATCCCGCGTGTCACGGCCTTGGCACGTTCGGTGGACAGGTAGCGGTGCTCGATGAACCAGGCCTTGTCGCCCTCGATCACCGACAGCGCGTACAGATCGCAGACGTCATCGAGGAGCTCGCGGGCCGTGTCGTCCTCGCAGGCATCGATGCCCGCGACGAACGCCTCCAGGATCACCCGGTCGATGTGTGCCTGTGCGGCATGCAGCACGTGGTCCTGTACGGAGTTGAACGCGTCGAAGGCCGACATCTCCTTGGCCTTGCCCTGCAGCCGCCGCGCCACTGAGGCCAGGATGTACTCCTCGCGGTCCTCGAACATCTTGACCTGGGTGCCGCGGTTGAACAGGCTGCCTTCCTCCTCGTTGTCCTGGCGGGTGTCCAGGACGGTCTGGATGATGGTCTCTGCGGCAGTGCGTTTCAGGACCCGCTCGCCGGCATAGTTGGCCGCGAACCGGACCCATTCGACCGGGCTCATGCCTTTGATGTCGTCGGCGTAGGCGGTGAGCAGTTCCTTGGCCACCAGTTGGGTCAGCACGTGGTTGTCGCCCTCGAACGTGGTGAACACGTCGGTGTCGGCGCGCAGGGCGATCAGCCGGTTCTCGGCGAGATAGCCTGCACCACCGCACGCTTCGCGGGATTCCTGGATGGCGCGGCTGGCATGCCAGGTGTTGGCAGCCTTCAAGCCGGCCGCGCGGGCCTCCAGCTCGCGCTGCTCCTCCGCATCGGGATTGTC
Organism: Mycobacterium sp. DL440; assembly: GCF_011745145.1. Taxonomy (NCBI): domain Bacteria; kingdom Bacillati; phylum Actinomycetota; class Actinomycetes; order Mycobacteriales; family Mycobacteriaceae; genus Mycobacterium; species Mycobacterium sp. DL440. Next base: position 2,977,407 of record NZ_CP050191.1, on the reverse strand, counting down.
GGAGATCTGCAGCTCATGGCATTTGGCCACCAGTTCGTTCTGGGCGAACTGCAGCGCGTAGGACTTGGCGATCAGCGGCAGCAGCCGGCGCTGATGCACCAGGTAGTCCATGATCAGGACTTCCTCGGTGCTCTTCGGGGCCTCGAACTGCCTGCGTTCCAATGCATATCGAGTGGCGATGTCGAGTGCGACGCGCGCCGCGGCCGCCGCGCTGCCCGCGACAGTGACCCGACCGCGGATCAGCGTGCCCAGCATCGTGAAGAACCGCCGGCCCGGGTTCTCGATCGGTGAGCTGTAGGTGCCGTCGGCAGCGACGTCGGCGTAGCGGTTGAGCAGGTTCTCCCGCGGGACACGCACGTGGTCGAACACGATGCGTCCGTTGTCGACGCCGGGCAGGCCGCCCTTGTAGTGGCAGTCCGACGTCGTCACGCCGGGCATGTCGTTGCCCATGTCGTCACGGATCGGCACCACCAAGCAGTGCACCCCGTGCCCTTCGCCGTCCGGCGTGATGAGTTGTGCGAAAACCGCTGCAACCCTGGCAGTCTCGGCGGCCCCGCCGATGTAGTCCTTGCGCGCGGTGGGGGTGGGGGAGTGAATCACGAATTCCTGGGTCGCCGCGTCGTAGGTCGCGGTGGTCTCCAGGGACTGCACATCGCTGCCGTGACCGGTCTCGGTCATCGCGAAACAGCCGAGCAGGTCCAGGTCGATGAGCCGCTGCACGTAGGCCTTGTGGTGGCGCTCGGTGCCGAGATTCTCGATGGCGCCGCCGAACAGGCCCCATTGCACCCCGGCCTTCACCATCAGCGACAGGTCGCTCATGGCCAGCATCTCGATCTGGGTGATGGCCGCGCCGACGTCGCCGTTGCCGCCGTGCTCCTTCCGGAAGCCGTCCTCGGCTGCCCCCGCGGCCGCCATGATCTTGAGTTGCTCGGCCACTTTGGCCCGGGCGATGGCGGTGTTGGGGGTGTAATGCGGCCGGAAGATCTCGTCCGACAACGTGGTCCGCATGGCGTTCTTGACGTCGCGCCAGCGACCGTCCAGCGTGTTTCGCAGATGCTCGGCAGTGGAGGTCATACCCGACGGTAACGCGTTCGGCCGTCAGGGTGGGTGCGTTGGAGCGAAGGCAAGCCTTCCTGGACAAGCTCGACCCTGCCGCGCAAGACTGGCGCCATGCCGGAGTCGGTAGGTAAGTCGCTGTCTCCCACCGGCTTGCCGCACGTGAGCTATCACCGGCATGCCGATGTGACCGGAGGCTGGCTGCGCGCGGCGACCTTCGGTGCGATGGACGGTCTCGTCAGCAACACGGCGTTGATCGCGGGTGTCGGGGCAAGCTCTTCGGCGCAGACTGTTGTGCTCAGCGGCGTGGCCGGCCTGCTGGCCGGCGCCTTCTCGATGGCGCTGGGCGAATACACCTCGGTGACCACCGCCAACGAGCAGGTCGATTCCGAAGTCAATGTCGAGCGTCGGTCGTTCCGCAAGAACCCGGAGGCCGAGCAGGCCGAACTCGTGGCCATGCTCCAGGAAATGGGGATGACGCCCGAAACTGCGGCGAAGGCCAGCGGGGAAATCCACCGGGACGAGAATCGGGCGGTGAACTTCCATCTCGTGCAGGAGCTGGGAGTGGACCCGCGGGAGAAGCCGTCACCGTGGGTGGCCGGAGCTTCGTCCTTTGTGCTGTTCGCGATCGGTGCGATCGTCCCGCTGATCCCGTACCTGCTGGGCTTCGAATCGTTGTGGGCCGGGCTGGCCTGCGGTGGAGTCGGCCTGTTGATCGCCGGTGGGGTGGCGGCCAGGTTCACCCGTAAACCGGTGGCCATCGCTGGAGTGCGGCAGTTGGTGTTCGGCGTCATCGCGATCGCGGCCACCTATGCCGTCGGCATTCTCGTTGGCGCCGTCATCACCTGATGCTGCGCCGGATCCTGTTGGCCGGTGCCCTGGCACTGTCGGCGTGTGGGCCGGCGCATGCCACGCCCGGCTTGGACTACCTCGGTCAGCGCCAGGTAGCTTCGGGCGCGACCCTGGACGGCACCGTGATCGGGGGATTGTCGGGGATCAGTTACGACCCGGCCGCCGATTTGTATTACATCGTCAGCGACGACCGCTCCGCCGAGGGCCCGGCACGGTTCTACACCGCACGGATCACGATGTCGGACAACGGCATCGGTGATGTCGAGTTCATCGGCACCCATCCGTGGCTGGACCGCGACGCACAAGCGTTCCGCCCGTTGGACTCCGGCACGTCGGACGGCGCGGCGGCGCCATCGGTGGTCCCTCCGGATCCCGAGGCCATCGCCTTCGATGCCCGCAGACAACGGTTGTACTGGACCAGCGAGGGGGAGCGGCGGGTCGAGGGACCGGGCGCGCCGATCCTGCTGGACCCGTGGGTGCGGACTGCCGGGCTCGACGGCAGCTTCCTCGGCGAGTTCGCGCGACCGGATGCCATGCGGATGTCGGCCGGTGAACACGGCGCCCGCCGTAACAGCACGCTGGAGGGGCTCACGTTGACGCCGGACGGACGGTATCTGTGGGCGGCCATGGAAGGACCCGGATACGACGACGGCCCACCACCTGACGAGCAGCACGGTGCACGGACCCGCGTGATCCGCATCGACGTGGAGTCCGGGGAGGTCGACGGCCAGTACACCTACCCGCTGGAACCGGTCAGTGCCGGGCCCGGCGGGGACAACGGTCTGTCTGATCTGGTGGCGCTCGACGACAAGAACTTTCTGGTGATCGAGCGCGGCTTCGGCACACATGTGGCGGTGCGGATCTACCGGGCAAGTCTGGTCGATGGTTCCACCGAGATGACCAAGACACTGCTCGCCGACCTGACCTCCACGCCCGGGCTGGCACCGCTGGACAACATCGAGGGAATCACCTTGGGGCCCAAGCTGGCCGACGGTCGGCAATCGGTGATCGCCGTCAGCGACGATAATTTCTCGCCCACTCAGGTGACGCAGTTCCTGCTGTTCGCTTTCTGAGGGCGGCCGATGCGCCAGAGCCAGCTCGCGGTGATCGCACAGACCAGGGTGGCCACCAGCAGCATCTGCGATCCGCTGACCACCACGCTGACAAGGCCACCGATGACCGCGCCGCCGGCGAATCCGGCCCACAGCAGGAAATACCCCAGCCAGTCGCTCAGCTGGCCGCCGCTCAGGTGGCGTTCGATGCCCTGGCCCATCTTCACCAGCGTTCCGGTCACGTAACTCAAGGGGATCGACACCTCGCCGTCTTTCACGAACGACGTATTCAGCGCGCCGATACCAAAGGCCACGAACAGGATTGGAACGAAAGGGACATCGCGAGCTGTCCAGCCTCGCGCGATCATGTCCACCACGGTGGACACGATGAGCGCAAGCGTGGTCAACACGGTCGCGCCGTGAGGATGATTGACCCACAGGTGGCGGCGGCACAGGGATGCGATCACGACTCCACCGACAAAGGCGGCAATCAGCAGCGCCGCGCCAATCGCCAGCCACTCCTCGCCCTGAAACAGCCCGAGGAAAGCCCGCTCGGTGTTGCCGGTCATGAAGGTGACGAAGTACCCCGCGGAATGGGTGAACGCCGCCGCCCCCAGTACACCGGCGAGGCCGGCCAGAATCCACGACAATCGGGCCTCGCCGTCGAACTGTTGCGACATGTCACCCATTGTGGGGAGCCTTGCTGCTGCTCCGGGCGGGAATCACCCTTGGCGTCAGGTGTCGGAACCCACGGTGACCGCTGTCGCCTCGTCGGTGAGCTCGTCGATTTCGGTTTCCGCTGTGTCTTCCTCGTCGATGTGAACTAGGTATGAGCGCGTCAGGAACAGCACGCCGGCACCGGCCAGTACGGCGCCCGCGCCCACCCAGTACGGCAGGTGCACGCTGACCTGCTCGCCGAGCACCCCGGCCAGCCACGGTGCGACGGCAGCCCCGCCGAAGCGCAGGAAGCTGTAGGCCGCCGAGGCCACACCGCGTTCGACGGGGGCGGCCTTCATCACGGTCTCCGTGATCAGCGTGTTGTTGATCCCGATGAACAGGCCGGCGATCACGACACACGAGGCCAGGACGGTCTTGGAATCCGTCCAGACCCCCATCACGGCCAGCACCGTGGTGAAGGCGAGCAGGTTCAGGATCAGCACGCGCACGGTGCCGAAACGGTGTTGCAGTCGTGGTGCGACCACGACTGAGGTGAACGCCAACGCCAGGCCCCAGCCGAAGAAGATCAGCCCGATCTGATGGGCGGTCATGTCCAGTGGGAAGGGCGTGAACGCCAGCAGGGTGAAGAAGCCGAAGTTGTAGAGCAGTGCGGTGATCGCGACGCCCAACAGCCCCCGGTGGCGCAGCGCCCGGAACGGGTCGGCCAGCGTGGTGGCCCGTTCGGCGCGTGGGGTGGCCGGTAGGAGGAATGCGGTGATCACCAGGGCGAAGGCCATCAGCGCCGAGACGCCGAAGAACGGGCCGCGCCAGGAGATCGAGCCGAGTACGCCGCCGACCAGTGGGCCGATCGCGATGCCCAGGCCCAGTGCCGCCTCATAGAGGATGATGGCTTGTGCCACAGAGCCTTTGGCGGAGTTGACGATGGTGGCCAGCGCGGTCGCGATGAACAGGGCGTTACCCAGGCCCCACAGTGCGCGCCACCCCACGATCTGCATCACGTTCTCGCTCATCCCGGCCAGACCGGCGCCGGCGATGATGATCACCAGGCCCAACAGCAGCGTGCGCTTGGGGCCGATGCGGCTGGACACCACACCGGTGATCAGCATCGCCACGCCCATCACCGCCATGTAGCTGGTGAACAGCAGGGACACCTGCGACGGCGAGGCGTCGAGGTTGTCGGCGATCGGTTTGAGGATGGGATCGACCAGTCCGATACCCATGAAGGCGACGACGGAGGCGAAAGCGACGGCCCATACGGCCTTGGGTTGGCGCCACATAGGGCGGTAACTCCTAACTAGTTTTCGTGTGAGACGGACGCTCGTCGACGTCGGTGAGCAACCGGCGGATGATGCCGACAGAGGCTGCCAGTGTTCGGCGCTCCTCGGCAGTGAGCCGTTCCAGCCTCGGGTTGATCGCCGCGGCGCGGTCCGCCCTCGCCTGCTCCAGGGTCTCCCGGCCCTGCTCGGTGATCCGGATCAGCACGGCGCGGGCATCACCGGGATCGGTGGTGCGGGTCACCAGGCCGGCGTCTTCCAGGCGGCGAACCTGGGTGGTCATGGTCGGCTGCGAGCAGTGGTCGAGGTAGGCGAGGTCGGAGATGCGGGCCTCGCCCTGGTCCTCGATGGTGGACAGCAACCGGGCCTGGGCCCAGGGGAGCGGTAGTCGGGCGCGTTGGGTGGCCAGTCGGTTCAACCGGGCGACGACCGACAGCAGGTCGGCGCCAAGCTCGGATTTGTCGGTTACCGTGACATCCTCGGCGGTCGGGGTCGGCATACCCACCATGTTTACATAGATTCACTATGTAGTCTACCCGCCAGGCGTGCTCTCGCTCACACAACGGGCAGCCGACGGCGGCGAGCGCGGCTGGCAGAATCGAACGATGACCGCGATACCCCCGGCGACGACGCCTCGGCGCGGCCTCACCCCAGGCGAGCTTGCGCAGGCCGCGGTGATGGCTGCGCTGTGTGCGGCCACCGCGATCATCGCGGTGGTGGTGCCGTTCGCGGGCGGGCTGTCGGTGCTGGGAACGGTGCCGATGGGCCTGCTCGCGTACCGCTACCGGTTGCGGGTGCTGCTCGCGGCCACCGTCGCCGCGGGAACGATCGCCTTCCTGATCGCCGGCATGGGCGGACTGATGACCGTCGTCGACTGCGCCTACATCGGCGGACTGACCGGCGTGGTCAAGCGTCGTGGCCGCGGTACCGCCACGGCATTCGGCGCCTCGATCGTGGCCGGGGCGATATTCGGACTGGCGGCCATCGCTGCGCTGACCGTGCTGACCCGGCTGCGCAGCCTCATCTTCGACTCGCTGAGCGCGGGCATCGAAGGGATCGCCAAGGTGCTGGACCGCATCCCGGTGCTCGACGTGGCCGCCGAACCGATGCGGACCATCTTCGCCACGATGCTGGACTACTGGCCGCTGCTGATGTTGTTCCTTGGCATCACCAGCATCACCTCGGTCAGCATGATCGGCTGGTGGGCGCTCTCGCGGATCCTGGCTCGACTGCTAGGGGTTCCGGATGTACACAAACTCGATGCCTCCGAAATCGACAACGGGGACGACACAGCACTCATCGCCCCCGTTCCGGCGCGGCTGACCGACGTGCGGTTCCGGTACCCGGGGGTCGGGCGCGACGCACTGGGCCCGGTGTCCATGGAATTCCAGCCCGGCGAGCATGTCGCGGTGACCGGACCGAACGGCTCGGGCAAGACCACGCTCATGCTGATGCTGGCCGGACGCCAACCCACCTCGGGCAGCATCGAGCGGGCCGGTGCCGTGGGGCTGGGTCGCATCGGCGGCACCGCAGTGGTGATGCAGCACCCGGAAAGCCAAGTGTTGGGCAGCCGGGTGGCCGACGACGTGGTGTGGGGACTGCCCGCCGGCGCGACCGCCGACGTTGAGCGGCTCCTGACCGAAGTGGGCCTGGACGGGTTGGCCGAACGCGACACCGGAGGATTGTCCGGTGGCGAACTGCAGCGACTCGCTGTCGCCGCGGCGCTGGCCCGCGAACCCTCGCTGCTGATCGCCGACGAGGTCACCAGCATGGTGGACCAACAGGGCCGCGACACCTTGATGAACGTTTTGTCCGGGCTGACCGATCATCATCAGATGTCGCTGGTGCACATCACGCACTACAACGACGAGGCCGATTCCGCCGACCGTACGGTGATGCTCAGCGGCACCGCCGACAACACCGACATGGTGCAGACTTCCGCCGTTCCCGTGGCTGGCGCACCTGCGGCCCATCGCGGTGCACCGGTTCTGGAGCTGACCGGCGTCGGACACGAATACGCCAGCGGAACCCCTTGGGCGAAAACGGCTTTGCGTGACATTACGTTCACCGTCAACGAGGGTGACGGAGTGCTGGTGCACGGCCTGAACGGTTCCGGCAAATCAACCCTGGCCTGGATCATGGCCGGGCTGACCGTCCCCACCTACGGCGCATGCCTGCTCGACGGGGTGCCGGTGGCGCAGCAGGTGGGCTCGGTGGCGATCTCGTTCCAGGCCGCCCGCCTGCAGTTGATGCGCAGCACCGTCGGGCGCGAAATCGCTTCGGCCGCAGGTTTCTCGGCGCGTGAGGACGACAAGATCGCGGGCGCACTGGAGATGGTCGGTTTGGATGCGGCACTGGCCGAGCGCCGCATCGACCAGCTCTCGGGCGGTCAGATGCGTCGTGTCGTGCTGGCCGGGTTGTTGGCCCGGTCGCCACGCGCGCTGATCCTCGACGAGCCACTGGCCGGACTCGATGCCGCCAGCCAACGGGGACTGCTGCGGTTGCTGGAGGATCTGCGGCACAACAACGGGCTCACGGTCGTCGTCATCTCGCATGACTTCACCGGACTGGAAGGCCTCTGCCCACGCACGCTGCACCTGCACCACGGTGAACTCGCACTTGCCCCGACGACCGCCGGGGGTTCTCGATGACCGCTCCGACCCGAGGACAACGCAAACCGGTCGTGCTGTTGCGCCCGGTCCCCGGCGACACCGTCATCCACCGGCTGTGGGCCGGCACGAAGCTGCTCGCCGTGGCGGGCATCGGCGTGCTGCTGACCTTCTATCCCGGATGGGTGCCGATCGCCGCCGTCGCGCTGCTGGTTCTGGTGACCGCCAGGCTGGCGCACATTCCGCGTGGCGTGCTGCCGTCGATCCCGTTCTTCTTGTGGATCCTGCTGGCGCTCGGCGGGGCGCTCGCCGCGCTGGCCGGTGGTACCCCGGTGATCGATATCGGCTCGGTTCAGGTCGGTCTGGGCGGGCTGCTCAACTTCCTGCGGGTCACCGCGCTGGCGATCGTGTTGCTCGGGCTCGGCGCGCTCGTGTCCTGGACGACGAACGTCGCCGACATTGCCCCGGCGGTGGCCACCTTGGGCCGTCCGCTGCGGTTGCTGCGCATCCCCGTGCACGACTGGGCGGTGACGATTGCGTTGGCGCTGAGGGCTTTTCCGATGCTGATCGACGAGTTCCGCACGTTGTACGCGGCACACCGGCTGCGCCCGGTCGAACCGGCCGAGACGTTCCGGGCGCGGCGCAGACAACGGGTGGCCAATCTGGTCGATCTGCTCGCCGCAGCCGTCACCGTGGCGCTGCGCCGCGGCGACGAGATGGGCGACGCCATCACCGCACGCGGTGGTGCGGGCCAGATTTCGGCGGCACCGTCACGGCCCAGGGCGCGCGACTGGATCGCCTTCACCATCCTCGTCCTGGTCTGCGGCACTGCCCTTGCTCTGGAGCTCACCGTCCTGCCGACCAGCCTGCCGCGGCGGTGACAGCTGCCCGGGCCGCGACCTGGTCAGCCGGATGACCACGTAGACGATCACGGCCGCGACGACGAAGGCCGCCAGCCACGGCAGCAGCAGCCCGAACAACATCACGAACCCGGACGCCGCTGACACCAAGCCGTGCCAGCCGCGCTCGACCTGGCCCCAGAACCCCTGATACTGCGGGGCGGGGCCACCGACCTGCTCGGCCGTGATGTCGAGATTGACGGTGCTGTAGTCGATCTGGTCGCCGAGCTGGGTGCGCTGTGCACGCAGGCTGTCGAGGTCGGCCTGGCGCTGCGATAAGGCGTTCTCGGCACTGATCAACGCCTCGGGGTCCTTGGCATCGCGCATGATCCCGAGCAGCCGGTCGACCGAGGTCTGCAATGCCTTGATCCGGGCGTCGAGATCGACTCGCTGTGAGGTCACATCGTCAGAGCGGACCTCGACGGTCTGTACCGTGCCGAGTTTCTTGAACTCGTCGAGTGTGCCCTCGAGTTTGGCGGCCGGGACGCGTAGCGCCAGTGAGATGTGAGCGCGCCCGGAGCTGGAACCGGCGTCCTCGGAGCGGCTGTCCACCCGGCCACCGGCATCGGCGGCCAGGGATACGGCCTTGTCGGCTACCGCCGCCGGGTTGCCGGTGGTGATCGACATCGATGCGGTCTTGACGATGTCCCGCTTGACGTCAGCGGGTATCGGGGCCTCCTTGAGGCCCGGGCCACTTTCCGGCGCCGGAACCGGTGCTGCCGGGGCGAACCCGGCGTCACTCTGAGTGGCTGCCGGTGCCGAAGAGTTGGGGGAGTGCCCGGCCGCGCAGGCCGGAGCGGCGGCCAGCATGGCCACGGCAAACAATGCCACCGTCAAGCGGCGGTGGCGGGATGCACTGGTGTGCTTGGGCATCAGCCCAATGTAGGCGATGTACTCCAGGCCAGAGGCTGATCGCGGCCGGTGGTCAGCGCGCTGCGGCGGTGTTGGCCGCCCACTGAGCGTCGGCCAGTGACTTCTCGACATCGCGACGGCCCAGGAACATCTCGTCGAAATATGGCTTGAGGGCCTGATATCCGGCCGGAAAGCCGGCCGCGCCCGGCGCCGGGATCCGCGGCCCCCGCAGCACCCGGAAGAACGGGCTGACATCAACGCCGCGCTCCTTCCAGTAGTCGTGGTAGACGGGCTGGGCTGCCAGCACGGCCGGGATGGCGGCACCGCCTGCGCCCAGGTATTCGTTGCCGCGCTTGCTGCCCATCCAGTTCAGCACCTGGCGCACCGCGGCAGGATGGTGGGTGGCCGAGTTGGCCGCTGCAGCAATGCCATTGGTCACGCTGACTCGGCCCTTGGGGCCGGCGGGAAGCATTGCCACGCCCCACCGGAACCGGGCCTGGTTCGCAACCGCGGCCAAGTTGTAGGTGCCGGACTGGAACAGCGCCATCCGGCCTTGCAGGAAGGTGTTGCGGGAGAAGTCCCCGTTGTCGTTGGTGGCCGAGGCGGGCGGGGCGACGTGATCGTCGTTGATCATCCGGACCAGATAGGTGAAGGCCTCGACGGCCTGAGGGTTGTCGAAGGCGAAACGGTCTCCGATGTTGAAGATGCCACCCGCCGAGCCGATGTAGTTGAGGTAGATGCCCTGCAGATCATTGGCGGCGTTGTAGCCCCACTGCCGGATCCGGCCCGCGTCGAAACCCTCGGTGCCGGCCGGGCGGCCCTGCTCGTCGACGGTGAGCCTCGCCGCCAGCGACCGCAGTGTGTCGTCGGGTCCGTTCGACCACCGCATCGTGGTCAGCTCGGCGAGGTCCACGCCGGCGGCGTCGAGCAGGTCGGCGTTGAAGTACACCGCGATACCGGCGTCGGTCAGCTGGGGAACCGCCCACAGAGCATCGTTGCGGGTGAACTGGTTGACCACCGAAGGCTCCCAGGCCCGAGCGGCGTCGGCGCCCAAGGTCCGCCCGATGTCCAGCAACCGGCCGTTGTCGGCATATCCGGCCAGGTAGGCGTTGGACAGCCAGAAGATGTCATCGGCGCTGCCGCCTGCCACATCGGTGCGCAGGCTGTCGAAGTAGGACGAGTAGGCGACGGTGTTGACCCGCACCTCGATATCGGGGTGCTCCCTGGTGAACTCGGCGAAGGACTCCCGGTAGGCGGCCGCCACCTGCGAGTCCCACAGACGCAGGGTCACCACGGTGCGGCCCCCGGGTTCGGTGGTGCGGCCCAGCAGCACGGCGGCGACCAGCAGGACGACCATGGTCAGTGTCAGGCCGATCGCGGTCATCGTCGAGCGCCTCATGCCCGCTTCCTGTCGCGAGATCGACGTGAGGGTCGTTGCGACGGTGGATTCACAGCCCTGGTGTCGATTTCGGTGATCATTTGATTCCCGTCACGACGATCGAGCGGACGATGTTGCGCGAGAACGCGACGAACAGCACGATCAGCGGGACGATCGCCACCGTGGTGGCGGCCATGACCAGCGTCCACTGCGCGTTGTACTGCGTCTGCAGGCCGGCCGTTGCGACCGTCAGCACCTGCCACTTGCTGCCGCTGGTGATCACCAACGGCCACAGGAAGTTGTTCCACTGGCTCACCACGGTGATCAATGCCAGGGTCACCAGGATCGGGCGGCTGGCCGGCACCACCACGTGCGTGATCACATCGAGGGTGTGGGCGCCGTCGAGGCGGGCCGCGTTGATCAGATCGCCCGGGATGGACCGAAAGTACTCACGCAAAAGGAAGATCGCGTACGGCGAGCCGAACATGAACGGCAGCACCAGCGCCCAGAAGGTATTCCGCAATCCCGCCTCGGCCATCATCAGATACAGCGGCACCACGGTCACCGTCGCTGGCACCATCAGTGTCGCGATGTAGACCCAGAACAGGGCATCGCGGCCGGGAAACCGCAGCCGGGCAAAGGCATAGGCGGCCAGAACCGAGAACACCAGTTGGCCCAGCAGGATGACCGCCGTCATCAGTGCGGTCACCACGATGGCGCGACCGAAGCCCGCGTCGGACAGCCCGAGGTAGTTCTCAGGCGTCGGAGGTTTGGGCAGCGACAGCGGGGGATCGGTGGCGAACTGCTCGGCGGAGGTGAAGGAGGTGAGCAATCCGAGTCCGAAGGGCAGCAGCGTGATCGCCGCGCCGAGCAGAAGGCCCACGTAGATCACTGCGTTACGTGAGGTCATAGCTGATCCTGCGGCGGAAGTAGACGTGCTGGAGCAGCGTGATACCGACGAGGATGACGAACAGCACGATGGCCATCACCGAGGCCCGGCCTACGGCGGCCGCGCCGAATGCCTCGGCATAGATGCGGTGGGCCACCAGATCGGTGTGGCCCTGCGGCCCGCCTGCCGTCAGCGCATACACTGTATCGAATACCTGTGCGGCGCTGACGATTCCGGTGACCAGCACGAAGAACATCGTCGGGCGCAGCATCGGCAGGGTGATGTGACGGAACCTCTGCCAGTCCGTCGCGCCGTCGGTGCGGGCGGCATTGTGCACATCAGCGGGGATATTGAGGATGCCGGCCAGGAAGAACAGCGTCACGTAGCCGACATTGGTCCACACCACCACTGCAGACACCACCGGCAGCGCCAGTCCCGGGTCGGTGAGCCACTCCACCGGCCGGCCCAGCACGGTGCTGAGCGCCCCGTCGGTGGGGGCCAGGATCCATTTCCACAACACCGCGATGGCCAGCGGCGCACAGATCCACGGAAGCACGTACACGGTGCGGAAGAATCCGGTTCCCGGCAATCCCCGGGCCAGTAGCGACGCGGCGATCAGGCCCAGCACGGTCTGCGTCGGCACCACCAGCAGCACGAACAGCAGCGTCACCCCCAGTGAGGTGGCGAACGACGAATCGGTGAGCACCGACGTCCAATTGTCCAGCCCTACATACTCGATCGGGCCCAGCAGATCCCACCGCTGCAGGCTCAACCACAGCACCACCAGCATGGGTAGCAACAGGAAGGTGACGACGCCGAACAGGCTGGGGGCGACAAGCGCGTACCCCAGTGCGGTCGTGCGGACACGCGAGGTGGCCATCGAGTCATTAAAGCGGATCGGGGATTTCCGGCGCCACGGTGGTCGGTAACGAGGACTACCGGATCATCACGACGGAAATCGGTGGCATTTGACATCAGGAGGTGGCGCATCACCGGAGCAGTTCCCGGGTTGTGAGAGTCGCCAGTTCGCGCGGCGGATCGCCCAGTACGTCGCCAGCACCGCCGCACCGAGCAACGGGTAGCCCATCGCGATCCGCGCGACCGCCAACCAGCCGGTGAATCCACCGTCGTAAAGCCACTGCTGGACAATGAATCTCGCAGCGAACACGACGACGAACACCAGAGTCGCCACGTCGAACGCGCGCAGCAGGACCTTGTCGGCCCGCCACTTCGGATTTGGCCCGCTGCTGCGTATCAGATTCCACAGCACGCCGACCAAGGGACGCCGCACGACGAGGGAGACGGTGAATGTCGCGGCCATGGCCAGGCTGATCCAGATTCCCGGCAGGAAATAGTTTTCGGCAGAGCCGGTGTAATACGCGATCAACCCGGCGATGACGACACCGAGCAGTCCGGACACGGCCGGTTGAACGGGCTCGTTTCGCAGGATTCTGAGGACGATCAGGCCGATACTGGCGCCGACAGAGACCACGACCGCCGCGTTCAATCCCGCGATCGCGTTGACGATCACGTAGGTGAACGTGGGCACGCTGGCATACACCAGCCCGGCCACGCCGCCCATACGCTCGAGGATCGCCGGGGTCCGCTGCTCAAGTCTGGCCATGCCTCCATCGCACACTCGGACGTAACGGCATAGTCAATCCAGCCGTGGCAGAGTAGGGGATCATGGCGTGGAGTACGCGTGAAATCGCCGAACTTGCGGGCACCAGCCTGCGCGCCGTGCGGCATTATCACGCCGTCGGCCTGTTGCCCGAGCCCCAGCGTCGCTCCAACGGTTACAAGCAGTACGGCGTGGCACATCTGGTGAAGTTGGTGCGCATCAAAAGGCTGACCGAGCTCGGGTTTTCGCTCCCGCAGATCGCCACGATGGGTGATTCGGACGACCACCCCGAACAGGCCTTACAAGAGCTCGACGCCGAACTCGCCACGACGATCGAACGGCTGCAGCGCGCCCGCGACGAGCTCGCGGTGCTGCTGGAGCACGCGGCGCCGACGGACCTGCCGCACGACTTCGTTCCGCCGGCCGCGGTGGCCAAGATGAGTGACGCCGATCGCTCCCTTGTCGTCGTGCTGAGCCGGGTTCTGGGGCCTCGCGGGATGCAGGTCTACGCCGAGATGATGAGGGATGCACCCGACGACCCCGCGTCGGCTGAGTTCGACAATCTGCCGGCCGACGCCGATGAGGCAACGAGGAAAGATCTCGCGCAACGGCTTGCGCCCTACATCCGGGCGGTGAACCAGGCTCATCCCGGGATTGCGCAGTCCCGATCGGACGCTCCGCGAGGGAAACGCTTCGCGGACAAGACGATCAGCGGCGCGATGGCCGACTTGTACAACCCGGCGCAGCTCGACGTGCTGCGCCGGGCGGGGGAGATCCTGCGTTCTCAGTCCGAGAAGGCAGCGGGCAGCGGCGGCGGTGAGAGTCGGTAGCTCGGTGGCTCGGTGCCGTGCAAATGTCGTACGAAGTAATCCCAGGTGCGTCGGAGAAAGTAATGCTGGCGACCGATCAGGGCATGTTCGGCCCCGGGGATCATGATCAGGTCGAAGTCCTTGTCTTCCTTGATGAGTGCGTCGGCTAACCGCAAGGTCATGTACGGGTGCGCATTGTCGTCGAGCTCCCCGTGGATGAGGAGCAGCTTGCCCGTCAAGTTGGCGGCCAACGCGGAGTTGGAGATCGCCTGCATGCTCTCGGCGCTGACGTCACCGTGGTAATGCTCGACCCACATCGCCAGGTTCACGGCGTTGTCGTGGTTGCCTGACGTCGCGACCGCTACGTGATAGAAGTCGGGATACACCAGCACCGCGCGGGCGGCGGCGTACGCACCGGCGGACTGGCCGGTGATCCCGACGCGGCTGGTGTCCAGCCACGCATACCGGTGCCCCAATTCGCGGATCGCGGCGACGTGGTCGTCCAGAGCGCCGGCGTTGCCGAGATCGCCATAGGAGTGATCGTGAAAGGCCTTGCCGCGCCCGGCACTACCGCGCCCGTCGACTGCGACCACCGCAAATCCCAGTGCGGCGAAGGCCTCCGGCTCGCCCTGGTGCGGCGGGTCGAACGACGGTCCGGCCCGGTAGATCTGCGGACCCGGGTAGATGTGCTCGACGATCGGATACCGCTTCTGCGGGTCGAATCCGTGTGGGCGCCAGAGCAGACCGTAGATCGGCGTCTTCCCGTCGGCGGCCGTGACGCAGAATCGTTCCGGCGGGCTCCAACCGAGAGCTTCCAGCTCCTCGGTGCCCGGCGACTCGAGTTCGACCAGTTCCTGCCCGTTGCCGTCGACCACCACCGATCGTGCCGGCCGGCTCGATGAGGACGCGCGGTCGACGACGTAGCCACCCTCGGACGGGCTGAGGGCATCGTGGTCGAGGTCGTCGTCGGTGAGTCGGGTGAATCCGGAACCATCGAGATCGATCCGACAGATCTGCCGGAGGTACGGGTCGTCATCGTTGAGACCGCCGGCCAGAAAGTATACCTGCCTGCAGTCCTCGTCAACCCACAACAGCGAGCGGACGAGCCACTGCCCCTTGGTGATACGGGTGACCTGCTGTCTGTCGGCCGAGTAGAGGTAGAGGTGTCCCCAACCATCGCGCTGCGACCACCACACGATCTCGCCGGACTCCAGGACGCGCACCATCTGCGGGTCGCCGAGTTGCACGGCGGGGTCGATGCGCGTCTCGCCCGTTTCGCTGATCAAAGTCGTCGTTGCGCCCGTCGCCGGGTCGAGGCGACGCAGCTCGAGGGTGCGGGCGTCGCGGGAGTGGCGCAGGAAATGCACCGCCTCACCCGTCTTTCCAGTCCACCAGGCATACACCAACGCCGTGTTGTGCATGATCACGAACGGATCGTCCAGCTGCCGAATCACCTTGCGCTCGTTCACATCGAGGACGTTCCACGTCATCGTCGCCACGGCCTCCTCGCCGGGCATCGTGTAGCGCGTACGGTGTTCCACGGGGCGGCCACCGTCGGCAGGTGAGGACTCGACCAGAACCAATTCCGGTAGGTCGCGTTGATCGATGCGCTGCACCAGGATCCGCGTGGAATCAGGCGACCAGTGGAAGATCGTCAAAGGTGGCAGACCAAAGACCCGCATGAGCGCCCGCGCTCCGGTGGTCTCGGGCAAGCTGCCGTAGTCGAACTGTGGCTCGGCGTCGTCGGTGAGTGCGAACTCCTGCTCACCGTCGGGGGTTCGGACCCAGATGTTGCCGTCGCGGCAGAACGCGACCCACGAACCGTCCGGTGACGGCACCTCACCGGGCACCGGCCGTGCGTCAGCTCGCTCCGTCAGGCCTGCCTCGTCCGACCATTCCCACTGCTTGTCGAACGCGGTGAACCGCGTGGTGTAGTCGTCGAGGATCTCCACGCCGGTGATCGACAGGTCGCCGCCGGTGACGGCGTGGCCGGACGTTTCGGACAGGGCGGCTGCCAACCGGTCGTGGTCGAATGCCGCGCGACGGCTGCCGTCGGCGGGATTCACCACGACGTAGCGAGTTCCGATCAGGTACCAAAACCGCGTGCCGCCGGACAGCCATTGCGGTTGCAGCACGCCACCGGGCACCTTGCGCGCCCGGTACGGGGCCAGCATCTGCTCGGCGCGGGCGTAGTCGGAATCGGTCAGCGTCGTGTCGTCAGCGGTCACGACCACGGTGCAACACCCGGACGTAGCGGCATGGTCAAGCCCGCAATTGACCTGGCGGCATTAACCAACGCCAGAATCCGTCCCGGCAATCCCGATGACAGCACTTTGCTCAGATGACGTACATCACTTGACTGCTGCGGAATCGAAGTCCCGCGTGCGCACTTGTAGCTGGTGACAGCGACAGATGGACCGGGGGTCAACTCATGAGCAAAGCGCAGCCAGCCCGAAGGGGCAGCGTGATTTCGACGGTGGCACAGTCCGCGATCTTCACGGCACTCGCGCTGGCCGCGATCGTCTTCGGTTCGCTCGTCGGCCCCATCGCCTCGGCGAACGCCGCCGACGGGTGCGCCGACGTCGAGGTCGTGTTCGCCCGCGGAACCAACGAGGCACCCGGTGTGGGCGCCACCGGGCAGGCGTTCGTCGACGCGCTCAGCGCTGGTTTGGCCGGCAAGTCCGTGGACGTGTACGGGGTGAACTACCCGGCGTCACTGAACTTCGGCCAGGCCGTCGACGGGATCGCCGATGCGAGCAACCGGATCCAGTCGATCGCGGCAACGTGCCCGGCGACGCAGATCGTGCTCGGCGGTTACTCGCAGGGCGCTGCGGTGGCCGGTTACACCACCGCCAGTAACGTTCCCGCCGGATATGTCCTGCCCGCCAGCATCAGCGGCCCGATGCCGGCATCGGTCGCCTCACACGTCGCAGCCGTGGCGCTGTTCGGAACTCCCGACGAGTGGGTTCTGGGACTGGCCGACCGCAGCGCACCACCGATCGCCGTCGGTGCGCCGTACGTGGCCAAGACCATCCAGTTGTGTGCCCCCGGTGACCCGATCTGCTTTCCCGGTGGCCTGAATCGTGCGGCCCACAGCTCCTACAAGGACAACGGAATGGCAATTCAGGCAGCCGATTTCGCGGCCCGACAGTTGGGCGGCGGTGCTCCGGCGGCGACGATGGTGCAGACCGCAGGCGAGGCCGGCGCCAACTGACGCCAAACTGAACAATTCAGACGGCCGGAAGCGGGTCCTCCGCTTCCGGCCGTCAGCGCTCGAGGCCTCGGAACCCGGCGACGGTGTCGGCCAAGGTGATTCGCGGATCACGGTAGGTGATGCCCAGATCGCGTTTGCTCGGTGAGTCGTCGGACGCCGGCATCTGCGTGTAGTACTGCATCCCGGCTTCGGTGAACGGTGTCTGGAACGGCAGGAACGGGCCCATCCGGTCGAGCACCTGACCGGCGACGCGCAGCACGGTGTCGGGAACCGGCACGGCGAACATGGTCTTGTCGCCGACCTCGGTGAGCAGCTTGGCCAGCTCGTCCACCGGAATGCGATGTCCGCCGGCCATGTACCGGCGGGGTCCGCGTTCAGGTTCCAGCAGCGCGACATGCAGGGCTGCCAGATCGCGACCGTCGACGATGGTCCAGGCCGCGCTACGACCAGGGATCGCCCCGAGTTGCAGCGCGGCAGCCACCCCCTCGCCGGCTTCCCCGAACTGGTTGCCCACCGGCGGACCCATGACCATGCCGGGATAGGTGATGTTCACCGGCGCGCCGGCGTCCTGCATTCCGCGGGCGTAGATCTCGACCTGGGCCTTGGACCGCCCGTAGCCGTCCGTCCCGCCGAACACCGGCAGGTCCGCCTCCAGAGTGTCCACGTCGGGATTGAACAGCGCGGTGATGCTCGATACGTGGATGATCGGATCGAGGCCGTGCTCGGCAGCGCCGCCGAGAACGTTCCGCGCACCGTCCATGTTGGTGCTCATCATCTGCGCGGTTTGGCTGGGATCGGTGGCGACCAGCGCCGCACTGTGCAGGACGGCGTCGCAGCCCTCGAGCGCGCGCATGACCGAGTCGCGGTCGGTGATATCGCCGACCGCATGGTCAGAGACATCGACCCCGAGTTTGGCGACACTCGTTTGCAGCCGGTCCGGATTGCGCACCAGAAAGCGAACGGAATGACCGGCGTCGGCAATCGCTTTCGCGCTCCACCCGCCCACAAATCCGGTACCGCCGGTGACCAGTACGCGCATGCGCTCAAGCTAGTACGTCAGGCGGTGCCGGGAAGCAGTTTCGGCTCAGCCTCCGCGCAAAGTCGCGAGCTCCTTCATATTCGCCAACCCCTGCTCCTGCGCCTCATCGAGGAAACTCGGCAGCGGGGCCCGCAGTTCGGGCAGCACCTCGTGATCGAGCAGTGCCTGCAGGTCGGCCTGCTTGGCGCTGTGGCCCGCCTGGTTGTCGAGCTCCTGAACGCCTGAATCGGTTGTGTAGTCATACAACTCGTGGTGGATGGGCCGCGAGGTGTCGATATCCATGGTGCCGGGCTTCCAGTAGGTGTACATGCCGAGCTTGGCCTCCGGGGTACGCACGGCCACGATGTGGCTGGGCGCGGACGTCGGGATCTCGGTCGGTGGGCCGGCCGTGCCGAAAAGCTTCTTTGCCAGTGGGGATTTCATCAAGGCGGCCATTTCTTCCACCGACATGTCGTCGGTGGCGTGCGCGATCCACGGCCGGCCGGGCGCCGCGCCGTCGGCAGCGATACCGGCGATGTCGCCGCGGTCCGCCAGGTAGGAGTAGCGGGAGTCGGAGCGCCAACCGGCCCCGCTGTGCGCGATGGTCAACAGCAATGGCGCCAGGTCGGCGCTGGAGGTGAGCTGCCTGCGTGTCTCACCCACGTTCGGCGTGAGATGACCTGACGGGTCACGGATGTAGAGCGGCACCCGGATGCTCTCCTCGTACACCGCGGCGCCCTTACCGCGCAGGCCGTGCGACCCGGCGTACTCGCCGTGGTCGGAGGTGAAGACGACGACGGTGTTCTCGTCGATGTCAGGCCGGGCTGCCAGGGTGTCGAGCACCCGGCCGATCTGGGTGTCCACCTGTTGATGCAGCCACAGGTACATGTCCAGGCAGCGTGCCCACTGTGCGGCCGCGTCGGGCCCGGTGTAGTCCATCGCGCCGGTCATCAAGGGCGACATGAAGTTCATGTAGTCGATCTGCAGTTGCGGCTTGCCGCGGCGGCGCAGATCATCAGCGGTCTCGAAATTCGCCGGCTTCGCGCTGAACACGTGCGGAACATCGTCTGGCAGAGGGTTTTTCGGCCACCAGCAGATGTCGTGCGGGTTGACCAGAGACACGGTGGTGCACCACGGACCCTCGTTCGCGTGGGCATCGAACCACCCGGCGAACTGGTCGACGATCGACGGGTCCTGCTGCAGGCCCTGATTCGGTGCGCCGTTGGGGGAGGGGTAGGTGCCGCCGGAGAAGCCGTGGACATCCAGGCCGTCGGGGGTGTTGTCGGCCGCGCTGCCCAGGTGCCATTTACCCCACCACCAGGTGCGGTAACCGGCATCACGCAGCATCGTCCCCCAGGTGGGGAAGCGGGCGGCCAGCGTCGACTCGGTGGGTCCTTCGCCGGTGTACAGGCATCCGGTCTGGTGTGAGTACAGCCCGGTGGTCAGCACCCCACGCGACGGGGTGCACATGTTCGACGCGCTGTAGTGCGAGCCGAACGACGTGCTGCGCGTCCGCAACCGGTCGAGGTTCGGCAGCAGTGCGCCGAGCTGCTGGGTATCGGGGAACCATTGCGGGGCCCGCATCTGGTCGACGATGACCACCAGGATGTTGGGCTGGCCGGCCACTCCCGCGCCGCGTCTGCCCAGCAGTTCGTAGCCGCCGAATCCGACCGCGGCCGCGCCGGCGGCCACTGCCGCACCACCTAGGACTGTCCGCCTGCTGAGCTCCGCCATGTCCTCACGGTAGGCCTCGCTACGATCGGTCGGGTGTTGACGGCTCAAGATCCAGTGACCTGGGAGCCGCGGCGCATCGCCGTCGCCGGGGTGGCAGGGTCGGGAAAGACGACTCTCGCGACGCGACTGTCGCATGAGTTCGACCTCCCGTACGTCGAGATCGACAGTCTCTATCACGGGCCCGGGTGGGAACCCCGACCCACGTTCATCAGCGACGTCGAGCAGTTCATCGCGGGCGATTCATGGGTGATCGAATGGCAGTACCGCGCCGTGCGCAGCCAGATCGTGACGCGCGCAGACACACTGCTGTGGCTGGACCTGCCGACCCCGCTGGCCCTGCGCCAGTTGACGCGTCGCACCCTTCGCCGACGCCTCGGCCGCCTCGAATTGTGGAACGGCAATGCCGAACCGCCGCTGCGCACGATTTTCACCGACCGTGACCACATCTTGCGCTGGGGTTTCCGCACCCGAAACAAGCTCCGCGTCACCGTTCCTGCGCTGGGATCGCAGGTGCCCCACCTGCACATCGTCCGCTTCACACGCCACCGCGACGTCGAGGCCTGGCTGAGCCGCGTTGCTCCCACCTGAACCAAGTCACCCCGCGGCGCCGCTACCGTGGGGGCGTGACAGCTCAACGACGTGTGGACGCCGATTTCCTGGAGCTGCCCCGGTCCGAGTTGGCTGACGCGGCGCTGGCCGCGGCAGCCGCGGCCGGTGCGAGCTACGCCGATCTGCGGATTCACCGCATCACCACCGAGATCGTCCAACTACGCGACGGCGAGCTGGAGATGTCGGTGGTCAACCGCGAGGTCGGGCTGGCGGTGCGGGTGATTGTCGACGGCGCGTGGGGGTTTGCCTCCCACGCCGAACTGGCACCGAAGGTGGCGGTCGAGACGGCACGCCGCGCTGTGCGGGTGGCCACGACGCTGGCTCCGCTGAACGCCGAGCGCATCGAGTTGGCTGCCGAACCGGTCTACAACGATGTGACCTGGGTCTCCGATTACGGCGTCGACCCGTTCGCCGTCCCCGCCTCGGACAAGATCGCGCTGCTCGCCGAGTACTCGGGCCGGCTGCTGGCGTCCGACGGCGTCGACCATGTGTCGGCCGGGGTGAATGCCGTCAAGGAACAGACGTTCTACGCCGACACCTTCGGATCGTCTGTCACCCAGCAGCGGGTGCGGGTGATGCCGACGATGGAGGTGGTGGCCGTCGACTCCGCTGCCGGGTCGTTCGAGACCATGCGTACGCTGGCACCGCCGACCGCGCGGGGCTGGGAGGCGCTCGCCGGTGATGAGGTGTGGGACTGGACCTCTGAGCTGGCCGAGCTGCCCACGCTGCTGGCCGAGAAGACCAAAGCGCCGTCGGTCATGGCCGGCCCCACCGACCTGGTGATCGACCCCTCCAATCTGTGGCTCACCATCCACGAATCCATCGGGCACGCCACCGAATACGACCGGGCCATCGGTTACGAGGCGGCCTACGCCGGGACGTCGTTCGCCACCCCGGACAAACTCGGCACCATGCGCTATGGCTCACCGGCGATGAACGTGACCGCCGACCGCACTGTGGAATTCGGCTTGGCCACAGTCGGTTTCGACGACGAAGGGGTGCGCTCGCAGAGCTGGGACCTGGTGCGCGACGGCATCTTCGTGGGCTATCAGCTGGACCGGGTGTTCGCGCCACGGCTCGGGCAAGCCCGCTCGAACGGCTGCTCCTATGCCGACTCGCCACACCACGTGCCGATCCAGCGGATGGCGAACGTGTCACTGCAGCCAGGTCGCGAGGATCTGACCACGCAGGACCTGATCTCGCGGGTGTCCGACGGCATCTATGTCGTCGGCGACAAATCCTGGTCAATCGACATGCAGCGGTATAACTTCCAGTTCACCGGCCAGCGGTTCTACCGGATCCGCGACGGGCGGCTGGATGGACAGCTACGCGACGTGGCGTACCAGGCCACCACCACCGATTTCTGGGGTGCGATGGAAGCCGTCGGCGGGCCGTCCACCTGGCGCCTCGGCGGGGCATTCAACTGCGGTAAAGCCCAGCCCGGGCAGGTGGCGCCGGTCAGCCACGGCTGCCCGAGCGCGCTGTTCCGCGGCATCAGCGTACTGAACACCCGGACGGAGGGCGGCCGATGATCGGCGCACAGCAGGTCATCGACATCGCTTTGCGCGCTGCCGATCCCGGCACGGAAACCACGGTGTTGGTGACCGACCGGGCCGACGCGTCACTGCGCTGGGCCGGCAACTCGATGACCACCAACGGTGAGACGGTCAGCCGCACCATCACGGTGATCTCGATCGTGCGCCGCGGCGACAAGGCTCACGTCGGGTCGGTGCGCTCCACTGAGGTCGACCCCGCAGTGATCCCGGAGTTGGTGGCCGCTGCACAGCGCGCCGCGCTGGCCTCGCCCGAGGCGCGGGATGCCGCATCGCCGTTGCCGGGTTCCGGGGCGCCGACCGACTGGGATGCACCGGTGGCGGGTACCGGTACGCAGGTGTTCACCGGCATCGCCGATGATCTGGCCAAGGGTTTCGCCGGTTCCGACCAGCTCTACGGATATGCCCGCCACGTCATGGAGACCACGTTCGTGGCCACCTCGACCGGCCTGCGCCGTCGTTACACCCAGCCGACCGGATCGGTGGAGATCAACGCCAAGCGTGATGGGGCGAGCGCCTGGGCCGGGGTGAGCACCGCGGATTTCGTTGATGTGCAGGTGGATTCGCTGCTCGACGAGTTGTCGCTCAAGTTGGGCTGGGCGGAGCGGACCGTCGAACTTCCGGCCGGCCGGTACGAGACACTGATGCCGCCCTCGACGGTGGCGGACATGATGATCTACCTGACCTGGACCATGGACGGCCGCGGGGCGCAGGAAGGGCGCACCGCACTGTCGGCACCCGGCGGGACCCGGGTGGGGGAGAGGCTCACCGATCTGGGGCTGACGCTGTATTCCGACCCGCTCGCCGAAACGCTGGCCTGCCAACCGTTCGTGGCGGTACCGAGTTCCTCGGAGCGGGTGTCGATCTTCGACAACGGCATGGACATCGACAGGGTGGATTGGATCCGTGACGGTGTGGTCAACGCGTTGGCGTATCCACGGGCGGTGGCCGCCGAATACGGCACGCCCGTCGCGGTGCCTGCTGACAACCTGCTGATGACCGGTGGCGCAATCGAATTGGCCGACATGATCGCCGGCACCGAACGCGGACTCCTGCTGACCACGCTGTGGTACATCCGCGAAGTCGACCCGACCGTGCTGCTGCTGACGGGGCTCACGCGGGACGGCGTCTACCTGATCGAGGACGGTGAGGTGACTGCCGCGGTGAACAACTTCCGGTTCAACGAGAGCCCGCTGGACCTTCTGCGGCGCGCCACCGAGGCCGGCATCAGCGAGGTCACCCTGCCGCGTGAGTGGGGCGACTGGGCCACCCGTGCGTCCATGCCGACGCTACGGATCCCGGATTTCCACATGTCCTCGGTGAGCCAGGCGCAATGAGCTAGGGAGGCCGATCGTGTTGTCGGGGCGGCAATTCACGGTTTACGGTCCGTCGCACTGGACCGTCATCGGCGTGTTTGTCACCGGCGCGGTGCTGTTGGTCTGGCTGGGGCGCCGCCAGACCGAACATCAATCCCGGATCTTGGGCCGCGGTCTCGGCGCACTGACGGCCGCGATCTACGTCGCCATGTTCGTCTACACCCTCATCCCGCCGTCCATCGAACGCTCCGTGCCGTTGCGATTGACCGACCTGGCAACTGTTGTCGGCGCCTACGCGCTGTGGTCGCAGCGGCACTGGGCATTTGTGCTCACCTATTACTGGGGTCTGGTGCTGAGCACGCAGGCGCTCATCTCACCGGTGCTCAAGAGCCCGGATTTCCCGCACTACGAGTTCCTGGCGTTCTGGTCGATCCACCTGCTCGTCGTCTGGGCCGCGATCTATTTGACCTGGGGTCGCGGGATGCGTCCACGGTGGCGTGACTTTCGATGGGTGGTGGTGGTGACCGCGGCGTGGGCAGCGGGAACCATGACGTTCAACGGCATTGCGGGCACCAACTACGGCTTCCTCAACGCCAAACCCGCCACTGCGTCGCTGCTCGACCTGATGGGACCGTGGCCGGTCTACGTCCTCGTCGCCAGTGCCTTGGTGGCGGTGGTGTGGGCGCTCATGACGTGGCCATGGGAACAACGGCCTGGAGGCCCGACACTGACGCAGGATAAACGGCCCCGTTGATGCCGACGGTGGTGGATACTGCCGGTGTGTCCGCCGATCTGCTCAGCGAGTTGACGCACCTGGTTGCGCTGTCTCCACCACAGTTGGCCGCTGTCAACGCCGACATTCGCGAGGCATGCGCGTCGACCGTCGGGTTGGCCCCACTGCCCGCCGAATCCGCCGGTGGTGCGGTCGACCCCATGGTCACCGAGTTCGCCGAACAGTTCAGCATCGACGTCACCGGCATCACCACCGCCCAGCGGGCCGCCTTCTCCGATCTGCTCGGGCCCGACGTGTTCACCGTGACGACGCTGATCTATGTGGCAGACTTCGTCCCGCGGATGCGTGCCGGGTTGTCCGCCCTGGGTGTGGACTGGCCGGCCGAACCCGTCGTGTGGGACCACGAAACAAACCCGGCCGACTACGTGCTCGACACGTTCATTCCCGCCGTGGGGCGCATGCGTGAGCTGGACCCGGTGACCTCCGAGATCGTGCGGCTGCGCGGGGCCCGCCAGCACAACTGCCGGCTGTGCAAATCGCTGCGGGAGGCCTCGGCGTTGGAGGCCGGCGCCACCGAGTCCGACTATGACGGCATCGACGACTTCGAGAACTCCGACCTGTCCGATCGGCACAAGGCTGCGCTGCGGTTCGTCGACGCGCTGATCTGGACACCGACCCAGGTGTCGGGTGAGGAGCTGCGCCAACATTTTTCGCAAGACGAGGCGGTCGAGCTGACGCTCGATGTCATGCGTAACGCCTGCAACAAGGTGGCCGTTGCACTGGGTGCCGACGCGGCACGTATCGACGAGGGCACCGAGCAGTACCGGCTGGGCGCCGACGGGCAGCCGATCTACAGCTGAGATTTTCGGGCCTGGCTTGCGCCGTTTTCTACCTGCGGGTTGTTGCCCCGCCGCCGAAACCACTGCCCTCAGGTGGAAATCGACGACACGAGCCGCAGAACGTCGTCGACTTCTGCGTCGGTGGTCGCCCACGAACAGACCAACCGCACCGTGGGCCGCAGCGCGTCGGGACGGTGCACGGCGTAGCCGGCCGAGACCGCGGCGAAGGCCACGGGTTCGAGGTCGACGAACACCTCGTTGGCCTCGGTGGGGGCGGCCAGCGTCAACCCGAGAGCGCGAAAGCCGCTGCTGAGTAGAGCTGCCATCCGGTTGGCGTGGACCGCGGTCTGCAGCCAGAGTCCGTCGTGCAGCATCGCCTCGAACTGGGCCGCGACGAAGCGTTGCTTGCTCGCCAGCTGACCGATCTGCTTCTGCACGAAGTGAATTCCGTCGAACAACTCGGGACGGCGCACCAGGATCGCATCGCCCATCAGCATGCCGTTCTTGGTGCCGCCCACGGTGACGATGTCGGCGTCGGCGACGGCCTCCGCGGGAGAGATATCCCGGGCGGCAATCGCATTGGCGATACGCGAGCCGTCGATGTGGACGAGCAGGTCGAGATCGTGGGCGTGGTCGATGAAGTCCTTGATCGCCTGCGGGGTCCAGACGCGGCCGTTCTCGGTGGATTGGGTGATGCTGACGATGCGCGGCTGCGAGTGGTGCACCGGCCCGCGGCGGGCCACCGCGGCGTCGAGCGCGGCCGGGTCGATCAGGCCGTCATCGCTGGGCAGCACGGTCAATGGGGCGCCGGAGAGCCGCACCGGCCCGCCGGCTTCGTCGACGAGTGAATGCGCGATATCGCTGCACAGGATCTCCTGCCACGGCCGCACCGCGGAGGCCAGCGCGATGACGTTGGCGGCCGTGCCGGTGAGGGCGAACAGCACCTCGGCGTCAGGGGAGTCGAAGACGGCCTTGATGGCCTCGGCCGCGCGCGGCGTCACAGGGTCGTTCCCGTAGGACGCGACGGCGTCGGTGTTTGCCGCGACGATCGCGTCCATCACCTGCGGATGAGCGGGCGCGGCGTTGTCGGAGGCGAACGCGTGTGAAGGCACGCCCGCCATGATCCCACCGCCCATGGCTACTTCGAGGCAACCTTCTTCTTGATGAACAACGCCGGCAGCACCACCGTGGCGACGGCCGTCACCAGCCAGACCACCACGGTCGCGGCGATCCAGGAGCCGACTCCGCGGATGCTGAGCCCATGGGTGAGCACCGAGGCCAGCACCAGCGCGACCAGGGTCGAGACCAGCCCGATCCCGCCGAGGAACGCCGACGCGTAGCGGTTGGCCATCTTGAGGAAGAACGGCGAAAGGATCCCCTGTGCGACGGCGAAGATCACCACCGCAGTGACGAAGCCCCACGCCGACACCGCGACACCGGGAACCAGCCACGCAGCGACGAGCAAGCCAATGGCCGATGAGCCCAGGAAGATCGCAATGCGCAGCAGAAAACGGACCATGCGGTGAGCGTAACCGCGACGGGCCTGCCTGCGGCCCCTCATTGGCGTCTGCGTCCGCGCTGTGTGCGACCATATTGCGGCGCAGACGCGCCCGGGGGCGGTAGCTCAGTCGGTTAGAGCCGTGGACTCATAATCCATTGGTCGCGGGTTCGAGCCCCGCCCGCCCCACTCAACACCCCGAACCGGCAGCGGTGCCGTGTCGGCATGCCTTCGCCGATGAGTTTGACGAGCGCG
This sequence comes from Mycobacterium sp. DL440, assembly GCF_011745145.1. Taxonomy (NCBI): domain Bacteria; kingdom Bacillati; phylum Actinomycetota; class Actinomycetes; order Mycobacteriales; family Mycobacteriaceae; genus Mycobacterium; species Mycobacterium sp. DL440. The sequence continues at coordinate 2,950,669 of NZ_CP050191.1, read as the reverse complement.
CCCCTCGCCACGTTCGGTGACCAGCCAGATGGTGATTCGGTTACGGTTTCGAAAAGTCTTCACACGTTACGAGTGATGTTCTGTATTGAATACGACCTTGCTGTTTCTCTGGATGTGTCCACCATGGCCAAAGTCGCCGCGGACCAGATGTATGAGCGCAGAAATGGGGGAATGACGAATGCGCTTTGCGACAACCGTGATCATCATCGCTGCCACCTGTGCCCTTGCCGCGGGCTGCGGCGAGACACCAGAACCGACCGCCGCCAGCACTCCGAACAGGCCGATGATCACGTCATTCGCCCCGGCGCCGGTGTTGAACAAAGCGCTGCCGAAACTGTTGCTCACCCCTGAGCAGATCGGTGCGGTGTCGGGGGCGCCGGATATGACCGTGACCAGTACCCAATCCGAGTTGCCGGACGACAGCGCCACCATGGAACCGCGGGAATGCCTGGCCATCGACGGTGCCGCGCAGGCTCCGGTGTACGCCGACAGCGGTTTTACCGATGTGCGTGATGTGTCGCTCCGAAACGGTGACAACTTCACCCATTACGCCCATCAGGCGGTGGTGTTGTTCCCCGACGCCGAGAAGGCCAAGGCCTTCTACGACGCATCGGCACAACAGTGGTCCCAGTGCCACCACTACCGCCACACACAGTCCGGCACCCAGTGGGAGGTCGGTCCCATCTCGAACAAGGCAGGCATGCTGAGCGTCATCACCACCCAATTGCAGGCAAAGGAAGGCGGATGGGCGTGCGGGCGGGCATTGACCGCCAACGTCAACGTCGTCGTCGACGTCAACACCTGCAGTGCCAACCCGGCGGACTCGGCCGCCACGATCGCGGGTCAGATCGCCTCGAAGGTGGACCCACCATCACCGCGCGGGTAGTCACCGCCATGCCTGACGGTCAGGGCATCAGTCGAGGAGGCCTGTATGGCATGGGATTTCAGCACTGAACCGGAGTTCCAGGAAAAGCTCGACTGGGTCAAGCAGTTCTGTGAGGACAAGGTCGAGCCGCTGGACCACGTCTTCCCGTACGCGGTGCGTTCACCCGATCCGGTGGTGAAATCGTATGTCCGCGAGCTGCAACAGGAGGTCAAGGGCCAGGGCCTGTGGGCCATCTTCCTGGACCGGGAGCTAGGTGGTCCCGGCTTCGGACAGCTCAAGCTCGGCTTGCTCAACGAGATCATCGGACGCTACGCGGGGGCACCGCACATGTTCGGAGCATCGGCTCCGGACACCGGGAACATGGAGATGCTCGCCGCCTACGGCACCGACGAACAAAAAGAACGCTGGCTGGGGCCTCTTCTCAACCAAGACCTGTTCTCGGCGTATTCGATGACCGAACCGCAGGGCGGTAGCGACCCCAGCCTCTTCAAGACGCACGCCGTGCGTAACGGTGGTGAGTGGGTGATCAACGGTGAGAAATGGTTCACCTCGGCGGGCCGGGTCGCCGACATTTTGTTCGTGATGTGTACCAACGGCATGTTCGTGGTGCCGCGTACCACGCCGGGGGTGGAGATCATGCCCGAGCCGCGAAACCACAACCACATCGTCTACCGCGACGTTCGGGTGCCGCTCGACCACCTGCTCGGCCCGGAGGACGGGGCAAAGGTGTTGGCGCAGCGGCGCCTTGGCGGTGGACGGATTCACCACGCCATGCGCACGATCGCTCAGTGCAACCTGGCGTTCGACATGATGTGCGAGCGGGCATTGAGCCGGCAATCCCACGGCAAGATCATCTCTGAACATCAGATGGTGCAGGAGAAGATCGCCGAGTCCTACGCGACGATCAAGATGTTGCGGCTGTTCGTCCTCGAGACGGCGTGGAAGATCGACAACACCTCGACTCAGGAAGCGCGCACTGAGATCGCAGCGGTCAAGTTCACCATGGCGAAGGTGCTTCGCGAGGTGTCGTTCAACGCCTTGCACATTCTCGGATCGCTTGGCACCACCGATCTCACGCCCATTCAGGCGATGTACGCCGGCGCCCCGACCATGGGCATCGCCGACGGCGTCGACGAGGTCCACAAAGCCACGGTGGCGCGCCGGGTGCTGCGGGACTACGAGCCGCACGAGGGAAATTTCCCGACCGAGTTCATCCCGTACAAGCGCGAAGCGGCCCGACAGAAGATGCAGCCCGTGCTGGCCGCCAGACCGGATCTGGCCGCTTCCGCCGAGGCTTACCAGAAGTATTTCGAACGCCACCGTTGAGCCGTCAGACCCGGATAGCCGCAAGCGTATCGGAGCGATCGGGCCGGCTCAGATACCACCGGCCGCGACGGGCAGAAGCCCATCGCGGCCAGTGGTTCGGGCGTAACTAGAACCAGACTTTTCGCCCGCCGACCGGACGGCCGACGGCGCCGAGAATCCACAGGATGATGCCGATCACCAGTAGGATTCCGCCGATCGTGTACAAGATGGAGATTCCGGCAAAATAGCCGATCAACAGAAGGATGATGCCGAGCACGATCATGGTCAATCCATTCGACGAAGGAACCTTGCGGGTCTGTCGGACCTAATAATTGCCAGTTCCGTCGATTTTCAAACGTGCGGGCACGTCGGCCGTCACGCGGGGGGAGGTCCCCGGGCGGAGGAGGCGGCGCCTCTGGCGGGGGGATGTAGACCGGCGGAGGCACATATCCCGTACTGGTGTTGATCGTGATGATCGAGCCGGGAATGGTCCTGCCGCTCGGGGTTGTCCCGACCACCGAACCCTTCGACGCGTTGCTGTTGACGGCGGTGGGTTTGTCCTCAACCCGGAAACCGGAGTCCAGCAGGCGTTTACGCGCGTCTTCGACTTTCAGACCGGTCACGCTCGGCACCTGACCACCGGGACCCCCGTCGACGTAGCGCGGGTCGGTCGGAGGCAGGGCGACGGAGCCGAAGTCGTCGGCGATGGGACTCATTGCGGCATACCAGGTCAGCGCCGGCTCCGTGCCGCCGAACAGGGTGCCGTCGCCGCATTTGCGCAGCGGGTACGAGCACAGTCCCGACGGTGACGAGGAGTCGTCGAAGACGTAGTTCGCGGCGGCGTACCGGTTGGTGAAGCCGAGAAATCCCGATGACCGGTGGGCCTCGGTGGTGCCCGTCTTGCCCGACATCGGCAGCTTCCAACCGACCGAACTCGCAGCGCCGGCGGCGGTTCCGCTCTGGGCATCCTTGCTCAGAGCGTTGGCCAACGTGTTGGCGAGGCCTTCGGGCACCGCCTGATCGCACGGAACGGTCTCCACGCCCACTTCATGCCCGTTGCGATCGAACATCTTGTCGATCGGGCTGGGTGGGCACCAGGTGCCGCCTGAGGCCAGGGTGGCTCCGACATTCGCCAACTCCAGCGCGTTGAGCTCGAACGGGCCAAGCGTGAAGGATCCGATGTTCTGCCGCTTCACGTAATCGGCGATGCTCTCGTCGGAATCGGGGTTGTAGTCGCGGGCGCTGCCGGGGTCGGCGTAGGACCTCAGGCCGAGGCGGACGGCCATGTCCACCGCGCGCGGTACCCCGATCTGTGAGATGAGTTTGGCGAAAGCGGTATTGGGTGATTGTGACAGGGCGTCGGTGACACTCAGCGGGCTGCGGAAACCGTGCACGTTGCGCACACACCAGGTTTCCTTCGGACACCCAGGGGTGTCGCTGCTGCCCAGCCCCTTGCCCAGAAACGTTCCGGGGACATCGAGCGGGGAGTTGATGCCCATGCCCATCTCCAGTGCGGCGGCCGTGGTGAAGATTTTGAAGATCGACCCGGCGCCGTCACCGACGAGCAAGAAGGGCTGCGGCTGCACGGTCTGGTTGGCATCGAGATCGAGTCCGTAGGTGCGGCTGTCGCCCATCGCGATCAATCGATGAGTGTTCTTGCCGGGCGTGATCACGCTCATCACGCTCGCCACACCGGCGGCGTTGGGGTCTGCGTACTTCTCGATCGCCGACTGGACGCTGTCCTGCACGTTGGGGTCCAGCGTGGTGCGGATCAGGTACCCGTTGCGCGCGACGTCCTCCATGGTGAGCCCGGCGCGTGCCAGGTATTGCAGGACGTACTCGCAGAAGAAAGCGCGATTCCCGGCGGCGATGCAGCCCTGCGGAAGCGGATCGGCCTGGGGGAGTATCCCCAGCGGTGCCGCCTTGGCGGCGCGCAACTCCTCGGCACGGTCCGGCAGATAGTCGATCAACGTGTCGAGCACGAGGTTGCGCCGAGCCAGGGCACCGTCGGGGTTGGTGTAGGGGTCCAGCGCGCTGGTGGACCGCACCACGCCGGCCAACAACGCGGCTTGCGACCAGTTGAGATCGGCGGCGTCGACGCCGAAGTAGGTGCGTGCCGCGGCCTGGACTCCGAAGGACCCGTTGCCGAACGACACCAGGTTCAGGTACCGGGCGAGGATCTCGCTTTTCGGGAGGGTCTTGTCCATCGCCAGCGCGATCCGGATCTCGCGTAGCTTGCGTGCGGGGCTGACCTCGACCGCGGCCAGGCGCTCGGCGTTGGTGTTCGCCTTGACCAGAAGGTTGTAGTTCTTGACGTACTGCTGCTCGATGGTGGACCCACCGCGGACCGCGTCGATACCCCGCAGATAACCGAAGAGTCCGTTCAGAGTTCCCTGGACATCCACACCGTTGTGTTCGACGAAGCGCTTGTCTTCGACCGAGACGATTGCCAGCTTCATGGTGTCGGCGATCCGATCTGGGGGGACTACCCATCGACGCTGCTCGTACAGCCAGGCGATCGGTTTGCCCGAGATGTCGACCATGGTGGTGACGATCGGTGCGTCACCTTTGAGCACCTCCGCGGAATCTTGTGCCACCGTGTCGGATAGCCGCGCCGTCATGATGCCGATGCCGCCGACGACGGGGAACATCAACACCGCCGCGAGTAATCCGGCCAGCACACAGTGCATGGCCAACTTGGCAACCGTAGACCGCGACCGCGGTGGCGGGCCCGACATGCCCTCAAGCGTAAAGGGGTTAGCGGTCGGCGATAGATAGATCGCACGCAACACGTTGGCTACGTTGTGATTTCAGAAGCCCGTAATGTCGAATCTGATGAGTTGCCTGCGGGTGACGGCTGCTGCCCGCGCTGCTTTGGCGAGCGGGTGCGCAACTGGCCAGGCGAAGCGTCGCTAACGATCGCCGCGACTGCAGTTGGGATTCGCCGGCTTGGCGGGCCAGCTGCACACGTCGATGTAGGTGGTGTTGGCATACCCACCGCCGTCGAATACGCCGTAGGCGTCACCGTGAGTGCCGGTATAGGTGGCCCCGCCGCCTCCGCCACCGCTGGAGGAGATGATCGTGGTAAGGGCCCAGCCCTTGTCCTGCAGCGCGTTCTTGTACGCGGTCATCACGGCATCCGGCGCCCCGTTGACCTGGTAGTGCAGGTGGATTCCGCCGTCGGCGATGTCGTCGGGTCCGTTGGTCTGCTGCACGTCGGCCGGTGTCGGCAACAGTGACGTCAGCGATCCAGCGCCCGCAGCCGCGGTCGTCGTGACATTAGTGTCCGGCGGCGCAGTCGTGGTGGTCGTGGCTTCGGCCTTCTCGGTCACCGGGCTGCACGCCGTGGCGGCCAGGCCGATCGCCATCGCTCCGATGAGGCAGGTGGTGATGTGCTTGGTCATGGGCATCCCCGTTCGTCTCGCCGCACGGTACCAATGCGGGCAAAGGCGTTTGGACAATATTGACGTCAGAAATGGCCAGGTAGTTCCGATTGCAACAACGCGTCGTACCCGTTGTCGCAGCCGTCGACGCCGATAGGCCGGCTATCTGTTTGATTGCCGTTACCCGGGTGTCGACTGTCGGGCAAACATCGGTTCACCTGTGGCTTCAACCATGTGTGGGCTTGGTGGAGATGACGACGATACGGAGACTCGGATGAGGCGCAAGCGGTTCGCGGTGGCGGTGGCGGTGGCGTGTACGGCGAGCTTGGCCGCCGCGTGCGGCGGCGGCGCTGACCGCACGGCTGGCAACTCCTCCTTTCCGCTACTCGATCCCACCGCCAAGGGCGCCCTGTCCGAGCACGGCGGCGCGACCCGCGCCGGTGACGACCGCAGCACGCTGATCGCCGACTCCATCAAGAACACCGGCGCCAAGAACGTCATCTTGTTGATCGGCGACGGGATGGGTGACTCCGAGATCACGGTTGCCCGCAACTATGCCCATGGAGCGGGCGGTGCCTTCCCGGGTCTCGACGCCTTCCCGCTGACCGGCCAGTACACCCACTACTCCCTGAACAAGGACGGCAAGCCCACCTACGTGACCGATTCGGCCGCCAGTGGATCGGCCTGGGCCACCGGCACCAAGACCTACAACGGTGCCGTCTCGGTCGACATCCACGGCAAGGATCAGAAGACGCTGCTGCAGCTCGCCAAGGACGCGGGCAAGGCGACGGGTGACATCTCCACCTCCGAGATCCAGGACGCCACGCCGGCAGTGCAACTCGCGCACGTCACCGGGCGCAAGTGCTACGGGCCGGATGAGACGACCGCGAAATGCACGACCAATGCTCTGGAGAAGGGCGGCAACGGGTCGATCACCGAACAGCTGCTCACCACGCGCGCCGACCTCGTGATGGGCGGCGGCGCCGAAACCTTCCAGCAGGTCGCCAAAGCCGGTGACTACGAAGGAAAGACGCTCGAGGTCCAGGCCAAGGAGCGTGGCTTCACCATCGTGCGCAACGCCGACGAACTCGGGAAGGCCGACAAGGCGGACCAGGATGCTCCGTTGCTCGGTCTGTTCGCCGAGGGCAACATGCCGACCCGTTGGACCGGCCCGGTCGCGAGCAAGGGCGGCTACCTGGAGCCGGCCGTCGAGTGCAAGGACAACGCGGACCGTGGCGCATCGGTGCCGACGCTGGCTGCCATGACCGGGAAGTCCATCGACTTGCTGAAGGGCAATGAGAACGGATTCTTCCTGCAAATCGAGGGAGCCTCGATCGACAAGCAGGACCATGCCGCCAACCCCTGCGGGCAGATCGGCGAGACCGTCGACCTCGACGAGGCCGCCAAGGTGGCTCTCGACTTCGCCAAGGAGAACAAGGACACCCTGGTCATCGTCACCGCCGATCATGCCCACAGCAGCCAGATCGTCGAGACCATCAACCTTGACGACGTCCGCGATGCCGCGGCCGAGGCCAAGCTGCCGTTCGAGGTCACCCGCGACGCCATCTACCCGGGTCTGACCCGCGTGCTCCACAGCAAGGACGGACAGGACCTGACCATCTCCTACGGCACGTCGGACAACCTCGACGCCATGGACCAGGGCCACACCGGATCCCAGTTGCGCATCGCGGCCTACGGTCCGAGTGCGGCCAACGTCGTCGGGCTGACGGATCAGACCGACCTGTTCTTCACGATGACCCGCGCCTTGGGATTGAACGACAACTGACCTCGCGGAGCGCGGCACCTTCTCACAGCAGGTTGCGGGCAAAGGTAAAGCCACGCCATAGCGTGCGATTTGTGATGGTGCCGTGGCCTGAATGTGACCATTGCGGACCAGTGTTGCCCGAGTGACACAAGTGCACTGATGCACGCCACGTCAGATCGGGGAGAACACCATGACAGCGCACACCACCTTCGGCCGATTGTTCGGGTATACGGCGCTGAGCATCGCCGGCGCGCTGGCGGCAGTGACGGTGAGCAGCGGTCTGGCGGCCGCCACGCCCCGGGCACCGCTGCCGTCCGATGATCAGGCACCCGCGGTGCCGTTCGACCCCGGCGCGTTGGTCAATGCCATCGACGACTACGCGTCCCTGTTGTCGATACTGACCGGTGGCGGCGGTACTTCGCCGAGCTTCGGCGGGCCGGGCGCCGCTGTTCGACAACCGGTCGGCACCGTTGAACAACCCACCGGCGCCTACCCGATGCTGCCCGGGGTGTAAGGAGCCGTCATGTACATCAGCCGAACCGTTGACGCGCGACCCGCACGGATCGCCCTCTCGCTGATCCGGTGCCCCATCAAGAGCCGGCGGTATCCCGCCAAGCAGGAACGCTTGCTCACCCCGCAGGAAGCGGCGCTGCTGGTCAACGGCAGATAGCGCACCATTGCCGCCAAAACATTAAACGTGTAATTTTCTAGTTCGTGGCATCACTCGAAGGCAAAGTCGCCGTCGTCACCGGAACCAGCCGCGGTGTGGGCGTGGGCATCGCGCATGAACTGCTTCGCGCCGGGGCAACCGTCGTCGGGTGCTCGCGATCGGCGCTGCCGCAGATTCCGGGAATCGAGGACGGTTGGCGGGATCGCGCTGCCCAATTGGTCTGTGACCAAGGTGATTACCGCGCGATCGATGCATTCGTGCAGCAGGTGGCCGACACCTACGGCCGCATCGACATTCTGATCAACAACGCCGGTGGCACCGTTCCTGCCCCGCACGCCGAAGACATTCCAGCCCTGGTGTCGCGGATCCAGGGTGCGCCGTCCTCCGGCGACGACTTCGAGCGCACCGCGCTGTTCCACGCGTTCGCCGTCCAGATGAACCTGATCAGTCCACTGTGGTTCGCGGTCCGCGTGTTTCGTGAGATGAAGACCCAGGACGGCACCGGGTGCATCATCAATGTCTCCAGCGGGGCGGGGCACCCGGCCGGTTCCCCGACCTTGGTGTCCTACGGTGCGGCCAAATCTGGCCTCAACCAACTGACCCGCTCGCTGGCCGAGGAGTGGGGCCCCAAGGCGCGGGTCAACTGTGTCGCGCTCGGGCCGACGATCACCGAGAACTTCCGGTCCTTCGTCCTGCCCAAGGACGATCCGACGGGCTCGAAGTACTTCGGCGCCGTCCCCATGAAGCGGGGCGGAGAGCCGGCCGAGGTCGGCCGCACGTGCGTGTTTCTCGCCTCCGGAGCAGCCGATTTCATCAACGGAACCACCATTGAGATCGACGGTGGCATGCTGCCCGGCGTCCTCTACGAGGCGGGCCTCAAGACCATCACCGACCTGCTCTGAGGAGATCCCTTGTCCCGTCGTGTCATCCAGTTCTCCACCGGCAACGTGGGCCGGCACGCACTACGCAGCCTCATCGAGCGCCCCGACCTCGAGCTCGTCGGGGTGCATGCGTCCAGCCCCGGCAAGATCGGGCGCGACGCGGCAGAATTGTGCGGCATCGACGGAGCGACCGGGGTGATTGCCACGGACGACATCGATCAACTGGTCGGCCTGAACGCCGACTGCGTCGTCTACACATCGCAAGCCGAAACCCGCCCAACCGAGGCACTGTCCGACATCACCCGCTTTCTGCGGGCCGGTACCAACGTCGTCGGTACCTCCTTCGTGTGGATGGTCGCACCCGATCAGGCCGAGGAGTGGTTGAGCGGACCACTGCGGCACGCCTGTGCCGCCGGGAATTCCACGCTGTACATCAACGGGATCGACCCGGGTTTCTCCGGGGACACGCTGGTCTACGCCGCGCTGAGCCTGGCAGCGCGCGCCACCGCGATCACGGTGCAGGAGGTCTTTGACTACGGGTCCTATGACGACGCCGAATTCACCGGTGCCAGTTTCGGTTTCGGCACGCCCGCCGATCACCGGCCGGTGATGTCCCTGCCCGGTGTGCTGGCCTCGATGTGGGGTGCGCAAGTTCGCAGCCTGGCTGACGACCTGGGAGTGACACTCGACGAGGTGCGTGAGCGTTGGGAGCCCTGGGTCACCGCCGTACCCATCGAGTGCACCATGATGAACGTCGACCCCGGGCAGGTGGCGGCGGTCCGGTTTGGTGTCGAGGGGATACGCGACGGCGCGGCGGTCATCACGATGGAACATGTCAACAGATTGACCGAGGTGGCCGCCCCGGAATGGCCGTACCCGCCAGACGGCCACCCCGGTGTGCACCGCGTTGTCGTCGAGGGGAGCCCCGGCGTCGAGATCAACACCCACGTCGGTGGGTCAGGCGTCGACCACAACGAGGGCGGCGTGATCGCCACGGCCGCGCGCGCCATCAACGCGATCGACGTGGCGTGCTCCGCGCCCAGCGGCATCCTGGCCGCCCATGACCTGCGCCCGCTGGATCACCTCCGCGGGGTGATGTGGTGATATCGCGACCATGACCGCACGTCGTCGGCCTGCCACCGGAAGCCAGGCTCGTGCCGAACGCACCCGTGAGGCAGTCATCGCCGAAACGGTGCGCTGCATCCTGGACGAAGGGTTCACCCCGCCCAGTGTCCGGCACATCACCGGCCGGGCCGGGGTGACATGGGGTGTCGTTCAGTACCACTTCGGCGACCTCGATGGACTGCTGATGGCCGTGGTGGACAACGGATTCGGTGATTTGGCCGAAACGCTGGCCGACCTACCCGCCTTCGACGAGGACATGACGACCCGGGCCCGCACCGCGGTAATCGTCGATATCGTCTGGCGGGCGTTCTCCAGCCCGGTGTCGATGGCGGCCCTGGAGATCCTGATCTCGACGCGGGGGATGCGGGACAGTTCGGCCAACACCCACCTGGCCGAGCTGATGGAGCACCTGAACCGGCTGGGCTCCTACCTGGCCGAAGGGCTGTCCGCGCCGCAGGGCGCCGGGATCGGAAACCTGATCTGGGCGACACTGCGCGGTCTGGTCGTGGCCCAGATGGTCTGGCCGACACCGATCGATTCGTCGAGAGAGCTGGAGACCCTGGCCGACGTCCTCGCGGCCTACATCGAGGCCGAACGGCGGACTTGACCCCTCAGGCGGCCAGCCCCGCGTTCTCGGCGACCCGCTCGGCGTCGTAGGTGTTGATGGCGACGCTGTCCAGGATCGCGTGCAGTTGGTCAGCCTGTGCCCGCGGGGTGAGATCGGTGGAGCGGTAGATGCGCCCGGCGTGCCGCGCCTGCCGGCGCACATGGCCGGTGCGGTCCATCCGTAGGTCCTCGTACCGCCGCAGACGCGCGCTGATCTCGCCGGGCTTCGCGCCACGCAGGAGCACGGCCAACGTCATTGCGTCTTCGATGGCTTGATTGGCTCCTTGTCCGAGGTGCGGAGTGACCGCATGGGCACTGTCGCCCAGCAGGGTGATCCGTTCGGTGGCCCACCGATCCAACGGTTCGCGGTCGTAGATTCCCCACCGGAAGGTGGAATCCATCGCGTCGATGATCGCCGGCACCCGGGGATCCCAGCCGTGATATGCAGTGGCGAGCTCGGCGACTTCACCAGGGGCAGTCCAGGATTCGGCGATGGTGAGATTGGTGGGGACGAACGCCACGATGTTGAGGAGTTCGCCGGCGGATACCGGGTAGGCCAGGAAGCTCTGGCGGGGGCCCAGCCACATGGAGCTGGCAGTCATATCTGCGACGCCGCGCAGCCGGTCGGCGGGAATGAGCCCGCGGTAGGCCATGATTCCCTCGCTCACGGGTGCGGCCGCGGGCGTGACTTTGCCCTGAAGGCGGGAGTGGATACCGTCGGCGCCGACGAGCAGGTCCGCGTCGACCGTTGTGCCGTCCGAGAATTCGACACGGACCCCGTCGCGATGCTCGGTGGCCCCGACGCAGGAGCGACCCAACCGCAGGGCCCCCGCGGGCAGTGCGTCGGCAAGCGCCCTCTGGAACTCGCCGCGGTGCAGGCACCAGGTGCTCGCGGGGTCCCCGAAGCCGAGAGTCGAGGGCTCGCCTGCGATCGGTTCGGCCTGCCAGGTACGGAACTGGTAGTGCGTGACCGGCCCGGCGATCGCTGCCAACGCGTCGCCCACCCCGAGGCGGGTGAGGATGCGCGACCCGTTCGTCGCGATGGAGACGCCCGCGCCGAGCGCCTTGAGTTCGTGCGCCTGCTCGTACACGGTCGCATCGATTCCGTTGGCGCGCATGGCGATCGCAGCGGTCAGACCGCCGATGCCGGCGCCCACAATGGCAACTCGGAGCCCAGTCATGAGTTTCTCCTCAATCACTAAAATGTACCGACCGGTACGCTATTGACTATAAATGTACCGATCGGTACAGTCAAGGGGTGCCCCGAACCGCAGACCCCGCCAAACGTGAAGAGTTGCTGAAGGGCGTTGTGGGCTACCTCGAACAACACGGCATCGGCGAGATGTCGCTGGCGCCGATGGCGCTGGCCCTGGGCACCAGCAAGCGCATGTTGCTGTACTACTTCGGTGATCGTGCCCAGTTACTGGTTCAGGCGCTGGACGCGAGCCGCCCGCAGCTGGGGGAGATGTTCAGCGGTGTCACCAACCCGGGCGAGTTCGTCGATTCCGCACAGAAGTTGTGGCGGGCGCTGACCCGCGGCGGTGACCGTCGCAATGTGCGGTTGCTGCTTCAGGTCCTCAGCCTGGCGATCACCGACCCCGAGACCTATGGCGAGGCCGCCCGGACGGCCGTCGAGGTCATGATCGCCCCCATCTCCGAGGCGTTGTCAGCGATCGGTTACGGCCCCGATGACGCGCGTGCGCGCGCGACACTGGTGGTCTCCGGTTTGCGTGGCCTGTGCCAGGACGGGTTGGTGACCACCGACCGGGCGCGGGTCGACGCGGCCGCGGACCTGTTGATCACCGCGGCTGTCACCGAACCCGTCAGCTGAGGATCTACCGGAAGACGTGATGCGGGTAGGCGTCCTGACGGTGCTGAAATTTCAGGATGTCGGGGTTCCGTACGGTGCCTTCGCGGATCTCGATGGCCCGCGAGATCGTGTTGTCCGCATCCCACGCTGCCGGGCCGTCGAGCACAGTCTCGATGTGCGGCATCAGCGCCTCGCTGATCTCCCATGTCGCGGAGTTCCATAGGTAGGACGGGCTGTGGTCCACGGCGTAGTAGTAGACGTCGTTGGCCACCATGCAGACCGGGTCGGTGAACGAGCTCGGGCGCGCCCAGCTGAAGCCCATGCCGGCATCGCAGGAGACGTCGACGAGCAAGCTGCCTGGGCTGAACATGGGCAGATCGTCTTCGGTGACGAAGATGAGCGGAGCGTTGGGATCTTGCAAGACACAGTTGACGACGATGTCGTTCTCGGCAAGGAAACGAGCCACCGGCACCACGCCGTCCGCTGGGGTGTCGGCCCACGTCCGCTCAGGAGTTTCCTTGTCGCGTCCCATCTGCACGATCTGCGTCGAGTGGATGGGTGATCCGACGGCCGCCACCTCACGGTTCGTCAGGACATGGACATCATCGACGCCGTGGGCATTGAGAGCGGTGACCGCGCCGCGGGCCGTGGCACCGAATCCGATGACGGCGGCGCGGAGCCGACGACCGTAGCTGCCGGTGATTCCGGCCAGTTGCATCGCGTGCAGCACGGAGCAGTAACCCGCGAGCTCGTTGTTCTTGTGGAAGACGTGCAGACCGAATCCACCGTCGGCCTGCCAGTGGTTCATCGCCTCGAAGGCGATCAGCGTCAGCCGCCGGTCGATCGCGATCTGCGTGAGGGCGGCATCCTGCACACAGTGCGGCCACCCCCAGACGACTTGTCCCACCCTCAGCTCCGCCAGATCCTCCGCCTGCACCTTGGGCAGCAGGATGATGTCGCAGTCCGCGATGATCTCCTCGCGGGTCCTGATGCCGCCGACCAACTCGGCCAGTACGTCATCGGTGGCGCCGAACTCCTCGCCATAGCCGCGCTCAAGGAAGATCCGTTGCCGCATCGGTGGATCGATCCGGCTGAAATGAGCCGGGTGAATGGGCAGCCTGCGCTCGTTGGGCTTCCGGGAGTGCGCCAGCACGCCTAACGAAAGCTGTTTTGCCTCAGTACTTCTGGTCATGCGTGACACCTCGATGGAGTGAGCCTGAGCCACCTTGGTGTGGTCCCGATGTCGTAGACACTACGCGGCGCGGAGGGCCGCCAGAACCATCAGCGGCCGGTGCGCTCCATCGCTCGCGCCACCACACCGCGCGCCGGGCGCTGACGCACCAGTTGCGGCCACCAGAACCAGCGGCCCATCAGGGCCGCGATCGACGGTGTCATGAACGACCGGATCACCAGGGTGTCGAACAGCAGGCCGAGCCCGATCGTCGAGCCCACCTGGGCGACCACGATCATCTCGCTGACGACCATCGACATCATGGTGAACGCGAACACCAGTCCCGCCGCGGTCACCACCGATCCGCTGCCGCCCATGGCCCGGATGATGCCGGTGTTGATACCCGCGGGCAATTCCTCTTTGAGTCGCGCCACCAGCAGCAGGTTGTAATCCGCGCCGACGGCCAACAGCACGATCACCGCCATCGCCATCACCATGAAGTGCAGTTCGATACCCAACAGGTGCTGCCACACCAGAACCGACAATCCGAACGAGGTTCCCAGCGACACCAGTACGGTACCGACGATCACCGCGGCGGCTACCAGGCTGCGCGTGATGATCAGCATGATGATGAAGATCAGGCACATCGCCGAGATCCCGGCGATGATCAGGTCGTAGTTGTTGCCCTCCTGCATGTCCTTGAAGGCCGACGCGGTACCGCCCATGTAGATCTTGGAACCCTCGAACGGCGTGTTCTTCATGGCCTCCTTGGCGGCCAGCTTGATCCCGTCGATGAGTCCGATGCCTTCGGGCGTCAGCGGGTCACCCTCGTGAGAGATGATGAAGCGCACCGCTTTTCCGTCGGGGGAGATGAAGCTCTTCATACCGCGTTTGAAGTCGGCGTTGTTGAAGATCTCCGGCGGCAGATAGAAAGTGTCGTCGTTCTTGGAGTCGTTGAACGCCGTGCCCATGGCGGTCTGGTTGTCCTGCATCGCTGCCATTTGATCCTGCAGACCCTTCTGGGTCTGGTACATGGTCAGCATCATCGTCTTCATCGTCCGCATCGTCTCGATCTGCGGCTGCATCATCGTGGCCATCTGCGGCATCAGGGCGTCGAGCCGGTGCATGTCCGGCATCAGTTCCTGGATGCTGTCGGTCAGGGCGTCGACACCGTCGAGGCCGTCGAACACCGAGCGCATCGACCAGCAGACCGGGATGTCGTAGCAGTGCGGTTCCCAGTACAGGTAATTGCGCAGCGGGCGCAGGAAGTCGTCGAAATCGGAGATGTGGTCCCGGAGTTCCTTGACGTCGACGACCATCGTGTCCATCTTGCCGACCATGTTGTGCGTGATGGAGCTCATCTCCACCATCAGCGTGATCATCTGATCCATCGTGTTGATGGTCTTCTGCATCTCGTCGGCCTGCAGCAACATGTCGTCGGCGCGGTCGGTGAGGTACTTGCGGTTCATGGTCTGCATGACCCCACCCATGCTCATCTGAGCGGGAATGGTGCTGAACTCCAGCGGTTCACCCTGCGGGCGGGTGATGGCCTGCACGCTCCCGACCCCGGGCACCTCGAAGATCTTCTTGGCGATCCTGTCGATCACCAGGAAGTCCGCGGAATTGCGGACGTCGTGATCGGTTTCGATGAGCAACAGCTCGGGGTTCATCTTCGCCGCCGAGAAGTGCCGGTCGGCCGCGGCGTAACCCTCCTGCGCAGGCAGATCGGTCGGCAGATAGTTGCGGTCGTTGTAATTGGTCCGGTAGCCCGGCAGGGTCAGCAGACCGACCAAGGACAGCAGGATGGTGCCCAGCAGCACCGGACCCGGCCAGCGGACCACGAAGGCTCCCAGCCGACGCCAGAAACGGATGCGCATGGCACGTTTGGGCTCGAGCACCTTGCCGAACCGGCTGGCCACCGTGATGACCGCGGGTCCCAGCGTCAACGCCGCCAGCACCGTGACGGTCATACCGACGGCCATCGGGATACCGAGGGTCTGGAAATAGGGCAACCGGGTGAAATGCAGACACAATGTCGCCCCGGCGATTGTCATACCGGAGCCGAGCACCACGTGGGCGGTGCCATGGAACATCGTGTAATAGGCCTGTTCGCGGTCCTCGCCCACACTGCGGGCTTCCTGATATCGGCCTATCAAGAAGATTGCGTAGTCGGTGGCCGCGGCGATCGCGAGCGTGACCAGAAGCTGTGTCGCGAAGGTCGAGAGGCCGATCAGGTTGTGATAGCCCAGGAATGCGACGAACCCGCGGGCCACCGACAGCTCGATCACGACCATCGCCAGCACCAGGAGCACCGTGATGATCGACCGGTACACCAGCAGCAGCATCGTGATGATGACGAGGAACGTGACGCCTTCGATGATCTTGACGCTGCGGTCGCCGGAGATCTGCTGATCGGCCGCCAGGGCGGTGGGTCCGGTGACGTACACCTTGAGGCCCGGCGGCGGCGACAGCTCCGCGATCAGCTTCTGGACGGCTTCCACCGATTCATTGGCCAGCAACTCGCCCATGTTGCCGGCGAGATACACCTGCACGTAAGCGGCTTTGCCGTCATTGCTCTGGGCGCCGGCCTCGGTCAGCGGGTCGCCCCAGAAATCCTGGACATGCTCGACGTGCTTCTTGTCGGCCTCGAGCCGGTCGACCATGTCGTTGTAGAACCGGTGGGCATCAGCGTCGAGCTTGGCCCCGTCCCCTTGGGCCTCCAGCACGATCATCGCCGAGCTGTCGGAGTGGAACTCGTCGAACACCTTGCCGACGCGCTTCATCGCGATCACCGACGGTGCCTCGTCGGGGCTCATCGACACCGAGCGCATCTGGCCGACCACCTCGAGCGGGGGAACGGTCACGCTCAGAAACGCGAGGAGGGCGATCCAGCCGACAATCACCGGAATGGCGAGTCGACGGATCCATCGAGCAACCCCGGTGTGGGGGGCTCTGGAATCGGCCATCAGGAACCCTTGGTGGTCGGTGGGGTGAGCACGATGCAGCGGTCGGGCATTGTGCGAAGGCTTACCTTACTACGTGGTGTCGTTCCCACCCGTCTTACCAGACGGAGGTATGGCGATAGGCCGCCAGCCGCCGCCAACAGGCGCTACACGCCGACTGGTTCGATGTCGTCGACGCGGCCCAGGCGCCACTGGCCGTCACCGAGCAGTTCCAGGTGGGTGTTGTGGTGGCGATGGACCGTGGAGCGGTGGGTGACGCTGACCAGCACGGTGTCGGGCAGTTCGCGGCGGATCAGGCTGTAGATCATGAACTCCAGCGGTTCGTCGAGCGCCGAGGTCGCCTCGTCGAGAAACGTCACCTTGGGTTTGGTCAGCAGTACCCGGGCGAACGCGACGCGTTGCTGCTCGCCGGGGGAGAGCACCTTGGCCCAATCGGCGTCCTCGTCGAGCCGGTCGACATAGCGCGGCAGCGCGACCGCGAGCAGCGCATCCTGTAGCGCCGTGTCGGGCAACTCCCCGGGCTGGTGCGGGTAGGACACCACGGTCCGTAGATCACCCAACGGAATGTAGGGAACCTGCGACAGATACAGCGTCTCGTTGTCGCCCTGCGGGCAACGCACCGAACCTGAGGCGTACGGCCACAACTGGGCGATGCTGCGCAGCAGCGTGGTCTTGCCGGTGCCCGACTTGCCGGTGATGATCATCGCCTCGCCGGCGGCCAGGGACAGGCTGAGATCGTCGATCAACTGCTCGCCGGCCGGGTTGCGTACCTCGACGTCGCCGAGCTCGACGAGGCTGTCGGTGTCCGTGGCGAGATCCGCGACATCCAGCTTGGGCAGTTCCCGGCTCTGCTCGTCGGCGGCAACCAGCCCATGCAGACGGATGATCGACGCCCGGTAGCCCGCGAAGGTGTCGTACGAGTTGCGGAAGAACGACAACGCGTCCTGGATGGCACCGAAGGCGGACACCGACTGGCTGACGGTTCCGAGCTGGATCTGACCGGTGAACAACCGCGGGGCCTGCAGCATCCACGGCAGCGGAATGATGATGTTGTTCATCGACAGATTCCAGCCGGTGAAGGCCATGGTCCGGTTGACGAAGTGCTTGTAGTTGGTGACGACGGCGGCAAAGCGTTCCCGCAGCTGTGACCGCTCGACCTTCTCGCCGCGGTAGAGCGCGACGGACTCGGCGGCGTCGCGCAGGCGTACCAATGCGTAACGGAATGCAGCGTTGAACTTTTCGTTGTTGAACGACAGCCGGATCAGTGGTCGGCCGAGCGCGAACGCGATCACGGTGGCGAATGCGACGTAGACGAACACCGACCAGAACATCGCCCGCGGTACGTCGACGCCGAAGACATTGAGGTCACCCGAGAGGTTCCACAGGATCGAGGTGAACGACACGACCGAGACGATCGCCGAGATCGCGCCGAAGGGCAGCGTGCCGTTGCTCGTCTGGTGCGGGGTATTGGGCTGTGGGCCCGACAGTGCGGTGAACACGTCGACGTCGGACTGGATGCGCTGATCCGGGTTGTCGATGGTCTGGTCGATGAACCGGGACCGGTAGTAGGCGCGGCCGTCGAGCCAGTCACCGGTGAGCCGGTCGGTCAGCCAGGTGCGCCAGGCCAGCATGAAGCGCTGCGTCATGAACAGGTCGACCATCACTCGGGTGACGAGGATCGCGGCCAGCACCGAGAAGGTGAGCAGCGCGATCCAGAACCCCCTGATGCCAGAGTCTCTCACCTCGTCGTTGCCGGTGGCCAAACCCTGGACCGCGATCTGCGCGGAGGTGAACAGGTCGTTGGTCTGGTAGCTGAACAACACCGACAACCGGACGCCGATGATCACCGACAGCAACATCGCGGACAAGATCAGCCACGGCTTGAGACTGTGGCGCCCGGTGAAGTAGGCACCGGTGACGGCCCAGAACTGCCGACCCCACGTGGTGAAACGGGCGAGCAAGACCAGCACGGCCAGCGTGCAGACCGCGGTGATGGTCCAGGCCTGCGCCAGCCACCACAGCGAGTGCAGTAGCTCCGAACTCCAGTCGATCGAGGGTGAGAACGGTTTGACGTCATTCACGAGACATCCTCAGGATCTGCCGACTGGTTTTCGGGCACGTCTGCGTGAAGCTACCGCAGGACGCGCTGCCCCAGTCGGATGCGGCAGGGAAGGGTCGGCCGGCGTTCCTGCGTCCGGTGCCGAATGTCCCCGAATCGGCGCGCCAAGATCGGCACGTATGGGTAACGTCGCATATGTCGTTTCCGCCTTCGGACCCGTGAGGAAATCTGTTGGTTCTCTACGAATTTCGTTGTGCGTCCGGTTGCGGCGTGACGAAAAAGATGTATTCGATGAGCGGGCGTCCGGACGTCATCGACTGCCCCAGTTGCGGCGCGGCCGCCCGCCGAATGATCTCCTCGCCGAACCTGGGCCGCGGCGCCTCGACCGCCATGGCGCTTCAGGACGCGACACGCACGTCGGCCGACCGTCCCGCAGTGGTGGCCGCACCGCCATCCGGTGGCCGGGGGCAGAAAGTCACCACCAACCCGCTCCATCAGAAGTTGCCCCGTCCCTGAATTCTGTGAAGGAGGATCAATGCCTGAACTCGTATTTCCCCTCGACTCGACCAAGAAGTTCACCGATCAGGAGAAGCTGGGCCACAACCGGTGGCACCCCGACATCCCGGCGGCGGTGACGGTCAAGCAGGGTGACTCGTTCCGGGTGCACTGTCGTGAGTGGTTCGACGGTGCCATCGTCAACGACGATTCGGCCGACGACATCCTCAACGCACCGCTGACGACGGTGCACGTGCTCTCCGGCCCGATCGCCGTCGAGGGCGCCAAACCGGGCGATCTACTCATCGTCGACATCCTCGACGTCGGCCCCATCCCGCAAGAGGACTCCGGGCCGCTGGCCGGCCAGGGCTGGGGCTACACGGGCATCTTTCCCAAGCTCAACGGCGGCGGGTTCCTCACCGATCAGTTCCCCGACGCCTACAAGGCGATCTGGGACTTCTCCGGTCAGAAGGCCACCTCACGCCATGTCCCGCACGTGGAGTTCACCGGCATCGTGCACCCCGGGCTGATGGGCACCGCACCCTCGACCGGCCTGCTGGCGAAGTGGAACACCCGTGAGGCGGCACTGATCGCCACCGACCCCGACCGGGTGCCGCCGTTGGCCCTGCCGCCGGAGCCGCGCGACGCGATCCTCGGCGGGCTGACCGGGGACGCCGCCACCTTGGCCGCGGCCGAGGCCGCCCGCACCGCGCCGCCGCGGGAGAACGGCGGCAACCAGGACATCAAGAACCTCACCAAGGGCAGTCGGGTGTTCTATCCGGTGTACGTCGACGGGGCGAACCTCTCGGTCGGCGACCTGCATTTCTCGCAGGGCGACGGTGAGATCACTTTCTGCGGTGCCATCGAGATGGGCGGCTTCATCGACCTGCGCGTCGACGTCATCCCCGGCGGCATGGAGACCTACGGGGTGAGCGAGAACGCGATATTCATGCCCGGCAATACCGATCCGCAGTACTCCGAATGGATCGCCTTCTCCGGCACCTCTGTCACCCTCGACGGTGAGCAGCGCTACCTGGACTCGCACCTGTCCTACCAGCGGGCCTGCCTGCACGCGATCGAGTATCTGACGAAATTCGGCTACAGCCCCGAGCAGGCGTACCTGCTGTTGGGTGCGGCACCCATCGAGGGGCGCCTGTCCGGCGTGGTCGATATCCCGAATGCCTGTGCGACGGTGTACATCCCGACGGCGATCTTCGATTTCCCGATCGCGCCGTCGGTCTCGGGGCCGACGAAGATCGACCCGGGCATGGGGGCCCCGCACTCGTCGTTCGGCTGACGGCGCACGTATATCCTCGTCACCGGACCCCGATGCGCCGCGCCGGTGCGGCACGGTCGGCGGACCGTCGACAGTCGGGGAGGGCTGAAAGGATCGTGCAATGACGCCGCCTCCCGGTGCCTCGCGCCTCGGCACCCGGTTCGGGCCGTATGAGCTGAAATCGCTCATCGGTGTCGGTGGAATGGGTGAGGTGTACCGCGCCTACGACACGGTCAAGGAACGCATGGTGGCGGTCAAGCTGCTGCGCACCGAGATCGCCGCCGACGCGAGCTTTCAGGCGCGGTTCCGGCGTGAATCCCGGGTCGCGGCGCGGCTGCAGGAACCCCACGTCATCCCGGTGCACGATTTCGGCGAGATCGACGGCGTCCTGTACATCGACATGCGCCTGGTCGACGGCGCCAGCGTCAAGGAACTGCTGCGGACCAACGGCCCGCTCACTCCGGGACGTGCCACCGCCATCGTCACGCAGGTGGCCGCGGCGCTGGACGCCGCGCACGCCGACGGCCTGGTGCACCGCGACATCAAACCGGAGAACGTGCTGCTCACCCCGGACGACTTCGCCTACCTGGTGGATTTCGGTATCGCTCACGTCGGGGGTGAGGCCAGCGTCACGATGACGGGCGTGCTGATCGGGTCGAGCGCCTACATGGCACCCGAGCGGTTCTCCGGTGGCCCGGTCGGACCGGCCGCCGACGTCTATGCGCTGACCTGCCTGCTCTACGAGATGATGATCGGCCGGCCACCGTTCGAGACCGGTGATCTGCGCCAACTGATGAGTGCGCACATGTTCACTCCGGCGCCGCGGCCCAGCATCATGCGCCGCGGCATACCGCGCGCATTCGACGAGGTCGTCGCCAAGGGGATGGCCAAGGACGCCGTGGACCGCTATTCCAGTGCTGGTGAACTGGCCAAGGCTGCCCGCGCGGCGGGTGGTGCCGCCCGCCCCCTGTCCCTTATACACATAACTAACACACACACATACACGTAGTCTAGTACACTACAGTCCGTCATCAACATACAGCGAGACATCACATACACTACGCCCACCGTGAACTACACTATCCTCTTCGTCGGCACCTTCAAATGTGTATAAGCCACAGCACCACATCCGCACCCGCCGGGCACCCGCGAGTTCTCCTCGATCTACCCGAACCCGGAGCACACCGGATTCACCCCGTATCCGCCGGCGCCGCCCCCACCTCAGGTACCGCAGGCCCCGGCCCGCAAGCCGCGGTTCAGCCGGGCCCAGCTCATCCTGATCGTGGTGTCGGTGGGGCTGTTCGGGATCGCCGCCGTGCTGGCCGCAGTTCTGGCGAGTGGCGGCGATGGTGCCTCCACCCGCGAGACGCTGGCCGTACCGTCCCCGCCGAGCTCGACATCCGAAGCGCCGACGAGCACCACCAAGGCCGGTTCGGCGACGGCCGACGTCAGCGGCACCGACGAGCAGGGCTTCGTCGACCACACCGCGCGCTGCCTCGAGGGAACCACCCCCGCCGCGGTGATCCGGACCGCGTCCTCACTGGCGGTGATCTGCCAGAGCGGCCCTGACTCCTTCTCCTACCGCGGTGAGCGCCTCAGCGACGGCGCCAATCTCCAGATCCCCACCGCCGAACGGTCCGGCAACGGCTTCGTGGCCACCAACCCCGCCGACGGTGCACGCTATGAGGTTGGGCCCGACGGACTCACCATCAGCAGTTACGGCAAAGTCGATTCGTCGGAACCGCCCCTGGAGTACGGCGCGCGCTGAAACGCCGGGGCGTACACGGCCACCGGATTGGTCTTGCCCTTGAGGGCCAGCCCCGGGCGCGCCTCGAAATCGCCTTGGTCCCTGGTGAGTTGACTCAATGTGGCAGCCGTGAGCAGCACCGTGTCGCCGGTCTGGCGGGTCGCGGTTTCCACCCGGGCGGCGATGTTCACCGCGTCGCCGATCACGGAGAACTCCAAACGGCCTGCGCCACCGACATTTCCGGCCACGACCGGCCCGGAGTTCAGTCCGACGCCCACCGATAGCGTGCCGCTGAACTCGTCGTGCACGGCGGCGGCGATCTGCAATGCGGCGCCCAGCGCGTCGTCAGCGTGACGGTCCTGGTGCCGGGGCGCGCCGAACACGGCCATCAGGCCGTCGCCCGCGTACTTGTCGACATGGCCGCCGTGGTCGTGCACGATCGGCACGATCCGCTCGAACAGCCGGTTCAGCGTGGTGACCACCTCGGTGGGCCGCAACCGCTCGGCGAGCGTGGTGAATCCCCGGACGTCGACGAACATCAGGGTGACGTCTACCTCCTGAGCCTCCACCGACCCGGCGGCACACAGAATGTGTTCGGCCACATCGCGATCCACATAGGTTCCGAAGGCGTCGCGGATGCGCTCCCGTTCGGCCAGGCCTGCCGTCATCGTGTTGAAACCGGCTTGCAGCCGCCCGATCTCGCTGGCGTCGTCGACCTCGACCCGTGCACGGAAGTCACCGGCCTGAACCTGGGCCAGGGCGCGGCGCAGCGCGGTGACCCGTTCGGTGACCGACCGGATGGCGATCAGGATCGCGAACAGTCCCACCACGATTGCCACCGCCACCAGAATCAGGATGGCCGCGAAGGTGCGTTGAGCCCGGAAGCCGACGTCGGCGAGGTAGCCGACCGCCAATACGGCGACGCCGAACAGCGGAACCCCGGTGGCCAGCAGCCAGGCCATCACGAGCCTGCGCCCGACCGTCGGCCCGAATCGCCGGTCCGAGGCGATGCCGTCGAGGGCACGAGCCGACACCGGCCGCATGACCCGCTCGACGATCAGATACCAGACCGCGCTCGTCGAGATGCCGCCAAGCGCCACCACGCTGAAGATGTACACCGCGGTGGACACCTGCTGACTCAGCGCCAGAGACCCGAAGACCACCGCACCGACACCCCACACCGCGGCCGACAACCGCACCGCCTCCCCGGAGGCGCCCAGCGTCATCCGCTGTTCCCGTGGAGTGGGTGGACGGTTCTCACTGAGCCAGGCGGTGCCGGCGGCGAACCGGTGACGCCGTACCCGCATCATCACCGGGACCGCGACAGCCAGGAACACGATGAGTACGGTGCCGCCGCGCATCAACAGGCGCTGAGTGTCGGCCGGGCTCAACACGATGGGGGCCGCGAAGGCCAGGAAGGCGCCGACTATCCCGCCGCCACCGGCGCTGACCACGGCCGCACTGCGCACCCAGCGCTTGAAGGTCTGATCACGCAGTTCGGCTCCGGCGTAGCGGGACAAGCCGGTGACGGTGGCGTCCATGAGCTGAGCTTGCGCGCGTAACCCGAACGGCCGATAGGGTAGTCGGCTACCTGTGTTCCGGTCGGTGTCCCAAGTCGATCCGGAGCCTATGGACACTGCCATCGGCCCTTTAGTCTGGAATCGGATACACGAACTCCGGCCGCACGAACGGAACCAGGGGACGCAGATGAAGGTAGTGCTCGGTTATGACGGGTCGCTGGCGGCCAACGCGGCGATCAACAACGGTGCTGCACTGTTCCCGGCGGCCGATGCGGTAATCGTCTATCTGTGCACGCCACCGTTCGGCAGTAAGGGGCTGCGGGCCCGGTTGCGGCACTCGGCGCGCAACGTCGACGAGTTGATCGATCTCGTCGACAGTGAGAGCGAGGGTGAGGCCGCGCGGCTGGTCGACACCGGCATGATCCTGGCCCGGGCCGCCGGCTGGAATCCCGAGGCGCTGGTCAAGCGCACCTGGGCGGGGGAAGGCCTCGGGCTGGCACAGGTGGCCGAACACCTCGAACCCGACGTGCTGATCGTCGGTGCGCGCGGCGCGGGCGCGAGTGACTCGAAGCTGGGCAGCGTCTCGGATCTGGTGGTGCACCATGCACCCCGCGCCGTGCTCGTGGTGTCCCAGAACATGATCTCGGCTGAATACGACGCGGTGGCCGACGGGCCGGTCGTGGTCGGTGTCGACGGTTCAAAGGGTTCCGATCGGGCGCTGGCCGCGGCCGGCGCCCTATTCCCCGACCGTGAGGTGGTCTCGGTCGGCGTGGACGACGGTGGTGCGGTCGACGTCGCCGCCGCCCAGGCTGCGCATCTCGTACCCCGGTTCCGCGGATCGGGTGCCGGTGCGACGGCCGACGCGCTGGTGGCTTTCGCCGACGATCAACGGGCCGGTGTTGTGGTGGTGGGCTCGCGCGGGCGGTCCGCGCTGAAGAAGGTGCTGCTGGGCAGCGTGGCGGCGGCGACATTGCAGCGCACGTACCGGCCGGTCCTGGTGGTGCCGGGCGGCTAGGTCCCGCTGCGACGCGTCGCGCGCGAGAGCACGGCGGTGCTCATCCCGCTGTCTTACCCGCGTCGACGATGTAGACCGCACCGTGCACGGCGGAGGCGTCGTCACTGGCGAGGAACGCGATGGTCTTGGCGACATCGGCCACGTCCATCATTCCGCGGGGCGCGGCGATCCTCATGATCAGATTCCAGTCCGCGTCCTCCGGGGCGGCGAACTCGGTGGTCTGCGGGGTCAGCATGCCGCCCGGACACACCGCGTTGACGCGGAGGCGTTCCGAGGTGAACTCGATGGCCAGGGCGCGGGTCAGCCCGACGAGTCCGTGCTTGGCTGCGCAGTAGCCCGCCGAGTACACCTCGCCCTCGATGCCGGCGATCGACGCGACATTGACGATGTTGCCGCCGGCCTCCAACAGATGCGGCAGCGCCGCCCGGCACAGGAAGAACGGGCCGTTGAGGTTGACGGCGAGATCCTTGTCCCAGTCCTCGTCGGTCACCGAGACGGTGTGGCGCATCTGGTGAAAGCCCGCGACGTTGATCAGCGCGTCGAGTCGGCCGAACTTCTCGACGCACTGCGCCACCGCGTCGCGGCACGCCTCCGAGGAGGAGATGTCCACGGACGCATACGCGCCGCCGGGCACATCCTCGAACACCGTCGCCATCCGCTCGGCGTCTCGGGCCACACCGAACACCTTCGCGCCACGTGTGGCGAACAATTGGGCCACCGCCGCGCCGAGTCCCGATGAGGCACCGGTGACCAGCGCGACCTTTCCATCCAGAGCAGTCATGGCTCACACCTTCTCACGCGGCCTGGCCGGCGGAACCGCGGCCAGCAGTGTGCGGGTGTACTCGTGCCGGGGGGTGGCGAACAACTCGGCGGCGGGGCCGTATTCGACCACCTCGCCGGCGCGCATCACCAGCACGTCGTGGCACATGCGGTGCACCACCGCCAGGTCGTGTGCGATGAAGAGATAGGTCAGGCCCAGCTCACGCTGTAGCTCGGACAGCAGGTCAAGCACCCGCGACTGCACGGACACGTCCAGCGATGCCGTGGACTCGTCGAGGATCAACACGTCGGGTTCGGTGGCCAGAGCCCGGGCGATGCTGACGCGCTGACGTTGCCCTCCGGACAGTTCGTGCGGATAGCGGGATGCGAAATCTGTTGGCAGGCCGACGAGCTCGAGCAGCTGAGCCACCCGTTCGGCGCGGCCGCGCCGCCCTGTGGCCAAGCGGTGTACGCGCAGCGGCTCACCGATCGCGGAGTTGACCCGGGCTCGCGGATTGAGTGAGGCGAACGGGTCCTGGAACACCAGGCTGATTCGCCGGCGTAGCTCACGTCCGCCGGCGAATACGTCGTCTCCGGCCAGCGTTGCGGTACCTGCCGACGGTGCGGCCAGCCCGGTCAGAGCGGCGGCCACCGTCGACTTGCCCGAGCCGGATTCACCGACGATCCCCAACGTCGTCGCCCGTCGGATCTCGAACGACACGTCCTTGACCGCCTGCACCGCGCCGTAGCGCACCTCAAGTCCGTTGGCCTGCAACAGAACTGGTGCGTCATCGGGGGCGGAGTCAGGCCCGGGCCCGTCTACCAATGGACGGGCCTCGAGCAACTCCCGCGTGTAAGCGCGCTGCGGATGGTCGAACACATCGAGGATCGGAGCCTGCTCGACGACCTCTCCGTCGCGCAGCACCGTGACCTCGTCGGCCACCTGGCCGATGACCCCGAGGTCGTGGCTGATCCACACCACCGCGGTGCCGAAATCCCGTTGCAGATCGCCGACCAGATCGATGATCTGGGCCTGGGTGGTGACATCGAGCGCGGTGGTCGGCTCGTCGGCGATGAGCAGTTCCGGATCGCAGGCCAGGGCGATCGCGATCATCACCCGCTGGCGTTGCCCACCGGACAGTTGATGCGGGTAGGCATCGAGCCGCCCCTGGGGGAGTCCGACAGCGTCGAGCAGCTCGCCGGCCCGGGTGCGCGCTTGACGTCGGGTCATCTTGCGATGTGTCTCAAGGGTTTCGGTGATCTGACGTTCCAGCGTCAGCAGTGGATTCAGCGATGTCCCCGGATCCTGGAAGACGAATCCGATCCGGCTACCGTGCACGGCCCGCAGTGCCCGCGCCGACGCCCCGATGAGTTGGGTGCCACCGGCCAGCGTGCTCGCACCGGAGGTCACCGCACCCGGCGCGTCCAACAGACCGGTGGCGGCCAGCACCGTCATCGACTTGCCCGATCCGGACTCGCCGACGATGCCGATCGTCTGCTCGCGGTGCACCTCGAACGACACACCTTGCACGATCTCGCGGCGGCCGATGGCCACCTTCAGGTCGTTGACTTTCAGTACCGGTGCCGTCATCGTCGCCCCGCCCTTCTGGCCTCGATCGAGGTGCGTTGCTTGGGATCGAGCACATCGCGCATCCCGTCGCCGAACAGGTTGAACGCCAACACCATCACGAAGATCGCCGCGCCCGGAAACACTGCCATCCACCAGGCCAGCGTGACGAACCCCTGGGCGTCGAAGATCATCCGGCCCAGCGACGGCTGCGGCGGCTGGATGCCCAACCCCAGAAACGACAGCGCGGCTTCGGCCAGGATCGCGAACGCCAGTGACAGGGACAGCTGAACGATCAACGGCCCGGCAATATTCGGCAGGATGTGCCGCATCAGGATGTAGCCGTCGCCGGTGCCCATGCTCCGCGACACCGCGACGAACGGTTCCACCCGTACGCCCAAGGCCGATGCCCGGGCCACCCGCGCGAAGATCGGGATGTACACGATCCCGATGGCCAGCATGGTGGTGGTGATGCCGGGGCCGAGGACCGCGACGATCGCGAGTGCGAGCAGCAACACCGGGAAGGCGAACATCACATCGACGACGCGCATCACCACGGTGTCGATCCAGCCGCCCCGGTAACCGGCGAGCACACCGACCATCACGCCGATCACCGCGGCCAGCGCCACCGAGACCACCGCGACCCGCAGCGATGCCGCGATCGCCACCAGCACCCGCGAGAACACGTCGCGGCCGAGCTCATCGGTGCCGAACCAGTGGGCGGTGCCGGGGCCCTGCAGCGCGCTGGGCACGTCGATGTCGTTGATGCCGTACGGCGTGATCCAGGTGGCGGCAACCGCGACGACCAGCACGGCCAGCAGCACCGCGGCGCTGATCGCCGTCACCGGATTGGACAACAACAGCCGCCATGACGCGACGCGGTAATTCTCAGAAGTGGTCATGACAGCCGGATCCTCGGGTCGACGATCGCATACAGCACATCCACCAGCAGGTTGATCAACAGGAACAGCACCGCGATCAACAGCACCGCGCCCTGGATCACCGGATAATCTCGGGCGGCAACGGAATTGAACACCAGCCGGCCCAAACCTGGCCAGGCGAACACGACTTCGACCACGATCACGCCGCCCAGGATCGTGGCCAACTGGATTCCGGTGATGGTCAACACGGGAAGCAGAGCATTGCGCACGATGTGGCGGAAGGTGACCACCGGTGGGGTCAGGCCCTTCGACCGTGCGGTGCGGACATAGCCCATGGCGGCGACCTCCAGCACCGCCGAGCGCACGTAGCGGGTCATGATCGCGCCGGCCACCAGGCCCACTGTCAGCCCGGGCAGGATGATGTGGCGCAACCAGCCGCCCGGATCCGCAAGCAGGGGGCGGTATCCCGAGGTCGGCAACCAGCCCAGCGTCGAGGCGAACAGCCCGATCAGCAGGATCCCCAACCAGAAATCCGGGACCGATACGCCGAACTGGCTGGCGACCCGCACGATCGCGTCGCTGACCCGGCCTTCCCGCAGCGCCGAGAAGATGCCGGCGGGCAGTGCGATCACCAGGGCGATGAGGATGCCGACCACCCCGAGGGACAACGTCGCCGGCAGTCGGTCGAGCAGGGTCAGCGTGACCGGGTCGCCGTTGCGGAAACTGACCCCGAGGTCGCCGGTGAGCGCCGAGCCGAGGTACGAGAAGAACTGCTCGACGATGGGCCGGTCCATGCCGCTGGCCGCGCGCAGCGCGTCGTAGGCCTGCGGGGTGTAGCGGGTGCCCAACGCGATCCGGACCGGGTCGCCCGGCACCAGGTGCACCAAGGCAAATACCACGATGAGGACCCCGATGAGCACCACCGCCGAGTACAGCAGCCGTCGGGCCAGGAACTCGACGATCGGATGGCTCGCACGGACCTTGTTCAAAGTGGCCAGGTTCACCTGATTTCACCTCGATCCAGGTCGGCGGTGCGGAATCGGACGGCGCCGTCGCGGCGCACCTGATACCCCGACAGGTTGTTGGCCCACGCCTGGATCACCGACGGGTTGTACAGGTAGATGTAGCTGACCTCATCCGCGATCCGGGTTGCGGCCTTGGCGTAGAGGTCTTTTCGCTTGGCGACATCGGTTTCGGTGCGGCCCGCGTCCAGTAAACGGTCAACCTCGGGGTCGGAGAACTTCTGGGCATTGCTGGTGCCGTTCGTGTGGTGCTGAGCGTAGTAGAAGTCATCCGGGTCGATGTTCCCGAGCCAGCCCATCATCAGCATGTCGAAGTGGCCGGTGTTCTGTTCGTCGAGCCACGTGGCGAAGTCCACGGTGCGAATGTTCACCGTGATGCCAAGGGGCGCAAGGTTGTCGGCGATGATCTGGGCCGCCGTCACCGTCTCGGGGTACTCGCTGGTCACCAGCATGTCCAGGTCGTGTGGTGCGGCACCGGCCTGGCTCAGCAGCTTTTTTGCCTCATCGAGGTCGTAGCGGTAGCGGTGGTAGTCGGTGAACCAGGGGCTGCCCTGCGGGATCGCCAGCTGGTTGGTCGCGGCGGTGCGGTAGCTGGTGGCCGCCGCGATCGCGTCGCGGTCGATGCCATACGCGATGGCCTGGCGTACCCGTGGGTCGTTCCACGGCGGCCGGGCCTCGTTGAGTGCCAGGTACCAGTAGTCGTTGCCCGGCGTCACCGCGAGTGTGAGGGAGTCGTCGTCGCGCAACTGGGCCACGCGCTGCGGCGGCACCGAATCCGTCCAGTCGACCTCGCCGGCCTGCAGCGCCGACAACGCCGTCGACGGCTCGGAGATGAAGCGGAACGTCACCCCGGAAATCGGGGGAGGGCCTCCCCAGTAGTGCGGATTGGCCTTGAGCGTGATCGAGTCGCCGCTACGCCGTGCGGCGAACGAGAACGGGCCCGTGCCGATGGGATGGGCTGCGATCTGCCCGCTCTCGACATTGGCCCGCTGCACGATCGCCATGCCTTTGAAGCCGCCGAGATTGGTCAGCAGGTTCGGGGTGGGCTGGCAGACCGTGATCCGGACGGTAGAGGGATCGAGCGCCGAGACACCGATGACAGCACTGAACTTGTCGACATTGGTCAGCTGCTCATCGATGATGCGCCGGTACGAATACACCACGTCGTCGGCGGTGAACGGGCTGCCGTCATGCCAGCGCACACCGTCGCGCAGGTGAAAGGTCCAGGCCAGTTGGTCGTCGCTGACCTCCCACGACCGGGCCAGCGCGGGGCGCATCTGCAGGTTCTCGTCCGGTTCGACGAGCGTGTCGAACACGTTCTCCAAGACTTCGAACGAGAAGTAGGCACTCGTCCGGTGCGGGTCGAGTTGATCGGGTTCGCCGGCGATGGCGGCGATGAGGTTGCCCGACGATTCGTCGCCGAGGTTCACCCCGTTGCCGGTGGAGCAGGCCGTCGTACAGGCAGCCAGCACGAACACCAGGACTGCTGCCAACGTTTTCACCGCTGGTCGTGTGGTCACGATTTCTCCAGGATCACCGCGGGCGATCCGCCAGTGCGCTCACCCGCTGGGGCCGTCAGGCAGGTCCGGATTGATGCGTATGGGCCCATACCGGTGACGACGCTGATGAAGACTGCGATACTCACCCATTGTGACCTTCAAGCGCACGGCGGCCGCGACCGCCCTGATGTCGGCCCTGGGAATCGGACTCAGCCTGGGGGTTGCAGCTCCTGCACAGGCCGAGCCGCTCATGCAGGGCATCTACAACTACTCGCAGGAGGGCCTCGCGCACGAGTCCTGGTCGGTCTGGCCGTCCTGTGTCCCGACCGTCGGAGATCTGCGCGAGCCTCTGGAGTTGGCGGTGGCGTGCCGACTGCACGTGGAAACCACCCGCGGCACCAAGGGCGGCGATGCCCGGCTGACCGGCGGACAGTGGGTCTATTCAACTGCGGTGCTCGAGGGCATCCAGTGCTCGGATGGCAGTTGGGCGCCGACCAACGAGACCTACAAGTTCGACGACATCGCACTCACCGGCACCCGCAGCGTCGCGAACAACGAGGCGTGTGGCGGCACGTTGGCGCCGGCGATCCACACCTTTCCGTTCACCTTGAAATACGATCGGCCGCTGCAGATTCCGGTTGACACCTATCCGCTGAACTGTCAGACCTGGGGCCTGCGCTTGTGCATGTGAGCGGTGCCGTCCCGTTGATCGACGGCAAGGTCGTCGACATCACCGGGCCGGGACGCACCGACCGGTTCGGGGTCACCGCCACCGATCTCGGCGCGTCGATCATCGCCCCCAACGGCAAGTTGGTGTCGGTGTTCGGTGACACGTTCTCCGGCAGCCGCGTCGGGCAGGGCGACTGGCGTTCACCGGTGGTACTGATCGGCACCGGCGACGCCAACCACGAGATCGTCTACGAATACGCCGGTGGGCCCGACCCCGCCTACGCGCGGCAACTGTGGGATTACCTCCACGACGACGAGGCATCCGGATGGCGGCGCGGCGGCATCAGCACCGTGATCCCGTCGGATCTGCTGCGCGTCGGTGACTCGCTGTACCTGCACGCGATCGTCAATCACGGCTTCGGCACGGTCATCTGGACCGAGATCTGGCGCTCCGACGATAGCGGGGTGTCCTGGACCCACCTGGGCGAGCAGGCGAAGTTTCCGGCGGACCTGCACGACGGCCATGCCCAATGCTGGTCGTGGGACTACGACCCCCACGACGGCTGGGTGTACGTGGTGGCGACCGGGTTTCAGCGCGACAAGGGCATCATCCTGATGCGGGTCCGGCCCGATCAGATCGGCCGACGGTCGCAGTATTCCAGCTGGGGCTTCGTCAACGGGCGCTGGCAGTGGGGAACCCAGGCCACCCCGATCACCCCACCCGACGAGCACTGGGGCGAGCTGACCTTCCGCCGCACCGCCCCCGGCCGATGGGTCCTCGGCGGATTCCTCGCGTCCTCATATGCGTTGGGCTACCGGGTGGTGTCCTCGCCAGTGGCCAACATGTACACCACCCCGATTCAGACACCGATCACCGGATCGCCGTGGGACGCCGAGGACCAGGCGGACAGCAAGGTCGCCCAGCTATACGGCGGCTATCTGCTGCCGGGTTCGCGCTTCGGCGTCACCGGCGGTGTCGGGCTGGTGGTCTCGCAGTGGCGCACCGACACCGGATGGCCATACCGCGCAATGCAATTCAAGTCCACGCTGAAGGACACATCCAGGAAACCGCAACGGCCCGACCCGATCAACCTGTGAGCGATCAGGCGGTGAAGCCACCGTCGACGTTCCAGTTCGCCCCGGTGACGTAGCCCGACTCCGGGCCGGCCAGGAAGCTCACCACGGCGGCGATGTCGCTGGTGTGCCCGTAGCGGCCCAGCGCGGTGGTTTGCCTTACGACATCGGCGAATTCACCTTCGTCGGGGTTCAGATCGGTCGCGATCGGACCGGGTTGCACATTGTTGACGGTGATACCCCGGGGTCCAAGGTCGCGGGCCAGCGCGCGCGTCAGGGAGGACACCGCTCCCTTGGTCATCGCGTATACGGCGGTTCCGCCAGTCGGGACGCGGTCGGCGTTGATGCTGCCGATGTTGATGATGCGGGATCCCTCCCCGAGATGGCCGACCGCACTGCGGATGGCCGAGTACACCCCGCCGATGTTGATGGCGACCAGTCGGTCGAACTGCTCCTGCGGGAACTCATCGATCGGTGCCATGTAGGCGGTTCCGGCGTTGTTGACCAATACGTTCAATCCGCCGAGCGCGCCCACCGCCTCTTCGACGGCGTTCGCTACCTGCGCTGGATCGGCGCTGTCAGCCTGGATTGCGACGACCTTCGCGCCGTCCGCACTCAACTCGGCGACCAGCTTGTCGGCCTCGGCGGCAGAGGCCCCGTAGGTGAACGCCACCGCGGCGCCGTCGGCGGCGAGCCGTCGCACGATTCCGGCGCCGATTCCGCGGGATCCGCCGGTCACCAGTGCGCGTCGTCCGGTCAGTGTGTTTGTGCTCATCGGAGTCCTTCTCATGCTGAGTTCGAAGCTGTGCGAACCGATCGATTACTAAGGACATGCGGCCGCACGATATTGATGCCGGTTGTGACCGGTATCACTACGCGAACATCTGCCGGCGGGCTGGCCGGAACCGCCACGGGGAGGTAGGTAGTACACCTAATGTGAACGCCGTGACGAAACGAGTTGTGGTCTGGGGCACCGGTTTTGTAGGCGGCATGGTGATCGCCGAGATCATGCGGCATCCGCTGTTCGAGCTGGTGGGCGTGGGTGTCAGCAATCCGGAGAAGGTGGGCCGCGACGTCGGCGAGATCTGCGGACTGGGCGCCCCGATCGGCATCACCGCCACCGACGACATCGACGCACTGATCGCGTTGAAGCCCGACGCGCTGGTCCACTACGGACCGACAGCAGCCCACGCAGACGCCAACATCGACGTCATCACCCGGTTCCTGCGCGCCGGCATCGACGTCTGTTCCACCGCGATGACCCCGTGGGTGTGGCCCAAGATGCACCTCAACCCGCCCAACTGGATCGAGCCCATCACCGAGGCGTGCGAGGTCGGCGGGGCGTCCTGTTTCACCACCGGAATCGACCCCGGCTTCGCCAACGACCTGTTCCCGATGACCCTGATGGGCCTGTGCTCGGAGGTGCGTCGGGTGCAGGCATCGGAACTGCTCGACTACACCAACTACACCGGCGACTACGAATTCGAGATGGGCATCGGCAAACCGCCTGAGCACCGCGCCCTGCTCGAAACCCCGGACATCCTCATCTTCGCCTGGGGCGCAACGGTTCCGATGATCGCGCACGCCGCGGGTATCGAGCTCGACGAGATCACCACCACGTGGGACAAGTGGATCACCCCCGACGAACGCAAGTCGGCCAAGGGCATCATCCCGGCCGGCAACGTCGCCGCGGTGCGATTCACGATCAACGGTGTCTACCGTGGCGAGACACGGATCCAGCTCGAGCACGTCAACCGGATCGGCCTGGACGCCGCACCGGACTGGCCGTCCGGAAACGACAACGACGTCTACCGCGTCGACATCGAAGGCACCCCGAGCATCGCTCAGGAGACCGCGTTCCGGTTCACCGACGGTTCCGGACGCGATGCCGCCGCCGCGGGCTGCCTGGCCACCGGGCTGCGCGCGCTCAACGCCGTGCCCGCGGTCAACGAACATTTGCCTGGCTGGGTGACGCCCCTGGATCTACCTCTGATTCCCGGGTTTGGCACCATTCGCTAGGTAACGCCGGCCGCGTCAATCGAGATGGACTACCGGATAGGGTTCTTCTCGAAACGGGGTGACATGGCTGAGGGTATCGGGTTGTCGATCGGATCGACGGACCTCACAGCGGTAGTGGTGGGCCGCACCGCGGTGACGCGGTCGCCGGTGCTGACGCTGTTCCCGCACCGAGCTCCCGAAGTGGGGGTACCCAGCGAGAACCCCAACCTGAACGAGCGCGGCCTGATCCTCACCGACTTCGTGGAGCGGGTGGGAGACCCGGTCGGGATGCTGGCCCCTGACGGCTCTTCGCACCGGGGCGAGGCCGTGCTGGCCGACGCCCTGGCGGCGCTGCTCCGCACCCTGACCGGGGGACGTCCGCCCGCCGACCCGATCACCGTCACCCATCCCGCGCATTGGCGGCCCAACCAGGTGGAGGCGCTGCGCACCGAACTGGCTGCCATCGGAGGCTTCGGTGATCCGGTGCTGGTGCCCGACGCGGTGGCGGCGCTGGTCGCACTGCAGGACAACCCCGGGGTGCCGACGCGCGGTGTGATCGCCGTGTGCGACTTCGGGGGCAGCGGCACCAGCATCACTTTGGCCGACGCCGACCGCGGCTTTCAGCCGATCGCACCGACGATCCGGCATCCCGACTTGTCGGGTGACCTGATCGACCAGGGACTGCTCACCCACGTGGTGAACGACCTGTCCGCGGCCGGAACGATCGACCTGGCCAGCACCTCGGCCATCGGCTCGCTCGGTCGTCTGCGCGCCGAATGCCGGCGCGCCAAGGAACGTCTGTCCACCGAATCCGTCACGGCGCTGGTCGCCGAACTTCCGGGGCATCGCAGCGACGTGCGGCTGAACCGCAATGAACTCGATGACGTGATCGCCGAACCGCTGCGCGAGTTCATGTCTGTCCTGCAGGGCGCGATAGAACGCACCGGGTTGCGCCCCGGGGAGCTGGTGGCGGTGGCCTCCACCGGCGGGGGCGCCCGGATCCCCGCGATCACGACGACGTTGTCCGAACATCTCGGTCTGCCGGTGATCACCGCGCCCCAACCAGAGCTGACCCCGGCCATCGGTGGTGGTTTGATCGCGGTGCGTGGCACCGTGGAGGACGGCAGGACGGCCATGGCCCCGGCCTCCATGGCAGCAGCCCCGCCGACGCAAGCCGCGGCATTGGTGGCGCCCGAGCCTCCGGCCGCGTCGCAGGCGCTGGCCTGGTCCGATGCCGAGAACGTGCCCGACGTCGCGCCGGTCGAGGACTACCGGGCCGAGAATTACGGCGACGATTACGGGGCCGACTTCGATACCGGATTGGACCCCGCGGGTGGACGGACCACGGCGCGACCTCAACTCGAGTTCGGTGAGCGTGAGCTGACCGAGCGCGACGAGATCGCAGCTAGGCCCTGGTATCTCCGGCCGCCCGTGATTCTGGGTGCCGGCGCCGCCGTTGTGCTGGTTGCCGTCCTGGCGGCATTGGTGGCCGTCATGGGGAGCGACGAGCCCACCCGTCCGGCGTCGACCTCCAAGGCGGTCACGTCGACCACCGCGGCTCCGGACGAGCAGGCGCCTGCCGTGCCGGTCGACGAACCCGCCACCGACCAGGCGCCGCAGACCGTTACGCACGAGGCGCCGGCCCCGCACACCGTGACGCAGACGGTGGAGCAGCCCGCTCCAGAGGCTCCGCCGGTGACGGAGGACCCGCCGCCGGCCGAGACGCCGCCGCCGCCGACGACGACGGAAGCGCCGCCCACGACCACACCGGCGCCGACCACCACCCAGGTGCCCACCACCACCACGCAGGTGCCCACCACCACGCAGGCGCCATGGAGTCCCACCGCCCCGTATCCGACGATCCCCGGCCTGCCGTGGGTGCCGGCGCCCGGTGGCGGTCATACCGGGGGTTGACGTTCAGCGCGGAACGGACTCGGTGTTGCCGTCGCACGGCGGACCCCACAGCCCGCGATGAGCTTGTCTCGCTTCGTTTTCGGCAGCCGCGATGGCGTCGTAACGGGCGACGGGGTGGCCACGGTAGACATATGCGTGGGCCATCCCGGCCCTCGCTGCTTCCACTGCGTAATCCCAGCCGTCGGCCCGGACCAGGTACGCCAGGGTGCGCCCATAGCGATCGGTCCGATCTTGAGTCGGATCGGTCTGGAGGGCTACCCGTTGTCCGGCCATGTTCGACCTCGCGAACTCCGTAGCCTGCGGACCCCAGCAGCCGATGGTGTAACCGGGCTTCTTCGTCTCAGGCGTGTCGATTCCTAAGATTCGCACGCGGAGTCGGCCCCGGGCATCGTCACGGATGTCGATGGTGTCGCCGTCGACCACTCGCAGTACTTCTGCCGTCGTAGCGGTGGGGTCGGCCCCGACCGCCGGAGGGGTGATGAAGGCGATCAGAAACACCACGACACCGACAACGCGGATCGCGATCGTCGATGTCACGGTTGGTCAGGACTTGTTCTCGCAGGCGATGCCGTCGCCGTCTCTGTCGAGGTGGTCGGCATAACCGGGATCGTCTTTGG
Organism: Mycobacterium sp. DL440; assembly: GCF_011745145.1. Classification (NCBI taxonomy): domain Bacteria; kingdom Bacillati; phylum Actinomycetota; class Actinomycetes; order Mycobacteriales; family Mycobacteriaceae; genus Mycobacterium; species Mycobacterium sp. DL440. The sequence goes on along the minus strand of NZ_CP050191.1, from coordinate 2,913,992 downwards.
TCATGTTGGACCTGCCGTCGGCGTACGCGTCTTTGCAGTACCGATAGGGCGGGTCGGCCTGTGCCATGGGGGCCACACCGATGGCGCCGGCAACCAGAGCTGCCGCGACGACGAAGGCACGAAACATGTGAACCCCCTTGTGATCTTGAATTGACGGAATCGTAAGTAAGCGCATCGTAGTACGCGCAACCCGTAGGGTGCACGTTTGTTGAGGAATCTTGTCAATTGCATCCGGCAAGACCTTGACCTGCGGATGGCTGGGTCAGAACCCGGACGTGATGGCGTCGATGGCTGCCGCTGCCTCGGAGGTGTAGGTGATCGAGGGGTCGAGGGTGGCAGTGGTGCGCAACGTAACGGCCAATGTGGCGGCGGCGAGGTCGGCCAGGGTATCGATGTCCACATCGCGGTGGGTGATGCGGTCGATCATCATCTCGTCGAGGAAACCGATCCAGCCGTGCATGGCGGTGCGCAGGATAGGAGCGATGGGATCAACGATGCCCAGCGCCAACAGAATTCGTTGAGCACCCAACCAGCGGAGCTGTTCGACGGCCGACTGGTGTTCGGGATCGGCGCCCAGCGCACCACGTAGTAGCGCAACGAAACTTTCCGAGTACGAATCGATGTGGGCGATATGGCTGCGCAGGGCATGGCGTAGCCGATCTGCCAGGCTCGAACCCGGCGGCGCGGCGGCCGTCTGCGCCGCGGCGATCTCTTCCGCGATCTCCTTCATCACGGCCAGATACAGGCCACGCTTGTTGACGAAGTGGTGGGCGATCAAGCCGTAGGCCACACCGGCGTCCTTGGCGACCTGTGCGGTGGTGACCTGATCGTATGGCCGCGTCGCGAACTGCTTTCGGGCCGCATCGACGATGAGCTGACGCCGATCGGTCGGCCTGATGCGAGTGCTCATCGGCCCGGTTCGGCCAGTGCGCCGAGGGTATCGACCCGTCGGCCGCCGACCGCGGCGATCGTTCGTCCGAGCACCGGAACCTCCAGGGGGAGAAGTGAATAGCGCGGGTGAACGACGCGCGTTGCGCCACGCTCCAGCCCGCGGACGATGGCCGCCGCGGTGGATGCGGGGGTCACCGGGGGAAACGTCGGTGGCGGCGTGGTCTTCCACGGCAGCTCATCGATGTCGCGCAGCGCAGTATCGGTCGCACCTGGCACCACCTCCAACACCCGGATGCCGGTTCCGGCCAGCTCCAGTCGAAGCGATTTCGTGGCCTGGGCCAGCGCGGCTTTCGAGGCGGCGTAGTAGCCGAGCAGGGGGAGAGGTACCGCCTGAACCGTGGAGGTGACATTGACGATCACGCCGGAACCGGCCGCCCGCATGGCCGGCAACAATGCTGAGGTGAGCGCCACCGGGGACCAGACATTGACCTCGAAGACCGCGCGGGCAGCCGTGGAGTCGGCCACGAGCGATTGTGATCCGGTCAGGTTGGCGCCGGCATTGTTGATCGCGATGTCCACCCCGCCGAGCGCGACCAGGGCCCGGCGCCCGAGATCGGCCGCCGAACCGGGCACGGCCAGATCGACGGGGAGCACGACCGGTCGGTGTGCCCGCTGGCCGGCGATCTCGTCGGCCAGGCCGTCGAGCAGATCCTTGCGGCGTGCTGCGAGCGCCAGCGTCGCTCCTCGCTGCGCCAGGATTAGGGCCAGCTCGCGCCCGATCCCGCTGGATGCGCCGGTGATCAGCGCCTTCTTGCCGGAGAGGTCGATTCCACGGTGTCGCATGTCTGGCTCCGCTCAGCCCATTGGGATGTAGACCCCACCGTGACAGACTGACTGATAATCAGTCAAGGCCGGGTACTGGCATCCGGCCCGGTGGCCGATCAATATGGACGGGTGCACAACGGCTGGCAGATAAGTGAAAATGGCGCCGGAGGCGTCTCATGAGCACCGGCGCCGAAGTGGTGGTGAACCGCCTGCTCGCCGAAGGTGTCGACGTGTGCTTCGCCAACCCGGGCACCTCGGAGATGCACTTCGTCGCCGCGCTGGATGCCACTCCGGCCATGCGTCCGGTGCTGTGCCTGTTCGAAGGAGTCGCCACCGGAGCCGCAGACGGGTACGCCCGCATCGCCGGCACCCCCGCGGCGACCCTGCTGCACCTCGGCCCCGGAATGGCGAACGGTCTGGCCAATCTGCACAATGCCCGGCGCGCGTTCACCCCGGTGGTCAACGTCGTCGGCGATCATGCGACCTACCATCAACCGCTCGACGCGCCGCTGGAATCCGACATCGACGCGCTCGGGCGCTGGACGCACGGTTCGGTGCACCGGCCCGAATCGGCCGCCGACCTGGACGTCGCCGTCCACAGCGCCGTGCAGAGTGCGACCGGTACGCCCGGGCGGGTCGCCACCGTGATCTTGCCCGCCGACTATTCCTGGGGCAGCGCACCGCAGAACCCTTTGCCGGACCCAGGTATTGGGCATTCGGACACCGGCGACGATCCCGCCGTGAAACTGGACGTCGCGGAAGCGGCCGAACTGTTGCGCACCGAGGGGGAGCGTGCAGTGGTGTTGCTCGGCGGTGCCGCCACGCACGCCGACGGTCTGCGGGCGGCAGCGCGGATCGGCGCGGCCACCGGGGCGCGCGTGCTGGTCGAGACGTTTCCGGCCCGGCTGGCCCGTGGGCAGGGCGTGCCCGCCATCGAACGCCTCGGCTACCTGGCCGAGCAGGCCACCCAACAGCTCTCCGGGGCAACGCATCTGGTGCTGGTCGGAACCAAGTCGCCGGTGTCGTTCTTCGCTTACCCGGGCAAACCGAGTGTCCTGGTGCCCGAAGGCGCCGACGTCTGTGCACTGGCCGCGGATGAATTGGCCGCATTGGCAGACGAATTGGGTGGCGCACTACCCGGCCCATCGCAACCCAGCCCGGTCGAGTTGCCCACGGGTGAGCTCAACCCGCAGAACCTGGCACAGGTGATCGCAGCACTGCTGCCCGAGAACGCGATCGTCTCCGATGAGGCCAACACCAGCGGCGTGTTCCTGCCGGCCGCCACCGCGTCTGCCCCGCGTCACGATGTCCTCACCCTGACCGGTGGGGCGATCGGGCAGGGCCTGCCGGTGGCGGTGGGAGCCGCGATCGCCGCGCCGGACCGCCCGGTCATCGCCCTGCAATCCGACGGCAGTGCCGCATACACCATTTCGGCGCTGTGGACGATGGCCCGCGAGCAACTCGACGTCACCGTGGTGATCCTGAACAACCACGCCTACGCCATCCTGCAGCTTGAGTTGTTGCGGGTGGGCACGGAAGCCAATGGGGAGCGGTCGCGCTCACTGCTCGACTTGAGCCGGCCCGACATCGACTTCTCTTTGATAGCACAGGGATTCGGTGTTCCGGCCACCCGGGCCACCACCGCGGAAGAGCTTGCCGATCAGTTCCGGGCGGCCCTGGCCGAGCCGGGGCCACACCTGATCGACGCCGCATTGCCGACCTGGTCGCCCGCATGACCGGATGCGTCGATCACTGGCTCGGGCGGCGCTTCTCCAATACCACTGCTGCGATCGGAATGCGCATCTCCTCGGGCTCGGCGGACAGCCGCTCCGCAATGCCCGCATGCAGCCGGTCGTAGAAGCCCGGCAACCGGTCCGGGGCACCCTCGAGCGCTGCGCCCAGATCGGCAAACGCGGTGAACCAGAGGAAATCGGCCCAGCGGGTGCCGAAAGCGCTTGCGTCCCTGTCACTACGGTAGGCGTTGAAGATCCGATCCTCCGCGTCGACCACCTCCACGTGCTGGATCTCCAGCCGCTCGAACCGGCCCGACGGGGCGAACGGTGCGGTGAAATCCACGGCGCGCCGTCCGGCGATCGGCAGCGACATCCGCGTCACCTCCTCGGCGCTCACCACACCGCTGGTGATCAGCTCGGTCAATGCGCCGACGACAGCGCGGAACAACGGGCGATAGCCCAAGTCGCCGGCATCGTCCAGTGCGGTCGTCAACACCACCAGGCGGCCGCCCGGATGGAGCTCGCGGCCGCGGAAAGCGATGAACTCGTGCCAATCGTGCGCGGCCTGCCTGGCATAGGCCGCGCGCACCCGCTCGTCGTTGGTGTAGGCCGCGACGACGTGATCGGCTACCGGCATCGGCACCTTGCTCAGTCTCGCTACCGCCCAGGCCGACCATCCCAGGTGCACGCTGTTGGACGGCAGGATCTGGCTGTAGAACGACCGGCCGATCGCCGAACTGAAGGTGGCCGGATCCCGGTGCCGGTAGGACTGTGGATCCTCCTCCAGGGTCCGGAACATCGTGGAGAAGTCATTGTCGGCGACATCGGTGTGCGTCACCAGAATGGAGTGCTCGGGGCGGGTGCGGCTGCGCACGGTCGCGATTGCGGCGCTGATCGGTTGCATCGAGTTGTGCGCGGTGCCGGCCCCGTAATCAGCGATGACGATGGGCTGTGGCGGTGTCGGGATCGGCACTGTCTGCGCCGCCAGTTCAAGAAGCTTGATCGCCGAACTCATTCCGGCGGCATGCGGGCGGGGTGTGGCCCGGCGCGGCCTTGCCATGGCTAGGGTCGCCGCCGTCGGCGCAGCAGCAGTCCGATGAGTAGGCCCATGACGAAAATGATGACCAAGATGAACCACATCGGCGACTCGACGGTCACCCACAGCACGTGTACACCCACCCGATCACGGTTCTGCGCGACGAAGATCGCAGCCAGGGCGACCAAGATCAGGGCCGCCCAGTAACGCAGCGCCGGCCGGCGTGCCGGTCCGGTGGTCTCGGCGGTCTCCGTCTCGTCGCGAGGCATACCCGACGGTAACTCGCTTCCGGCCGGCTATGACACACTTCGGCCATGAGTAACGGAGGGGGCGCCCCGCGGACGGCGATCATCGTGTCCGTCATCGCCTTGGCCATCGGCGTTCTCGGCATCATCGGGTCAGTGATGGTGAACGCGTTCGTCATCGCGGATGACGACGCCTACGGCGAGGTGCCGATCCCGGGCTCGGCCAGTCTGGAACTGCCCGCCGGCGACGTGGACATCGCCTACCGCGCCACCACTCTGACCGTGGGCGGCAAGGGGGTGATGGTCCCGCCGATCCAGCTGGACATCATTCCGCCGTCCGGCGTGGCCAAACCCCTCATCACCGATTCGATGAGCAGTTCATCGAAGACCAACCGGGAAGTCACAGTGCGGGTCTTCACGGTCCACATCAAGCAGGCCGGTACCTACCGCATCGACGCCAAGGCGTCAGTCTTCGCGTCTCAGAATCCCCAGCTGGTCTTCGGGCACAGCAGTCCCTACTACTGGGTGATGTGGCCGTTCATCGGGATGGCGGTCCTGGCCGCTGTCGCGCTCGGCCTGTCGATCGTGTGGGCGCAGCGTTCTGGCAAGAGGACGTATCCGACATACACGCCGACGTACACACCGACCGACACGCCGACATACATCCCGACGTATTCCGGGTCTCAGGTTCCCAACGACCAGGCGGTCAGGTTAGAGCAGCTCAAAACTATTGCTGCCCTGCGTGATACCGGTGCGTTGACGGAGTCGGAGTTCGAAGCGGAGAAGCGCCGGATCCTGGGAAGCTGACGCCGCTACGCGGCGTGCGTTGCCAAGCCGGACCGTTGGAAAGTTCCGGCCGGGACGAACCGCTCCAGTAAGGCGTCGGCAGGTTCGCCGGAGAACTCGGTGATCAGCTGCTTGGCAGCCGCCACGGAGCGGAGCGATTCGATGGGCCTCGGATCATCAAGCAGGCCATAGAGTTTCGAGGCGAATCGGGGGCTTCCCTGCGCCGCCGCGAAGAACAGGTTGCCGTACTCGGACAGCGCCGGATCGGACAGGAACAAGCGGGTCACCAGTTGTGCGGCCCGTGCCCGGTCGACATAGAAATCCTCGAATGCGTTGCGCAGCCAGGCCTCGTCGAACGGTCCATTGTGTGCGACTGCCCTGCGTACCAGGGCCGCGGCCTGCAGCAGCCCACCCTGGGCGCCCTGGCCGGCGATCGGATCGTAGGTGACTGCGGTATCGCCCAGGGCGGCCACCGGATGGCCGTTCGCGGTACGGCCAACCCCGGCCCGTACCACCTGAGTGACCGCACCCTTGAGCCATGAGTGCGGATCGGCCTCGAGGGTCTTGAGCTCACCGACCTCTGGCAGGTCCCAATCGATGTAGTCACGGTGCAACGCGGTGACGATGTCGAGCGCGGATTGCGCGTCCTCGGCGCCGGCGAAGCGGCGCTCCCACTCGCTGCCAGGTCGGGCCCAGCCCAGAAACGCCCAGGTCGGCCCGGCATCCTTGTGCAGGTACCCACCCCACCACGCCTCGCCCTGATCGGAAACCACCGTCAAGGCGCTGTGGCGTCCACCGGCGCTGCTGCGATGGGCGAAAACCTCAGGCCCGTAAGGTAACCCGGCCAGCGTCACGGTCAACAAGCTGCGTTGGGGCCGGTCATAGGCGGAGCGCTCGGCATCGACAGGAAACAGAGCGGACAACCCGCCGCGCCCGGTGGCAATCAACGTCAGGTCGACACCCGCGGCGATCCCGTCCAGTCGCACCGGATCGACGGCTTCGACCACGAACCGCCCACCTCGCTGCTGGAACAGCGTGAGCCGATCGTGGGCCTTCAGTCGGGTGTCCACTGCCACCCCGACGAACCCGTCGAAGTCGACATCGAAGGCAATCGCTTCCGACCGGTCCGGGCCGGAGCCGTCGACCACGCGAACACTTTCACCGGTCGACGTCGGGGCGGTGGCCAGATAGGTGTTGAGCCCCAGCGACTCCTCGGCCCGCTGCGCCTCCCCGAAGATCAGGGCAGTGCCGGTGGCCGCAACATCGTCGCGCAGGCTGCGCTGGTCCCGGTCGCTGTACAGGGTGACCTCAAAGCCGTTGTCCAACAGCCCGAGAGCTGCGGTCACACCGGTCTGTCCGGCGCCGATCACTGCCGCGGTGCGCCCATCCGAACTCGTCATGGGTGCCACTATGGGCGCGCCGCGGACTGCCGGTAAGGAACTGGCTCAGCGTGATCGCAACCTGGTGTCAGTGCCCGCGGGCGACCCATTCGTCGTAGTGGACGATCTCGTCGCCGATGGTGGTGGTGTCGCCGTGGCCGGTGTAGACGACGGTCTCTCCGGGCAGCAGGCCCAGTCGCTTCGAGATCGAGTCGAGGATTGTCGGGAAGTCGGAGTAGGACCGTCCGGTGGCGCCCGGCCCGCCCTGGAACAGGGTGTCGCCGGAGACCACGGCGTTCAGCTCGGGGATCGACCAGCAGACCGACCCGGGGGAGTGCCCCGGGGTGTGCAGGGCATGCAGTTCGATGCCGCCGGCGCGCAGGACGAAATCGTCCGGAACACTGTGAAATTCAGCGTCGGGGTGGACGGCTCGCCACAACATCTCATCGGCCGGGTGCAGGAACACCGGGGCGTCGAGCGCCTTGCCTAGTTCGGGCGCGACGGTGATGTGGTCGTTGTGGCCGTGGGTGCAGATGACCGCGACGACGTTGCGCCCGCCCACGGCCTCGATGATCGGGGCGGCGGTGTGGGCCGCGTCGAACACCACGACATCTTTGTCGTCACCGACCAGCCAGATGTTGTTGTCGACATCCCAGCTGCCGCCGTCGAGTTCGAACTTGCCGCTGGTCACCACCCGCTGGATCTCTCCCGGTCCGGTCACTTCAGCACCACCACGGACCGCAGCACCTCACCGGAGTGCATCTTGTGGAACGCATCCTCGATGGCGTCCAGTCCGATGCGCTCGGAGACGAACTTCTCCAACGGCAGCCGACCCTGCAGGTAGAGCGAGATCAGGGTGGGGAAGTCGCGCTCGGGCAGGCAGTCGCCGTACCAGGACGATTTCAAAGATCCACCGCGGGAGAAGAAGTCGACCAACGGCATCTCAAGGGTCATGTCGGGGGTGGGGACACCGACCAGCACCACGGTGCCGGCCAGGTCGCGCGCGTAGAACGCCTGCTTCCAGGTTTCCGGCCTTCCGACCGCGTCGATCACGACGTCGGCGCCGAAGCCGTCGGTGAGATCCTGGATGGTCGTGACCGCGTCGAGCTCACGGGCGTTGATCGTGTGGGTGGCCCCGAAATCGCGGGCCCAGTCCAGCTTCTTGTTGTCGGTGTCGACGGCGATGATCTTCTTCGCCCCGACGAGGGCGGCACCGGCGATCGCGGCATCACCCACACCGCCGCAGCCGATCACGGCGACCGTGTCGTCACGGGTCACAGCGCCGGTGTTGATCGCCGCGCCGAGGCCGGCCATCACCCCGCAGCCCAGCAGGCCGGCCACCGCCGGGTCGGCCGCCGAATCGACCTTGGTGCACTGACCTTCGTGGACCAGGGTCTTGTCGGCAAAGGCGCCGATGCCCAGAGCTGGGGTCAGTTCGGTGCCGTCGGTCAGCGTCATCTTCTGGGCGGCGTTGTGGGTGTCGAAGCACAAATGGGGGCGACCGCGCTTGCAGGCGCGGCATTCACCGCACACTGCGCGCCAGTTCAGGATCACGAAGTCGCCGGGTTCGACGTGGGTGATACCCTCGCCGACCGACTCGACCGTGCCCGCGGCCTCATGCCCCAACAGGAACGGGTATTCGTCGTTGATGCCGCCCTCACGGTAGGTCAGGTCGGTGTGGCATACCCCGCAGGCGATGATGTCGACCACCACCTCGCCGGGACCCGGATCGGGGATGACGATGTCGACCAATTCGACCGGCTGCTTCTTACTCCGAGAAATCACACCACGCACTGTCTGAGGCATGCCTATAACTTAATGCAAACCGGACAGGTGTCCAATTACTGGCGGGATCCCGTCGTCCGCTGAATCTCGGCCCGGCGGTGCAGCTGCGCGTTACGGTGGGTTGTGGTCGACGATCGAACCCAACTGCTGGTGGTCGCACGCTCGGCATATCGGCGAAATGACTGGCGTGCCAGCTACGAATCCTTCAGCCGTGTCGACGGGGTGCAGGCCCTCGACACCGACGATCTTGCCGTATACGCCGCCGCGGCCTGGCGTCAGGGGCACGGCCGCGAATCCGTGCGGATCAACGAACAGGTGCACACGCGCCTGCTGCGCACCGACCCGGTGCAGGCGGCGATGAAGGCCGCCGAACTCGGCCTGGCCTGGTTGGCCCGTGGGCACGTGGCGCCGGCCGCTAATTGGGGGCAACGAGCGCAGGTACTGCTCGACGGCGTCCCGGAGACCACCGCGCACGGCTACCTGGCATACCTGCTCGCCGTCACGGCCGCCGACGCCGGCGATCACACGCAATTCGATACCGTGACACGGCAGTTGGCCGCCATCGCGGAGAACTTGAATGACGCGGCCCTGGTCACACTGGCGCAGACGCTGGCCGGCACGGCTGCGGTCGCCGCCGGCGACCCTGCCGGGTACCGCGTCCTCGATCAGGTGCTGCTTCCGGTGCTCGACGAACCGCTGCCAGTGGAATGGGCAGCAGACGTGTACCGCCGCGCGTTGAACCTGGTGCACCGCCGGGGCGCCGGTGATCGGGTGTCGTCCTGGACACAGTCGATGCAGCGGTGGTGTGAAGCCACGGAACCGGAATCCACTGAGTCGGCCTACCGCGCGGTCTTGGATGTGCATCGGCTCTCGGCAGTCACCGACGGCGATCCGGGGGAGTTGGTTCGGCGGGTGGTCGGGCTGCGGCGCCTGGTCGCCGAGGTGGATGCGGTGGCGGCCGGCATGGTCGAGGAATTGCTTTCGCGGAGCCTGGGGACCGCCCGATAGATTTGGCGACGATGAGTGTCGCCGAAGTCCTCCGTGTAATCGATACCTGGCCCGTCGACTCGGCGGCGGCTGCGGTGGTCGGCCCGTCCGGGGTGTTGGCCGATCACGGCGACACGAGCAAGCCCTTCACGTTGGCCTCGGTGACCAAACCGCTCGTGGCGAGGGCCGTACACATCGCGATCGAAGAGGGCGCGGTCGAACTCGACACCCAAGCCGGCCCGCCGGGTTCGACGATCCGCCACCTGTTGGCGCACGCGTCGGGGGTGTCCATGCGTTCGGCCGAGGTGCTGGCGCGTCCCGGACAGCGTCGGATCTACTCGAACTACGGATTCGAACTGTTGGCCCGCGCCGTCGAGGAGGCCGCCGGCATCGAGTTCGGCAGCTATCTGACCGAGGCGGTGTTCGAGCCGTTGCAGATGTCGGCGTCCACGCTGTTGGGCGGAACGCAGGCGGCCGGGTTCGGCGGTGTGTCGACCGTCGCCGACCTCGCGGTGTTCGCCGCCGAGTTGCTTCGGCCGGCGCTGGTGTCACAGGAACTGCACGACGACGCGGTGACGGTGCAGTTTCCCGGGCTCGACGGGGTGTTGCCGGGGTTCGGGGTGCAACGCCCCAATGACTGGGGACTGGGGTTCGAGCTCCGGGACGGCAAATCTCCGCACTGGACGGGCTCGGCTAACTCTGCGCGCACGTTCGGGCATTTCGGTCAGTCGGGGACGTTTCTGTGGGTCGATCCGGCCGCTGACCTGGCCTTGGTGGTGCTCACCGACCGCGACTTCGGGGACTGGACCTACCCGCTATGGCCGGCAATATCTGATGGTGTCCTGAGAGAAAGCGGGACAGACTAGCGCAACACTGGCCACACAGGGCACAATAGACACGCGCGGCACACACAACTGCATGCTCGATCGGAATACCAGGCCGTTGGGGAAGACGTCCCTCGTATCCGAAGGAGTAGCAGATGCGTGCGTCGAACCAGTTCGCCGACGCGGCGACAGGCGTGGTGTATGTCCATGCCTCACCCGCGGCGGTTTGCCCACATGTTGAGTGGGCGTTGTCGTCGACCCTGTCGGCGCGGGCCAACCTGAAGTGGACCCCGCAAGCGGCCATGCCCGGCCAGTTGCGCGCGGTGACCAACTGGGTTGGGCCCGTCGGCACCGGGGCGCAGTTGGCCAATGCCCTGCGTTCCTGGTCAGTGCTGCGCTTCGAGGTGACCGAGGATCCCAGCGCCGGAGTGGACGGACACCGCTGGTGCCACACCCCCCACCTCGGTCTGTGGAGCGGCGCGATGAGTGCCAACGGCGACGTGATGGTCGGCGAGATGCGGCTGCGGTCCCTGATGGCCGGCGGTGCCGACATGTTGGCCGCCGAACTCGACACCGTGCTGGGTACCGCGTGGGACGAGTCCCTAGAGCCCTACCGCAACGGCGGTGACGGCGCCGAGGTGTCGTGGCTGAATCGGGGCGTGGGGTAGCTCGTCAGCTACGCGTCCAGAGGCAGTAGCCGCTGAGCTTCGCTGTGAACATGTGGTCGCTGACCTCGAAGGTCAGCGATTGGCCCGGTCCGGCGCTGAACGTCTCGGGCTCCGACGTCTTGCCGGCACCCAGGACGTCGACAACCTCGACGCTGCACCGTGCCTCGGCGGTCTCTGGGATCGCCAACCAGGTACCCGCCGCTGCTTCCGGATTCCGCCGGCCCTGTCCGTGCAGGATCAATTGGGGCCCGGTGGTCAGCCAGCGGTCCGACGACGGATAGGGACCACCGAATGCCTGCCAGATCACGCCATCGCACATCAGCAGGCGCCGGTTGTTGCCGAGTTGTCCTGGGTCGGCCGGAGTCAGTGCGCCGGCGAGGCTTTCGGTGCACGACGCGTCCGGTTGCGGTGCCGTGGTGTCGGCGGGACCGGGTGGTGCCGGCTCCGGATCGGCGTGCGCGCACGCAGTGGTGCTGAGCGCGGCAGCCGCGATGAGGGCCGCCGCAATCGACGCGAACACCCGGTACATGGCCTACACCGACACCGTCTTCATCGATGACAGGTCGGTGCGCATCAGCCGGACGTTGTAGTCGTCCCAGTAGGACAAGTTGTAATACAGGTATTGCGAGTTGTCCTGCACCACATTGCCGTTGGCATCGACGGTGTTGAAGTAGTCGGTGCCCGACATCGGATGGACCATGGGTGCGTACATGCCGGTGTTGGTCGACAGGTTGTTGTTCACCAGGGCCGTGGTATCCGACCATTGACCTTGCGGCGAATCCGACACCCGCATCACCACGTTGTTACCGCCGTCGGTGTAGAGCACGATGTACTTGCCCAGATACTCGTTGTACTGCACCGACATCTCGCTGACATTGCCGCCCGTGGGCAGACCGCCGACCCAGATGCCGTTCGCGATCTTGGTGAACAACCCGAAGGTGAAGAAGTCCGCGACCCGGTACACGGTCGGCAGGAAATCGGTACTGCTGGAGCCGAACACGGGAGCGGCGGCCGACGGGTCACCGGTCACCCACTTCCCGGCACCGCTGGAATCCTCACCCGACCAGTACTCGTAGGCATCCAGGTTGGTGATCTGATCCTTTTGCACCCGGGCCACGTAGGCCGAACCCTGCCGGCCCGAAGGTGTTCCGTACACATAGACGTACGGGTCGGTCGGGTCGTCCGACATCACCAGCGCGTTCTGCTGGAAATGCTCGTCACCGGGGACATAGGCTGGGCCCGCGCGGAACCAGCCGGAGGACCGCACGGTGTCACTGTCGACGGTCCAGGTCTTGCCGCCGTCATCGGAGTAGGCGATCCCCGAGTAGTTCGTGGTCCAGCTGCCCGGGTTGTCCCAGGTGCGGATCGACATCACCGTGGCGTACTGCCGGTAGCCGCCGTCGGCGTCAGGGTTTTCGATCGCGATCGCCGACGTCGGGATCATCGTGTAGGTCTGGCCGAACAGTCCGTTGAGGCCGCCCGGATCGTAGATGATCTGCGAAGCGCCGGCGGCCGACCCCCCGGTGCCATACCACTGATGAACCCCGTTGGGGTCGCCGGGAAACTGCGCCCCGGCATTGATCACGGCATCGCTGAACTGCAGGCCGTTGGACAGATCGGTGTCGGCGGTGCGGAACAACACGTTGTTGCGCCAGTCGCCGGCCATCCCCGGCTCACTGTAGGTATCGCCGAACAAGGCGTAGATGATCGGTTTTCCGGTCACGGGGTCGGTGTAACCGCTGTTCCACATGATGCCCAGGTCTGTGCCCGCGACGAACCAGTGGTCGGTGACGCCGGGGCCGGTGACCCACCCGAGCTTGTCGGTGAAATTCGCCAAGGATGATGGGACCTGGGGTTTGGGCGTCAGGTCATCGGTCTGCACCGCCGCGTTGGGGGTGGCCGCCATCGGCTGGATCTCACCCTCGGCCACCACCGAAGCGGCAGCGTTGGCCGACATCACGCGCGACCCGACCGGATTGATCGTCCGCTCGACTTCCCTTCGCGTCCACGCCATCATGGCCCACAATGCGGGGGACTGGCCGGGTGCGCCCGGGCTGGTACCCGCGCCGAACGGTGACAACCCCGCGACGCTCAACAATGCCGAGACGACCGGCGCTGCGGTGACCACCTTCGGTCCGGTGATCGGCGTCGCCGGGACGACGGACTTCTCCGGTACGACGTCGGGGATGTCGAACGTGGTGGACCCGGTGCGCAGCGTGGAGACGACGTCGCGACCGCGCTGGTCGATGTCCTCGGCGGTATCCCGCATCCGGACGACCACGGTGTTGGGCCGCTGCGCGCGCCGCAGATCCGGCGCAGTGGTCGCGGCTTCCGGGACGATCCGGGCGGTATCGGTCTTCTGTCCGACGTCGGCCTTGCTGCCGGTATCGGGGGTATTGGTCAATGTGCCCCGAATCTTGCTCCGGGCCTTGGTTGTCCGGTTCGGCAGCGGGGCACGTGCGGAATCCAGCCGGTTCTGTGTCCGCTTGATCGCGTCGCCGACGTCATTCAGTCCGGACTCGACGTCCTTGCGCATCCGCTCGCCGATCTTCGACAGCGTGCCGGACGGAGTGGTGACCGGCTTCTTGGTGTTCGACGGTTTGCCCAGGTTTTTCTTGGACGCCGAGCTCGAGGTGGAGCTGTCGGCGCTTCCCGCCGCTGATTTGCCAGGATCGCCGGACCCGCCTTCGGCCCAGGCGATTCCGCTCCCGGAAGTCAAGGCTGTGCCGATGCCGAGAGCAACGGCGAGTGCGCCGACGCGGCCGATGTATTTGGTCGATTCCATGACGCTCCGTACCAGTCCACTCCACTCAAACCCCGGCCCGAACGAAACGTACCGTGTGCGGTTCACGGTGTCGGGCAAACACGCCGAATCCCCGAAAGTGGCTGAACTGCGAACGCTCGCCGTCACCTGAGCCGCACGCGTTCCCGGCGTTTCTGCCGTTCTGCCGGAGAGCCGTGAGGCCCGCGACTGCATGGTCGAGTTCATTCAGCGGTGATCTTGCGAGGAACGCCGGTCGTTACGGCTGGGAGGAATCGCATCCTGATCGTGGTGTCGGCGCGTAGCGTTGGCACCACGGACTAATTGGGTCGTTTTTGTTTTTCGATGTAGTCCTTGACCACTGACAGTGGTGCGCCGCCGCAGGATCCGGCGAATTATGACGGCGACCAGAAGTGTTGGCCCCACAAGTATTTGCGAATATGGCCTGGGAACTCTTGGCATAGATGTCGAGCAGAGACACCTTTGAGGCTGTTGACCCGTCGTGAGAGCGCGACCTTGGGTGGGTACTGCACGAGCAGGTGCACATGGTCGGTTTCTGCGTTGAACTCGCGAAGCTCGGCGCCGAAGTCGGCGCAGACCTCGGCCATGATCTGTTCGCAGCGGCCCAAGATCTCGCCGGTGAACGGACCGCGACGATACGTGGGTGTGAAGACCAAATGGGCGTGAAGGTGGTAGACCACCGATCTGCCCCTGCGAACATCGGGATCTGGTTCTCACCGTGGTGACACAGACCATCGTTGGATTGTGGCGAACCAGCGGTGTCGGTGGCCACGGTTAGGGTGCGGGTATGAAGCAGGTGGTGCAGGTTCGACTGGAGGCCGATGCCGGCCAGTTGGATGTGCTGATCCGCACCCTGAACGTGTGCAACCAGACGGCGAATTTGGTGTCGAGCATCGCGCATCGTGAGCGGGTGTTTCGCGGGCGGGATCTGCGGGCGATCACCTACGCCCAAGCCCGCGAGCACGCCGGGTTGGGCGCCCAGGTCGCCCAATCGTGCATCCGCAAGGTCGCCGACTCCTACACCGCCCTGCGGACCAATCTTCGGGCTGGTCGGTACGGCCCGCCGGGCAGTGCCCGGCGAAAGAAGGTGCAAACCACTGCGATCCGGTTCCGCGCGTTGGCTGCCCAACCGTTCGACGACCGGTGTCTGTCCTGGAACCATGACGCCGACACCGACACCGGTGGGACGGTGTCGATCTGGACCGTGGACGGCAGGCTGAAGAACCTGCGATTTGTCGGTGAACCGGCGCAGATCGCCCTGCTACGCGCGCATCGCAGCGGGGAAACTGATCTGGTGATCCGCCGCCGCCGCCGCCGACGGCGCGGTAGCGGTCCACTGGTGGGGTATCTGATCGCCACCGTTGATCTGCCCGAACTGCCGGTACGCGACGGTGAACATCTCAACGCCGCAGTCGGCTGGATCGGGGTGGACCTAGGGATCGAGAACATCGCGGTCACCAGTGACCGGCCCTTAGCGCAGGAGCTGATGAAAACCTACCGCGCGCAAGCGTCTGACGGTGCGGCCGGGCGGGGCAGCGTGAAAGACCGCCGCACCCGCAACCGCGAACTGCGCCACAAACTGCAGAAGAAGAACACCAAGTCGGCGAAACGACTGCTACGCCAACGCGCCCGAAAAGAAGCCCGTTTCGCCGCGGATGTGAATCACCAGATTTCGAAGAGGATCGTGGCCGAGGCTGAACGCACCGGACGCGGAATCGCGGTCGAAGAACTGACCGGGATCCGCGAACGGGTACGGCTGCGCAAGCCCCAACGCGCCACCCACTCCAGCTGGGCCTTCGCTCAACTCGGGGCGTTCCTCACCTACAAAGCAGCCCGCGCGGGTGTGCCGATCATCCAAGTGGACCCGGCCTACACCAGCCAGCGCTGCACCGCGTGTGGCCATACCGACAGACGCAACCGGACCAGCCAGGCCCGGTTCGTGTGTCGAGACTGCGGATACATTGCAGAACACGCAGACATCCTCGGAGCCGACAACATCGCGCACCGAGCACCAACCACCTGGGCCCAGTCAACGGCCCCCAGCGCGGCGTGAAGCGAGACAGCCAGTCACGAACAACAGCTGCAAGCCTGGCCATTCATGGCCGGGTAGTTGACGACTGCTTGGGCACCAATAAGCGCAGTGCGCCCGGCACCGCGGACACCGTGACCGGCAACGGGAGGGCGAAATCCCCGTCGGCATAGGCGTTGATGCCGGGACATTCGACATGGATTGTCTTGGCGCGCTTGGTCGTCACCTCGTCGAGGTCGACGTGGGTGCCCTTGAACACCGTGGGGAACAGGCGGACCAGTCTGGTGCGGGACGCCGAGGTGATCATCGTGACGTCGAGCAATCCGTCCGAGTGGTCGGCACCTGGGCAGATCAACATGCCGCCGCCGTAGCTGCGGGTGTTGCCGAATGCCGCCAGAGTGAGGTCGGTGCGGATCTCCGGGCCGTCATCGAACGTGAGACGGAACGGCAGCAGTCGTAGCTTAGAGATCTCGGCGACCATCGCGACGTTGTAGCGCATCCGGCCGTGAGGCCAGCGCATCCGGTTGGTCCGGTCACTCACCAGGGAATCGAAACCCGCGGCCATCACGGTGCCGAACCACTTGACCGCGCCGGAGACATCCTCGATGCGGCCGAGGTCGACAGTCTCGGTGTGGCCGTCGGCGATGACATCGGCTGCGGCCTCGGGATCGCCTGTCGGCAAACGGTATTCGCGGGCATGGTCGTTTCCCGTCCCGGCAGGGACGATACCCAGCGGAACATCACCCTGGGCCAGTGCCTGCAGGGCCAGTGAGATCACCCCGTCGCCACCGACCACGACAAGGGCGTCGGTGCCGCGGTCCAGCGCCTCGCCGACCAGTCGGCGGGCGTGCGCGGCGTCGGTCCCGACGATCGCGCACACGTCGATACCGCGTCGTTGGAGCTGCGCGACGGCCCGCTCGGCCGCATGCGGCGCATTGCCATGTCCCGACATGGGATTGGTCAGGACCGTGACCTGATTCACGGAATCAGCTTGCCCGGGTTGAGGATTCCGGCCGGATCCAGCGTGGCCTTGACGGCGCGCAGTACCTCGGCGCCGAGATCGCCGATCTCCTCACGCATCCACGGGCGGTGGTCCGCGCCGACGGCGTGGTGGTGGGTGATGGTGCCGCCGCCCCGCACCATCGCGTCTGAGGCCGCCGACTTGGCGGCCTGCCATTGCTCGATCGGGTTGCCGCGCTGGGCGGCGACGACCGTGAAGTACAACGACGCACCGGTGGGGTACACATGCGAAATGTGGCACATCACCAGGGCCGGCGTCCCGGATTCGGCGAGCGCGGTGGTCAGCGCTTCGGTGACCGCTGCCTTCAGAGTGGTCAGGTTGGACCACGTGGTGGCGGTCTCCAGCGTCTCGCACAATGCGCCGGCGGCCAGCAGAGAATCGCGCAGATACGGCGCATTGAATCGGCCGTGTTCCCAGGCCAGGGCCGGTGCCTCACCCAGCGAGGTACCGCCGTTGGCTTGCAGGACGGCACGGGTCTCGTCATGGCGACTCTCGGTGTGCGCCGCGGTGCCCTCGAACAACGTGATGGCCAGGCAGCCGCCGGTGATGCTCTGCTCGCCAATGCTTTCCGTGGTGGCCAGGTTCACCCCCGTCTCGACCTCGTCGGACAGTCGGATCACCGTCGGGCCGGTGCCGGTCTGGGTGACGGCCCGCAGCGCCTCGGCGCCAGTGGCGAAATCCGGGAAGGACCAGGCCTCGTAGCGGGTGGTCTCGGGCACCGGATGCACGCGAACCCGGACCCGGGTGATGACGCCGAACACCCCTTCCGAGCCGAGGAGCAGTTGCCGCAGGTCCGGTCCGGCTGCCGAGGCCGGGGCCCGGCCGAGGTCCAGCGTCCCCGCCGGGGTTACCGTGCGCAGGCCGCGGACCATGTCGTCGAAGCGGCCGTACCCGGCCGAATCCTGCCCCGAGGACCGGGTGGCGGCGAACCCGCCGATCGTGGCGAACTGGAAGCTCTGCGGAAAGTGGCCCAGCGAGAAGCCGTGTGCGCCAAGTAATGCCTCGGCCTGTGGGCCGGTGACGCCCGCGCCGAGCTCGGCCTCACCGGTCACCTCGTCGAGGCTGTGTAGCGCGTCGAACCGGCGCAGGTCGAGCGCGACGACCGCGGTGAAATCACCGCGCAGCGGATCGAGGCCGCCCACCACGCTGGTCCCGCCGCCGAACGGGACGACCGCGATCCGGTGTTCGGTGCAGTATCGGAGCACCTCGGCTATTTCGTTCTCGGTACCCGGGAGCAGCACCGCATCAGGCGCATCCTGCACGGCGGAATCGTTGCGGCGCAACAGGTCCAACGTGGACTTGCCACCGGCGCGCAGCAGCCGGGACATGGTGTCGGTACCGCAGTGCGGCGCGCCGACGATGGCGGCGAGTGCCTTCCGATCACCGTCGGGCAGTGTCGACGGCCGCAACTGCACCTGCTCGGGCGTCGGCACTGGCGGCGGCGCGGCATCGATGCCCAGCGCCTGCTGCAGGAGGGCCCGGATTCCGTCGGAGAGCGGTTTGGCTGCCTGCGGGTCGCCCCAGGCATTCCACTTCATCGGAGGCAGAAACTGCTCGGCCGGCTGAGTCATGCATTACAGTATTACACATGATGTCAATCAGTAACGAGAGATCGCTGAGCGACCAGATCTTGGATGCGGCCGCCAGCTGCGTGCTGGCCTTCGGCGTGGACCGGGTGACTCTGGCGGAGATCGCCCGCCGGGCCGGGGTCAGCCGCCCGACCGTGTATCGGCGCTTCCCCGACACCCAGTCGATCCTGGCCGCGCTGCTCACCGCGCGGATCGTGGGTGTTCTCGATACGACCGCGATCGGCGGTCCGGGCCGTGCAGCGCTGGTCGACCGCATCGTCACTGTGGCCGCACGGCTGCGTCGCGACGAGGTGATCATGGCGGTGCTGCACTCCGCACCCGAGGTGGCGATGGTCTACATCGCCGAGCGGCTGGGTACCAGCCAGCAGATTCTGATCGATGCGCTGGCCGGGGAGCTCAAGCTCGCACAAGAGGCCGGCTTGGGGGGCAACCGCGTCCGGGCCGGGGATCCCCGCCAACTGGCCACCATGTGCCTGCTGATCACCCAGTCGGCGATCCAGTCCGCGCAGATGGTCGAGCCCATCCTCGACGCCGACGCGCTGGTGGCCGAGCTCACCCACGCACTGAACGGATACCTGGCATCATGACCGGCCCGACGGCACTCAACCGCACCAGGCGCACAACCGAACTGGCCGCACTCGCCAACGGGCAACCGGTCGACGTGATCGTCATCGGAGGTGGGATCACCGGTGCGGGCATCGCGCTGGATGCCGCCACCCGAGGTCTGAGTGTGGCGCTGGTGGAGAAGCACGATCTGGCATTCGGAACCAGCCGGTGGAGCTCGAAACTGGTGCACGGCGGACTTCGCTACCTGGCCACCGGCAACATCGGGATCGCTCGCCGCAGTGCGATCGAACGCGGAATCCTGATGACCCGCAACGCACCTCACCTCGTCAACGCCATGCAGCAGCTGGTGCCGCTGCTGCCGTCGATGGGACGTGCGTCGCGAGCGTTGGTGCGCACCGGATTCGTCGCCGGCGACGGCCTGCGCAGGCTCGCGGGAACCAGCGCGTCCACCCTGCCGCGGTCGAGCCGGGTGGACGCACATCGTGCCGTCGAACTGGCGCCTACCGTGCGCACCGAGGGGCTCGACGGCGGCTATCTGGCCTACGACGGCCAGCTCATCGACGACGCCCGCCTGGTGGCTGCCGTCGCCCGCACCGCCGCCCAGCACGGAGCCCGCATCCTGACCAGGGTGTCGGCCAGTGCCGCCGGCGCCACCTGGGTACGCCTGACCGACGAACTGACCGGGGATTCCTTCGACGCGACCGCCGGCGTGGTCATCAACGCCGCCGGAGTGTGGGCCGGCGATCTCGATCCGGCGCTCACGCTGCGGCCCAGTCGTGGAACGCATCTGGTCTTCGACGCTGCCGCGTTCGGCAATCCCACCGCGGCCCTGACCATTCCGATACCGGGGGAGTTGAACCGGTTCGTCTTCGCCATGCCCGAACAGCTTGGTCGCGTGTACCTCGGGCTGACCGACGAGGATGCACCGGGTCCCATTCCCGATGTGCCACAACCGACTCCGGAGGAGACCGGCTTTCTCTTGGACACCGTCAACACCGCGCTGGCCACCGAGCTGACCACGTCAGATGTGCGAGGGGCCTATGCCGGGCTGCGGCCGTTGATCGACACCGGGCAGGGCAACACGGCCGACGTGTCCCGCGAGCACGCAGTGGTGGAATCGGCGAGCGGGGTGATCAGCATCATCGGCGGGAAGCTCACCGAATACCGGTACATGGCCCAGGATGTGCTCGACCGCGCGCTGTCCCTGCGCGGGCTCACCGGCTCGGGCTGCCGTACGGCCAACCTGCCGCTCGTAGGAGCCCCGGCCAATCCGGTGTCCACCCTGCGATCTGAACATGCGTTGCCGTCCTCGCTGGTAGCCCGGTACGGCGCCGAGGCGCCCAACGTGATCGCCCAGGCGCGCTGCGCCCGCCCCACCGAATCGGTTGCCGACGGAATCGACGTCATCCGCGCCGAATTCGAGTACGCCGTCACCCACGAAGGGGCCCTGGGGGCCGACGACATCCTCGACCGGCGTACGCGCATCGGGCTGGTCAGCGCCGACCGGGACCGCGCAGGTGAGGCGGCTGCCGAGATGATCGCGGAATTCGGGGAAGTCGAGTAGACCACTACGCGTGGCGTCGCTGGTCGCCGCGCGCACACTGACCCAAGAGGTGCAAACCTGTGTGGTGAGGGAGCTCGATCATGGCGAAGCGACTGGTGGTGTGCTGCGACGGCACGTGGAACACACCTGATCAGACAACGAAGGGCAAGCCGACGCCGACCAACGTCGCGAAAGTGGCGATGGGGCTGGCTTCTCACGATGAGCAGGGCGAGAGCAGCGGCTGTTCTACCACCGGGGGGTGGGCACCACCCGGTCCGACCGACTGCTCGGCGTAGCGTTACGGCGGCACTGTTCCGGAAGATGTACTCCTGTGAACCCGAGATCCGTTTCGTCGGCGTCTGGGACACCGTGGGCGCCCTGGGGATACCGTCAGTCGGAGGGTGGCTGGCCCGTCAATTCAACAAGCGGTACGAGTTTCACGACACCACCCTGAGTTCCAAGGTCGGGGAGGCCTACCAGGCACTCGCGATCGACGAGCGGCGCGGTCCGTTCGTACCGACCATCTGGTCCCAATCGGATAAGGCTCCGCCCGAGCAGCGTCTGGAACAGGTGTGGTTCGCCGGTGCGCACTCCGATGTGGGTGGAGAAGGCTCGCCGCGCGGGACTGTCGTTCGTCGACAAAGCCTTCCAGCCCGGCGCGTTCCCCGGTGAGGCGACAACGCTCGACGACATAGTCGACGCATACACCCGCATCAACCCGAATCCGGCTCAGGCGGCGGAGAAATCGCGGAAAGGCATCTACCGCTTCCTGCCTCCCCATTCGCGCGAGGGTGGAAAGGGCGGCAACGAATACATCGCCTCGACCGTCTGCCGGCAAGAGCGATCACGTGGTTGGTGGAAAGCCGCTGTACCCAACGACGATCCGGAGCGCCGGATCATGCAGATCGCAGTGGGCAATGACCTGAGCCGGATCGGCTGACTCCCGGCGGTTGCACCACGCGCCAGTTGGGTCAAAACGCCGAATCGCCAGTTATCGCACAACTTTTCGTCGAAAGTGTGCAATAACTGGCCATTCGAGCCAGCTGAAGAGTTACAGCGGGATGTTCTTGTGGCGGCCGCGCCGGTGCGGGGCCTCGGCCAGCGCCTGCGTCAGCTTGCTGCGGGTGTGCGCCGGATCGATCTTCTCGTCGACCACGCCGATCTCGATCGCGGAATCCACACCGCCGGCGATGCGCTCGTGCTCGATGGCCAGCTCCTCGTGCAGCGCCTCGCGCTCGTGATCCGGAGCGGCGGCCAGCTTGCGCTTGTGCAGGATGCCCACGGCTGCCTTGGCGCCCATCACGGCGACCTCGGCGTCCGGCCAGGCGAACACCTTGGTGGCATTGAGCGAACGCGAGTTCATCGCGATGTAGGCGCCGCCGTAGATCTTGCGGGTCACCAGGGTGACGCGGGGGACTGAGGACTCGCCGAAGGCATGCAGCAGCTTGGCGCCGCGGCGGACCACGCCGCCCCACTCCTGGTCCACGCCGGGCAGGTAGCCCGGGACGTCGACGATGACCACCAGCGGAATACCGAAGGCGTCGCACAGCCGCACGAAACGTGCTGACTTCTCGGCACTTTCGGAGTTCAGGCAGCCGCCGAGGCGCAGCGGATTGTTGGCGATCACACCGACAGACCGGCCGGCGAGACGGCCGAGACCGACCACGATCGACGGGGCCCACTTGCCCTGGAATTCCTCGAACGGCACGCCCTCGTCGAGGAGAGCCTCGATGATCGGGTGCACGTCGTAGGCGCGACGAGCCGATTCGGGCATCAGCGCGGTCAGGTCGGTGTCGCCGGCCTCGGCCTTGGTCCGATCGAAATGACCCTGCTGGCTGAACAATCCGACCAGACGGCGACCGCGCTCATAGGCGTCGAGCTCGTCGTCGGCCACGATGTGGCACACACCGGACTTCTTGTGGTGGGCGTCGGGGCCGCCCAGCGACACCATGTCGACGTCCTCACCGGTGACGCTGCGCACCACGTCCGGACCGGTGACGAACACCTTGCTGTCGGGGGCCATGATGATGACGTCGGTCAGGGCGGGGCCGTAAGCCGCACCGCCGGCCGCGAAGCCGACGACCACCGAGATCTGCGGGATGTAGCCCGAGGCCCGGATCATCGCCTCGAAGACCAGACCGACCGCGTGCAGCGCCTTGACGCCCTCGGCCAGCCGCGCGCCGCCAGAGTGCCAGATCCCCACGATCGGGCTCTGCTCCTCGATCGCGTTGTCATACGCATTGACGATGTGGGCACAGCCCTCGATGCCCATGGCGCCGCCCATCACGGTGCCGTCGGTGCAGAACGCCACCGTACGAACGCCGTTGACGGTGCCGGCCGCGGCCAGCACGCCGGAGCGGTCCCGCTCGTGCAGCAGCTCGACGCTGCCGTCATCGAAGAAGGTCTGCAGGCGCAGCAGCGGATCGCGGGGGTCGAGCGATTCAGCAGCAGTTTCGGGGGCCATGATCGTCATAAAGGTCTCCTCTAGTGGAAAGCGCTGGGTTCAGTACTTCCCGAAGGCGAGCGCGACGTTGTGCCCACCGAATCCGAACGAATTGTTGATGGCGTACTTGTAGTCGCCTTGTCGCGGCTCACCGGCCACCACGTCCAGATCAATCTCCGGATCGAGGTTGTGCAGATTGAGCGTAGGAGGAATGACGCCGTCGCGCAGCGCCATCACCGTCAGGATGGACTCGACCGCACCGACCGCACCGACCGAATGGCCGAGCGCGGACTTGGGCGCGTAGACCGCGGGCGCATGGCCGTCCATCGCATTGTTGATTGCCTTACCCTCGGCCACATCGCCGACGCTGGTGCCGGTGGCATGCGCGTTGATGTGATCGATGTCTGTGGGCTGCAGGCCTGCCAATTGAATGGCGCGGGTCATGGCGTGACCAGCCTGCTCACCGTTGGGGTCCGGCGCCACGATGTGGTAACCGTCAGAGGTGATGCTCGCGCCCATGAGCCGGCCCAGGATATTGGCGCCCCGGGCTTTGGCGTGCTCCTCGGTCTCGATCACCATGAGGGCGGCGCCCTCGCCGAACACAAAACCGTTGCGATCCTTGTCGAACGGCTTACAGGCGCCGGCCGGATCGTCGTTGCTGTTGGACAGGACGATGCGCATCTGGGCGAAGCCGGCGATCGGCACGGCCTCGATCTTGGTCTCCACACCACCGCAGATGGCGATGTCGGCTTCCCCGAGCACGATGTTGCGCCATGCGTTCGCGATCGCCTCCGAGCCGGACGCACAGGCCGAGATCAGGGTGCTGACGCCGGCCTTGGCCTTGCGTTCGAGACCGACGGCCGCCGCCGCCCCGTTCGGCATGTACATCTGGACCACCAGCGGCGACACGGCGCGCAGGCCCTTGTTCCGCATGGCGTCGTAGGCGAACAGGAGTTCCTCAGAGGAACCCATGCCGGTGCCGATGGACACCATGAGGCGGCGGGTATCGACCTCCGGGGAGCCTGCATTGGCCCAAACCCGGCGGCCGATCACCGTCGACATCTTTTGCAAATATGACAACCGGCGCAGTTCGACCCGCGTCAGCTCATGATCGAAATCCTCCAGGAGGTGCCCGCCGATACGGACCGGAAGGTCGTACTGCTCGACGAACGGATCAGTGAGTAACCGGATCCCGCTCTGACCGTCGAGCAGCTTCTTCCACGTGTTCTCAGCATCGGTTGCCAGCGCCGTTGACATGGCTACGCCGGTGACAACCACATTGGGAAGACCATTCCCAGTGGACAATCCCGCCATATTTACGGAGTTCTTCCTTCCGTGCATTCCCTCGGTTGTTTACTTCGGGGGTTACCTACCGGGCTGTCTGCCCGGTCTCAGTACTTCCCAAAGGCCAGAGCCACATTGTGGCCACCGAATCCGAACGAGTTGTTGATGGCGTACTTGTAGTCGCCATAACGAGGCTCGCCCGCAACCACATCGAGATCGATCTCAGGATCAGGTGTCTCGTAGTTGAGGGTCGGGGGGATGACCCCGTCCCGCAATGCGAGCACCGTCAACACCGACTCCAGCGCACCGACCGCACCGATCGAGTGACCCAGCGCCGACTTCGGGGCGTAGACCGCGGCGTTCTCGCATCCGGCAACGCGGATGGCATTGGCCTCGGCGGTGTCACCGATCGGGGTTGCCGTGCCGTGGGCATTGACGTGGTCAATGTCCTTGGCGTCGATACCGGCGGTTTCCAGTGCACGCTTCATCGCGGCACCGGCACGCTGACCGTTGTCGGCCGGAGCCACCATGTGGAACGCGTCCGAGGTGATACCGGCACCCATCACGCGGGCCAGCGGCTTGGCGCCACGAGCCAGGGCGTGCTCCTCGGTCTCGATGATCATCATCGCGCCGGCCTCGCCGAACACGAAACCATCGCGATCCTTGTCGAACGGCCTGGACGCACCCGCGGGATCGTCGTTGCGGGTCGACATGGCGCGCATCATCGAGAACGCCGCGATCGGCAGTGCCTCGATACCGCCTTCCACGCCACCGACGACGGCGAAGTCCGCATCACCCATCACGATCTGACGCCAGCCGTGGGCAATGGCCTCAGAACCCGACGAGCATGCCGACACCGGGGTGATGACCCCGGCGCGGGCACCTAGTTCCAGACCGGCGACTGCGGCGGCACCGTTGGGCATGATCATCTGAACGGCGAGCGGGCTGACCTTGCGGATCCCGCCCTCGTTCATCGCGTCGTAGGTTTCGACGATCTTCTCGCCACCACCGAGACCAGTGCCGATCACGACCGCGAAACGATCCGGATCGACCTCGGGTGCACCCGCGTTCTTCCATAGCCGGCGGGCCAGCACCAGAGACATGCGCTGCACGTAGGAGTTACGGCGCAACTCGATGCGGGTCAGGTAACTGTCGATGTCGTCGACCAGGTGACCACCGATACGCACCGGCAGGTCCCACTTGGTGACGAAGTCGTCGGTCAACTCACGGATGCCGCTTTCTCCGGCCAGGAGGCCCTTCCACGTGCTCTCGATGTCAGCAGCGAGCGCCGTGGTGGCCTCCACGGCAGTCACCACGACGTTCGGGAAGCCTCCGTTAGCAGTGGAAGGTCTGGTCATTCCGAGCCAAACTTCTCGCGCAGGGCGGCGGCGGCCTCGGGGTTCTCTTCCTCGAGCTTCTGGATGTAGGAGACGACGTCACCGACGGTGCGCAGGCCGGCCAGGTCCTCGTCGGGGATCTTCACGCCGTACTTGTCCTCGGTCTGCACGGCGATCTCCACCATCGACAGCGAGTCGATGTCCAGGTCGTCGACGAACGACTTCTCGGGGGTCACCTCAGACGGCTCGATGCCGGTGACCTCTTCGATGATCTCGGCGAGACCGGAGATGATTTCTTCTTGGCTGGCGCCCATGGTGTTTCCTTCTTTTTGTTGAGACTGCCCTCCGGATGCGGAGGACAATTCGGGTCGTTCGGTATTTCGTTGGCTATTCGGTTGTCGCTGGACTTACAGCTCGTCCAGCCCGTCCAGATCTGCGGGGGCCTTGACCGCGCGGGTCGGCGTGCCCTTCAGTTCACGCTTGGCGATACCGACCAGGGTGCCCGCCGGCGGGAACTCGACGATCCCGGCGCGCTCGGCGCCCTGGAAGCGCTCCCGGATGGTGGCCGAGCACAGATCCCAGCGCACCGGCTTGGTCAGCTGGGACACCAGCTTCTCCATGGCATCGGCGGCCGAGGCGACCGGCTGGCCGTCCACGTTCGACAGGAGAATCGTGGTCGGGCCCAAGGACTCTGTGGTCGTTACAGACTCCGCGGCGGCGGCGTACCCGTCCAGTGCGGAGGCCATGTACCGGGTGTGGAACGCGCCCGCGGTGGCCAGCTGACGGACGCGGGCCTTGGCCGGCGGATCCTCGGCGAGCTTCTCCAGGGCAGCGATCGCGCCGGCGGCTACGATCTGGCCCGCGGCGTTGCGGTTGGCGGGGATCAGGTCAAGACGTGCCAGCGCTTCCAATACTTCGGCCTCGTCGCCGCCGAGCACCGCAGACATGCCGGTCGGCTCGGCCGCGCAGGCCTTGGCCATCTCGGCACCACGGGTGGCGGCCAGCTTGACGGCGTCGTCAGCAGAGATGACGCCGGCGATGGCGTAGGCGGCGATCTCACCGACCGAATGGCCCGCGACGATGGTTTCAGCGGTCTCGGGCACGCCGCGCTTGGTCAGTTCCTCATAGGCCAGCAGCGTGGCGGCCACCACCAACGGCTGCGTCACCGCGGTGTCGGTGATCTCCTCGGCGGTGGCGGTGGTTCCCAGACGCGCCAGATCCAGGCCGCTGATCTGCGACCACGTGGCGAGGCGATCGGCCGCACCGGGCAGCTCCAGCCAAGAGGAGAGCATGCCGGGCGTCTGCGATCCCTGTCCGGGAGCAAGCAATGCGAGCATGGGTTGAGGCACGTCATTAAGAGAACACTGTGAAGACGGTTTTGTGGGGTGTAAGAGATTATGAACCTTGTCTTATGTTTTTGTAGGTTCCCCACAAAAGTGCATGTGATGCGACATTGCCTTCACCGCAGCGAAATCTGTCACAGCCGCTCGGACGTCGGGTGAGCCCAGCTCAGGCCCGTTGTCTGGCAGAATGTGCCGGGCGAATCGCCGGTATCACCACGGTTCCGGCATTTGGCGTGCTCGGCTGGTACGCCTGTTTGCTCAGTCTGCCGGTTGTCGAAGCCACACGCAGCACGTACGCGTCCCGCGGCACCGCTGGATCGCGCCCGGTGAAGTCGCCGATCCGTTTCAGCCGGTAGCGCACGGTGTTTGGATGAACGAACAATTTGCGCGCACAAGCTTCTATGGCACCCCCGGAATCCAGGAATGCGTCCAGGGTCTCCGTGAGTGCCGGCCCGGCATCGGCCAACGGGCGCATGACCTCGCTCTCCAGTGCCGCGAGCGCCGTCGCATCGCCCATCAGGGCCCGTTCGGGCAGCAGCTCGCGGGCAGACACCGGCCGGGGTGCACCGGGCCAGCCGGCCACCGCGTTCATCCCGGAGATCGCCTCGGTGGCGCTGCGGTGCGCGGCCGTCAGCGTCGGGGAGGTCGGCCCGGTCACCACCGGGCCGTCGGCGAACACCGACAGCAGGTCGACCAGGAAGCGGTCGGTTGCTGACAGCGCGCCGGACACGATGGTCACCAGCCAGGTGCCGTGCACATCGGACAGTGCCGCGCGTTTATGACGCTTCACAACGTCATGGATGTCATCGCGAGCGAGGTCCAACCGATCTGGACGCGGCAGGCCGACGATCACTGTGGCCGGCGCGGTCGCATCCCAGTTCAGGGCCGCGGCCTGGGACTGCAACTCGGGCCCGGTGTCGCCGCGCACCACGGCGTCGACGACGTTGGCCTCCATCCGCAGATCCCAGGCCCCGCGGGCCTCCGCCTGGTCGGCGTAGGCGCTGGCCGCTGCGAACGCCAGGTCTCGGCTGTAGCGCAGGATGCCCGCGGTCAGCGCGTTGAGCTGCTCCTCGGACCGGGCCAGCAGCGGCACCACCTCCTCGAAGAACTCCATCGAGGTCCGCACCATCTCGACCGACTGGCGCAGTGCGATCCGGCGGCGCAGGTCCTGCGGCACCACTTCGAAGGCCTGGGCGGTATAGCTGACGTCGCTGGTTGGGTCCCGCATCCATTCGACGAAGTTGACGACGGCGGTCTGCACCACCAGCTGCACGCTGGCCCGCTGCGATGCGTCGAGATCGGAGAAGAAGTCCAGGCGCTCCGCCATGGCGTGTACCGCCTCGGTGGCCAGTCGGCCGGAGTACTGCTTCAACCGGCGCAGCACCGAGTCGGGCACGCTCTCAAGGACCTCGACGGTCGATTTCGGCGGTATGAACCGCTTGTCGGGCATCCCTAAAAGCTACGCCTATTTTCTGGTGGATTCCTCCAACAGTCCTTCCGCGAGCAGACGCTCCGGCACCCGAATTGTCGCGATCCGGGGTACCGGAGCGTCTGCTCGCGCGAAGAAACTAGGCGCTGCCGGTGTCCACGAAGGACACCGCCGCGGCGAACACGTCGTCGATCTTGTACTGCTTGGCTGCCGCGATGGGCACCGAGGGATCGATCTCGCCATCACGCGCCAGCCCCTCCAGCGCCGCGACCACCACCGACTCGGCGTCGGTGTTGAAGAAACGCCGTGCCGCCGGTCGGGTGTCGGAGAAGCCGAAGCCGTCGGTACCCAGCGTGATGTAGGTGCCCGGCACCCACGGCCGGATCTGCTCGGGCACCCCACGCATCCAGTCCGACACCGCCACCACCGGGCCAGCCGCATCGGCCAGGGCGCTGGTGACGTGCGGGGTGCGGGCGGGCTGATCCGGATGGCGCAGCCGGTGCCGCTCGATCTCCACGCCTTCCCGGTTGAGCTCGCCCCAGCTGGTTACCGACCACACGTCGGCCGCCACATCCCACTCTGCCGCCAGCATGTCCGCCGCGCGGAGTGCCTCGGGCATCGACACACCCGATGCCAGGATCTGGGCGGTGTTCGTGCGTTGTTCGGGAGCTTTGCGGTAGCGGTACATGCCGCGCAGCAGGGCCTCGGTGTCCAGGTTGGCCGGCTCTGCGGGCTGTACGTAGGGCTCGTTGTAGATGGTGATGTAGAAGAACACGTTCTCGGCGTGCTCGCCGTACATCCGCTGCAGGCCGCTCTCGATGATGTGGGCGACCTCGTAGGCGAACGCCGGGTCATAGGTCACCGCGGCGGGGTTGGTCGACGCCAGCAGCAGCGAATGGCCGTCGGCGTGCTGCAGACCCTCGCCGGTCAGCGTGGTGCGCCCGGCCGTCGCCCCGAGCACGAAGCCCTTGGCCATCTGATCGGCCGCCGCCCACAGGCCGTCGCCGGTGCGCTGGAAACCGAACATCGAATAGAAGATGTAGATCGGGATCATCGGCTCGTTGTGGGTGGAGTACGACGTGCCGACCGCGGTGAACGACGCGGTGGACCCGGCCTCGTTGATACCCTCGTGCAGGATCTGGCCGATCTCGGATTCCTTGTAGGCCAACATCAATGCCGAATCCACCGACGTGTACAGCTGCCCGTTGCGGTTGTAGATCTTCAGGCTCGGGAACCACGAGTCCATGCCGAAGGTACGGGCCTCGTCGGGGATGATCGGCACCAGGCGAGGACCGATGTTCTTGTCCCGCAACAGTTCCTTGAATGTACGCACCGTCGCCATGGTGGTGGCCACGGACTGGTTGCCGGACCCCTTCTTCAGTGCCGAGTAGGCGTCTGCCGCGGGAAGCGCCAGCGGCGTGGACTTGTTCCGACGGGCGGGCACGAACCCGCCCAGGGCGCGGCGCCGGTCCAGCAGATACCGGATCTCGGGGGTTTCCGGCCCCGGGTGGTAGTACGGCGGCAGATACGGGTCCTGCTCGAGCTGTTCATCGGTGATCGGTACCCGCGTGACGTCACGGAAATCCTTGAGATCTTGCAGCGCAAGCTTTTTCATCTGGTGCGTGGCATTGCGGCCCTCGAAGTGGCTGCCCAGTGTGTAGCCCTTGATGGTCTTGGCCAGGATGATCGTCGGCTGGCCCTTGTGCTCCATCGCGGCACGGTATGCGGCATACACCTTGCGGTAGTCGTGACCGCCGCGCTTGAGGTTCCAGATCTCCTGGTCGGTCATCGGCTCGACCAGGGCCTTGGTGCGCGGGTCGCGGCCGAAGAAGTGGTCGCGCACGTAGGCGCCGTCGTTGGCCTTGTAGGTCTGGTAGTCGCCGTCGGGCGTGGTGTTCATCAGGTTGACCAGCGCGCCGTCGCGGTCGGCGTGCAGCAGCGCATCCCACTCGCGGCCCCACACCACCTTGATGACGTTCCAGCCGGCGCCGCGGAAGAACGACTCCAGTTCCTGGATGATCTTGCCGTTGCCGCGGACCGGGCCATCCAGGCGCTGCAGGTTGCAGTTCACCACGAAGGTCAGGTTGTCCAGTGCCTCGTTGGCGGCCACCTGGATCAGGCCGCGGCTCTCCGGCTCATCCATCTCGCCGTCGCCGAGGAATGCCCACACGTGCTGATCGGAGGTGTCCTTGATGCCGCGATCATGCAGGTAGTGGTTGAACCGGGCCTGGTAGATCGCGTTCATCGGGCCCAGGCCCATCGACACCGTCGGGAATTCCCAGAAATCCGGCATCAGGCGCGGGTGCGGGTAGGACGGCAGGCCGCCGCCGGGATGGCTGTGTTCCTGGCGGAAACCATCCAGTTGGTCGGTCGTCAGCCTGCCTTCCAGGAAGGCGCGCGCGTAGATGCCGGGGGAGGCGTGCCCCTGAATGAAGACCTGGTCGCCGCCGCCCGGGTGCGATTTGCCGCGGAAGAAGTGGTTGAACCCGATCTCGTACAGCGACGCCGACGACGCGTACGTCGAAATATGGCCGCCCACACCGACTCCCGGCCGCTGGGCGCGGTGCACCATGATGGCCGCGTTCCAACGGATCCAGGCGCGGTAGCGTCGTTCGACGTCCTCGTCGCCGGGGAACCAGGGCTCCAGTTCGGTTGGGATGGTGTTGACGTAGTCGGTCGACGTCAGTGCCGGGATGGCGACGCGCTTCTCGCGGGAGCGCTCCAGCAGGCGAAGCATCAGATACCGGGCACGCGCCGGCCCCGATCGCTCCAGCAACTCGTCGAACGACTCCAACCATTCCGCGGTCTCGTCGGTATCGATATCCGGAAGGTAGGAGGCAACCCCCTCCCGGATGACCCGTACCCGGTCGGGTTCGGCTGGGGTAGAGGAGTTTTGGGCCAGGTCCTGGCGCACGAACTCGGTGGTCAACTTCCGCTCCTTGTTAGGCGGTAACAACTGACAGTGCTTGTGGCACCTTCTATCGTCCCCCCATCTTGCCGCCTTCGTGCCGCTGGGGGTGGCGGTGCGCAAGTTACCCATCGGTTGCTTTGTGAACCGGTAACGTCTGCAGATCGTGCCGGTTGATGGGCGGTTTGGGGCAAAGGCGAGGATCGTCGCGTGCGCACTCGGTGGCGCCGCAGTGATCGCGATGGTCGTGGTGGGTTGTACGTCCGTTACCGGCGGTACCGCACAGGTCGATTCCGCCGCGGCCCCCGATTACCGGGCGTCGGTGAAGGCGTCCATCGAAGAGTCCTCGGCGAGCTCGGTGACCCGAGAATCCGAGCGCCAGGCCTCATTGACCACGCGTGCCGTGCACACCGTGTGCGAGGACCTCAGCACCTCTGCCGTCGACGCGGTCAACGCAGTCAACGGCTACGTCGAGGCGGTCAACAACGGTGGCGACACCGCGGCCAAGGCCGGCCCCGCGATCGACGGGCTCAACCGGAGCGCCGACCTGGTCAGTTCCGGCCTGTCCGACGCGCTGTCCCCGGACCTGCACGCCGCCCTGACCGAGTGGGTCGACTCGGCGAGAGTCCTCGTCAGCGCCATTTCCGGCCATGTCGGCCCGGACCAGTTCAACTCGGCATCGCAGCGCTCGAACACCGCCCGAGAGAACGCACTGACCAGATGCGACAAGGCTTACTGACAGGTGAGCGGACAAACTGGCCCGCCGGACACCCGCGCTGATGCCTCGCCGTGCGACGATAGGTCGCAACACGCATCGCGCACGCGGATGAACGAGTGATGGAAAAAGTCTTGAAAGAGGCTCGAAGAAACGTTAAGGAGGACCGAAGGTGGTCGCGGCGGGGACGGACTCAGGCCCGAACTACGCCCACATACTGGGCATCCAGAAGGATCAGATAGTCCAGGAACTGGGTTGGGACGAGGATAGCGACGACGACATCCGGGCCGACGTCGAAGAAGCGTGCGGATCTGAGCTGGTTGATGAGGATTCGGACGAAGTAGTCGATGTCGTATTGCTCTGGTGGAGGGACGACGACGGGGATCTCGTCGACCGGCTGATGGATGCCATCACCCCACTCGCCGAGGACGGCGTGATCTGGGTGGTGACTCCCAAGACCGGTAAACCCGGGCACGTTCAGCCCGCGGAGATCGCCGAATCGGCGCCGACGGCAGGGTTGATGCAGACCTCGTCGGCCAAATTGGGGGACTGGACGGCGAGCCGGTTGGTGCAGCCGAAATCGAAGGCCGCGGGAAAGAGGGGTTAGTGCTCGCTGTCGGTACCCCGGCGCCGGATTTCACGCTTCGGGACCAGAACGGCAGGCCGATCACCCTCAGCGGGTACCGCGGTGCCAAGGACGTGCTGCTGGTGTTCTTTCCGTTGGCGTTCACCGGCGTATGCGAAGGCGAACTCGGCGAGATCCGCGACAAGCTGCCGCTGTACGAGAACGAGCACACCGCGACCCTGGCCATCTCGGTCGGGCCGCCCCCGACGCACAAGATCTGGTCCATCGAAAGTGGATTCACGTTCCCGGTGCTGTCGGATTTCTGGCCGCACGGCGCCGTCACCCAGGCCTACGGCGTGTTCAACTCCGACGCCGGCTACCCCAACCGCGGCACCTTCGTGGTCGACAAGGCCGGTCAGATCCGCTTCGCCGAGATGATGGACCCGGGCCAGGCGCGAGATCAGGCGGTGTGGCGGGAGGCATTGTCGGCATTGCAGGCTTGAATTTCCGGTCACGCCCTTGCGGCGTGTACCGTGCCTGCGACGGGGCGCGTAGCTCAGTGGTAGAGCTCTGGTTTTACACACCAGCGGTCGGCGGTTCGATACCGTCCGCGCCCACCAAGATCATCATCAGCCCGTCCGGTGGACGGCGTCATCACTTGCAGTGCAGGTCGACGTAGACCGTCGTGTAGCGCGTGAGGTTGCCTACCTGACCCTGGGGACCACGGATGATCCAATTGTGTTTGATGTCGTGGCCTGGACGCACTGTGGAGACGTTGCACTGATCCAACGACCCGGTGCCGACCTTGGCCACGATGACGTTGTAGCCCTCGGCCCGAAGTTTGTCGATGGTCTCTTGCGCGGAGGGGTTCGACGGTGCGGCGACCGCGGGAGCGGCCACCATCAAGCCCAGCGCCGCTGCGCCTCCGAGAATCGCCACAGCGCCTTTCACTCGGTTATATTGCGGTCCTTTCATGATTGGAAACACCACCTTTCCAGTAGGTGAAATATCCTTCAGTCTAGGTTTGAATAGACGTGATATCGACCACCTCATATCGAAAACACATGATTTCACTGGACGACACCCACAGAGAATTCATACGAAACGAATGGCCAATTCATAGAGGGCGCAGTGAAAATAATGGCCACGGTAATATCTTTGCGCCATCAGCAGTCGGCGGTGATTTACGTTCTAGGCCGTCATTCCCCTGGCCGCAGCATGTATCCGACTCCGCGAACGGTGTGGATGATCGGCAAACGGCCGGTGTCGATCTTCTTCCGCAGATATGAGATGTAGAGGTCGACG
The DNA here is from genome assembly GCF_011745145.1 of Mycobacterium sp. DL440. Classification (NCBI taxonomy): domain Bacteria; kingdom Bacillati; phylum Actinomycetota; class Actinomycetes; order Mycobacteriales; family Mycobacteriaceae; genus Mycobacterium; species Mycobacterium sp. DL440. Next base: position 2,879,973 of record NZ_CP050191.1, on the reverse strand, counting down.
ATGCTCGACCGGCCGCCGTAACCGTAATTCCACACCCGGTCCAGAATCTCGGCGCGGCTGAGCGCCCGGCGCGGGTTGCGCATCAAGTACCGCAGCAGCTCGAATTCGGTGGCGGACAACGACACGGGCGCCCCGTCGCGCAACACCTCACGGCTGGCGTCGTCAAGCACCAGATCACCCACCTGTAGCGTCTCGACCTCAGGCGATGCCACGTCACTGGACCTGCCCAGCAGGCCGCGCAACCTCGCCATCAGCTCTTCGAGGCTGAATGGCTTGGTCATGTAGTCATCGGCTCCCGCCGCCAGCCCTGGTGTGCGGTCCATTACCGAATCGCGCGCAGTGAGGAGCAGGGTTGGCGTGTAGCTGGCGGATTCCCGGACGCGTCGCAGAACCTCCAGGCCGTCGATATCGGGCAGCATTACGTCGAGCACCACGAGATCTGGGTCGGTCTCATCGAAACTTCTGACAGCTTCCTGGCCGTTGCGCGCGACCTCCGTCACCCAGCCCTCGTAGTGCAGGGCCATCTTCACGAGGTTGGCCAGCGCCGGCTCATCGTCCACCAGCAGGACTCGAATGGGCGAACCGTCGGCACGGTGAATGCGCGACTGCTGACCGGGGGCTGCCCGGTGGGGTCGCTCCACACCTTTGACGGATACCGACGTCATGATTCTATTTTCCTGGCGACGGCTATCGCTGTCACCGAGGTCATATCGACTCCTAATGTGCGCAGCTCGCGATACGTTGAATGAAACGCCGAACTACATTCGAAGCGCAAATATTTGGGTTCTCTGTGCGTCGGCCCGCATTGCTTGACGCCCCTTTCCAAGGGTAAATATCCTGGTAGTGGAATGCAGGGTAAGCGACGATCGCCCACCCTCGGGTGAATTCGTTCGTGAATATTGCACAGCTTTCTTTTGGTGTCGACGACGGCAACGAAAAGCCGTCGTCGCCGACATGGCCGTTTCGGGTCAGATTCGGCGCTCACCATTGACCGAAGGAGCCGGCCATTCAGCAGCGACTGACGCCGGCCGCGCAGCGGCCCGCCGACGAGCCCGTTGGCCCGTCGGAGCAGTCGCGTCTGCATTCACTGCTGCGCTATGACCTGCCGGCGTCGCTCGTCGTCTTCCTCGTCGCGCTGCCGTTGTCGTTGGGTATCGCGGTTGCCTCCGATGCACCTGTGCTCGCCGGAATCATCGCCGCGATCGTCGGCGGCATCGTGGTGGGCATTCTGGGTGGCTCACCTCTGCAGGTGAGTGGACCAGCCGCCGGGCTGACGGTCATCGTCGCCGGACTCGTCGCCGAGTTCGGTTGGGCTGTCACTTGCACGATCACCATCTGCGCCGGTGTGCTCCAGGTCTTGCTGGGGCTCAGCCGGATTGCCCGCGCGGCGCTGGCGATCTCGCCGGTCGTCGTACACGCGATGCTTGCCGGCATCGGAGTCACGATCGCCTTACAGCAGACTCACGTGCTGCTCGGCGGCGACTCCGCGAGCTCGGCCTGGCGCAACGTCACCGGACTGCCCGGGCAGATACTCGACGCGCACGGGCCCGGTACGTTTCTCGGCCTGCTCGTCATCGGCATCCTCGTCGGATGGCGCTGGATACCCGCGCGGGTCAAGGTGGTGCCCGGACCGCTCGTGGCGATCCTGGGCGTCACCGTGCTCTCGCTCGTCGCACCCTTCGATGTCTCGCGGATCAGGATCGACGGCTCGCTGATAGATGCCCTGCAACTCCCGAACCTGCCCCACGGCAATTGGGGTGTATTCGCCACGGGCGTGCTGACGGTGGCGCTGATCGCCAGCGTCGAAAGCCTGTTGTCCGCAGTGTCGGTAGACCGCCTGCAAAGCCGCGCTCCGCGCACCAATTTCGACCGTGAGCTGCTCGGTCAGGGTGTGGCCAACATTGCGTCGGGCTCCATCGGCGGCCTGCCGGTGACCGGTGTGATCGTGCGCAGCTCCACCAACGTTGCCGCCGGCGCCCAGACCCGCGCGTCGGCCATCTTGCACGGCGTGTGGGTGCTGGCGTTCGCGGTGCCGTTCGCGGGTTTGGCCAAGCTGATACCGACGTCGGCGTTGGCCGGCCTACTCATCGTGATCGGCATACAACTGATCAAATGGGCCCACATCAAGATCGCTTGGCGCACCGGCGACCTTGCGGTCTACCTCGTGACGATCGTTGGCGTGGTGTTTCTCAACCTGCTCGAGGGCGTGCTGATCGGCCTGGCACTTGCCGTCTCGCTGATCGTCTGGCGGGTGGTGCGCGTCAAGATCACAGCCGATCCGACCGGCGACGGTGAGTGGCGCGTCGTCATCGACGGTTCGGTGACTTTCCTGTCGCTTCCAAGACTCAACAGCGTGCTGGCGTCGGTGCCGGAGAGGTCGCATGTCACCGTCGAGTTATCGGTTGACTTCATCGACCATGCCGGTTACGAGACCATCGACTCTTGGCAGCGCCAGCAGGTCGCGTCTGGCGGCAGCGTCGACATCCACGATGTCGGCGCGGTGGAGATGGACAGTGCCGTCGCTGGGCCGCCGATGCGCGGATTCACCTCCATCGACAAACGCACCGGCGTGGTGCCCTGGAGCTCCTGGCAGCCGCGGCTGCGGCCGTCGGTGCTGCACGGACTGACGGTCTACCACCGCCGCACCGCGCCCTACATTCGGCCGCACATGAAAGAGCTGGAGCACGCACAGCGTCCCGAGACGCTGTTCATCACATGCGCTGACTCGCGGATCGTGCCCAACGTGATCACCAGCAGCGGACCCGGCGACCTGTTCACCGTCCGCAACGTAGGTAACTTCATCCCGAGCGGGCGCCAGGACGTGTCGGTGGACGCTGCGATCGCCTTCGCGGTGAAGGCCCTCGACGTATCGTCGATCGTGGTGTGCGGACACTCCAGCTGCGGTGCCATGAACGCGGTATTGCGCGATGGCCCAGGGCATTCCACTGGTGACGAAGTGCTCGACACCTGGCTGGAGTATGCGCGGCCGACACTGGCCGCTTTCGACGGTGGCTGCCATCCGATCGCGAAGTCGGCAGCCGCCGAAGGGTTCGACCCCGTTGATCAGCTGAGCATGGTGAACATTGCGCTGCAGGTGCAGACGCTGACCGAGCATCCACTGTTGCGCGAGCGTCACGAGCAGGGTCGGCTCGACATTCTCGGGCTGTTCTATGACATCCCGAGCGCGGGGGTGCTACGGGTGACGCCGACCGAGGTGAGCGCATTCGAGCTGGGACACGCACCACCGTAGTGGTGTACTAGGACCGTCGTGTCGTGCCTCGTCATCCCTTGGGGCACAGCATGTATCCGACACCGCGCACGGTGTGAATCATCGGCTTCTGGCCCGCGTCGACCTTCTTGCGCAGGTATGAGATATAGAGGTCGACGATGCCCGATTTGCCGCCGAAACCGTAATTCCACACCTGATCGAGTATCTCGGCGCGACTCAGAGCGCGCCGCGGATTACGCATTAGATACCGCAGCAGTTCGAACTCGGTCACGGTCAGCGTCAACGCCACACCGTCGCGCGTCACCTCGTGGCTGGCGCCGTCGAGCACGATGTCGCCGACTCGCAGCACCTCATCGACCGGTGGTGCAATATGGCTGGACCGGCGCAGCAGACCCCGCAGCCGGGCGACCAGTTCCTCCAGACTGAACGGCTTGGTCATGTAGTCGTCGGCACCGGCGGTCAACCCCGATACCCGATCCACCACCGAATCACGCGCGGTGAGAAACAACGTCGGTGTGTATGTCTCGGCCGCCCGCACTTGTTGCAAGATCTGCAACCCGTCGATGTCGGGCAGCATGATGTCCAGCACGACGACGTCGGGCGCGGTGTCGGTGAACATGGCCATTGCGGCGCTGCCGTTGTGGGCAACGTCGACGGTCCAGCCCTCGTAACGCAGTGCCATCGTGACCAGGTTGGTCAACGCCGGCTCATCGTCGACCAGCAACACCCGGATCGGTGACCCGTCAGCACGATGCATCCGGGGTAGCTGACCGAGCATCGCCTGCCGGGGTGCTTGTCCACGTGGAGACACCGACATCGCCGCCATAACACCCATTGTCCAGATGCATAGATTTGTGTCACACGGTTCATGCCAAATACATATTCAAATTGGGCCAGTGGGTGCTCAAAGACTGACCGCACATGCCTGGCAATACACAGTCAGATATCTTCCATATTGAAATTCTCTGTGTCTGAGCGGTGCGGGCGCGGCCGGCGGGCATGCTCTGGACGCTCCACACCTATCGGGCCAAAGATGCTGGGCCGCAACTCAAACAGACAGTCGACAGCGCTTGGCGTCCGGCGGCTCCCGCCCGCCGTCGCGGACGGTTACCGGCATTAGAAATGGTTCACAATGTAAGCACATCACCATCGATGGCTGCCAGGCCGGTTATTGGCACGAGCAAGGCTTTGTATCGTGCATGGGGTTTCGTTCGAAAGATCCTGGTCCACGAGGCGTTGAGCTGTTCAAAGTGTTCTGGTCCTAAGACCACACCGCCTTCGCACGCGTCAGCGCGAGTCGTTGCCCGCGCATGGCGGTATCGCCCCGGCACGACGGGCTATCCCGGGAGAACTTCATGTTCACGAAGCCCGTGAGATCGCGACGGATGACGTATTTGAACGGAACCGGGCCAGTCTTGTACTCGGGGCTGCCAGGCCGGCACCGCATGCCCGCGTTGACGCGCTCACCGACCCAGGCGCCCTGGTGCCGATCGGCGGCGGAATCCCAGGCCAGGTCCAGCTGCCAGGTGCCCTCCGGGGCGGGGGAGAGCACCCGCAGACATTGGGGGCCGCACCCCGACAACGTCCAGTTGTAGGGTTCCGGCGCACGGTCGGCGGAGGTCTCGGTGACGGTGTAGAGGCCCGGTCGAGGCAGCGGTGGGGCCGACGACTCCGGGGCGGCCACCGGCGGGCCGGATGACGGGAGGCCGCCGATCGCGAAACCGATTGCCAGGGAAGCGGCAACGGGGGCAATGAGCTCTTTCAAGGGTTCCTCCGCGTCGGATCATATCCACGGACTCGGCGAGACCCTGCCGTACCACCCGCGTTCAGGACCGCCACATGAGCGAGCGCGGGAAACGTCATCTTCGCCGGCTCAGCCGGTATCAGACCACCCGCTTGCCGAGTCGGTCACGGATCCGCATGTCCCACAGATAGATCTGATAACCCAACAGCCACACCTCGTGCGGGATCACGCGATCGGCGACCCGCAGTCCGGTCAGCAGTCGCTCGAAGCGCCGCTGCCGATCTGCCGTCCAGCGCATCTGCATGTGGCTGCGGAACTCCGCTGGCAGGAACCCGGTGGTGGCGAACAGGTTGAACCGGCCGGCCAGCAGCCGCAGCGGGGCGGGCAGGAACGCCATCGCGGCTACCCCGTGCAGATGCTCGCGCACCGGTGGGTCGATCCGCAGTTCCTGCAGCGACTGCTTCCAGTACGCATCGAACGCGTCCCGGTCCTTCGGCCACATGTCGTCGCGCACCTGCAATGTGGTGCCCAGCGCGCGGGCGTCGGCATAGATCGCGTCGGCGGATTCCTCGTCGAGCGGGCCGTAGAGGAATTCGTGCATGTCGATGTAGTAGCGGTACAGGCAGGCCGCCACCCACAATTGCAGCCGAGGGTCGAAAGCGTTGTAGGACACCGGGCTTGAGGCCCGTGAGCGGACTTGCGCGTGCACCTTGTCGATCTGCGCGCGCAGCAGCGCGCGGTCGGCGTCGGTGCCCATGGTGGCCGCGGCCAGATAGGTGCCGGTGGTGCGGGCCCGTTTGAACGGATGCTTGTAGACGTTGCCGCTGTCCACCGGGCTCTCCAGCACCCCGTAACCGACACCGGGGGAGGACAGCTGCATGATGACGTTTGCCGCGGGCAGTAGTGCCGCGGCAGGGTTGAGCAGATCAGTGACCCGGCGCGGGTGTCGTGGCGGACCCAGCCTCATGACTTCGAGTAGACCACCTTGTGAGACGCTGCCGGGGTGTTTGCGCGTAGAAGCCGGCAGGTCTGGCACCGGCGGGCCGCCGGCATTGGCCTCGGATTCCTGGCCGACCTGCTGCTGGGCGATCCACGCCGCGGGCATCCGGTGGCCGGGTTCGGTACGGGCGCAGCACGGTTGGAAAAGCTGACCTATGCCGACAACCGCGGTGCAGGCGCAGTGCACACCGGGCTGCTGCTCGGTGGCCTGGCCGGCCTGGGCTGGGCCGCCGGACGCGGCGACCGGATCTGGGTGACCGCGGTGGCCACGTACGTCGCGCTCGGCGGAACCTCGCTCAACCGGGTGGGGCACCAGATGTCGACGCTGCTGCAGGCCGATGACCTCGACGATGCCCGCGCCCTGCTGCCCTCGCTGTGCGGGCGGGATCCGGCCGCGCTGGACGCCTTGGGCCTGACCCGGGCCACGGTGGAATCGCTGGCCGAGAACACGTCTGATGCCCAGGTGGCGCCGCTGTTGTGGGCGGCAATCGGCGGGGTGCCCGGGGTGCTGGTGTACCGGGGCGCCAACACGCTGGACGCGATGATCGGGCACCGGACACCGCGGTACGCCTACTTCGGTTGGGCGGCAGCCCGATTCGACGATGTACTGAACTATCTGCCGGCCCGGCTGACCGGAGTGCTGGCCGCGCTGTGCGCACCGGCGGTGGGTGGGTCACCCCGGGCCGCGCTGCGGGCGTGGCGGCGCGACGCGGCCCGCCATCCCAGCCCCAACGCCGGGGTGGCCGAGGCATCCTTCGCCGGCGCGCTCGGGGTGCGTCTGGGCGGCCCGACGCAGTACGCGCATCAACTCGAGATCCGGCCGACTCTGGGCGACGGTCGCATCCCCGAGGTGGTGGATGTGGCCCGGGCGGTGCGACTCTCGCGCGCGGTGCAAGCCTCGGCGGCTGCCGTGTCGGTGCTGCTGGTGGTGGTCAGCGGCGCTTGCCGTAGCGGTCGGCGATCTTCTCCTCGCCGGTGAGCTCCCGGGGCGGTTCCTTCGAGGCCGCCTGAGCGGCTGCGCGTTCGCGCCGGCGCTGCTGCAACTCGGCATAGATGAAGTAGCCCATTCCGAGCGGGGCGACGATGCCGAATGCGATCCACTGGATGCCGTAGGACAGGAACGGTCCGGCGTCGAGGTGCGGAAGGGAAATCTCCCCGAGACCGCCGGATTGGCCGGCCACCAGCTGCAGATACGACCCCGCCAGCCCAACGCCGGTCAGCGAGGCGATCTGGTCGGTGTTGATCGAGTACACCTGCTGTGCGCCGTCGTCGCCCCGGAACGGTTCCTTGCCCACGACAAGGGCTTCCGCATCACGTACCCGGGCAGTGATGGTCACCCTGCCGTCCGGCGCGGGCGCGAACTGCGGCACCTTGTTCCCGTCGATCGGGGTGATGAAGCCGCGATTGACCAGCACCACCGGCCCGCCGTCCACGGCGAACGGCGTGAGGACCTCGAAGGCGGGTTCACCGTCGACCACCCGCAGCCGGGCCAGCACCTCCGACTTCGGCAGGTAGTGCCCGGTCGCCGTGACCCGTTGCCACTGGGCATCGGGTGCGACCGAATCTTGGTGTGGCAGAACGGTGGTCACCGGAACCGGATCGGCCTGCAGCGAATGTGAGATCTGGTCGTTCTCACGCGAGGTCTTGGTGTTCTTACCCAGCTGCCACGGCGCCAGCACCGTGAAACACAGGTAGGCGAACGCCGCCACCACGATGAACAATGCCACCCATTGCGGTCGCAGCAGGAAGGTCAAGCGTCGCATCAGACTGCCGTTCCCCGGATTCCCCGGCCGGCCAAGGCGGCGTCGACCCAGGCGTGCAGACCGGGCAGGGACGCCTCGATCACGGTGAACACATCCTCGAAATCGGTCTTGCCGCCGTAGTACGGATCCTCCACGTCGAGGGCGTGTGCGCCTGAGCGGGGGTCGAACGAGCGCAGCATCCGCAGCCGGTCGCCCGCCACGCCCAGATCGGTCAGGATGCGCAGGTGATTGCGGCCCAGCGCGACCACCATGTCGGCTCCGAGATGGTCATCGCAGACCTGGGCGGCGACGTGGTCGCTGGGATAACCGCGCTCACCCAACACCAGGCAGGCGCGGCTGTCGGCGCCGTCGCCGGCGTGCCAGCCGCCGGTACCGCCACTGCTCACCCGGACCACGTCGGCCAGGCCCCGCTCACCGATCTGGTGGGCGAACATCTTCTCGGCCATCGGGGACCGGCAGATGTTGCCCGAGCACACGAATGTCACATGCAGTAGGTCAGACACCGAGCACCTCCCGAAGCGCGGCGACGGTGTCGACGTGGGCGTGCGCGGTCACCGCGGTGGGCCCGGTGAAATCGGTGGCACCGTAACCCCAGCCGACCACCACGGTGTCGATGCCGTGCTCGGCCGCGCCCTCGACGTCGTGCATCCGGTCACCGACCATCAGGACGCGCTGGGGCAGCGGCTGCAACTGGGCCAGCGCGTAGGCGACCACGTCCGCCTTGGCTGCCCGGACCCCGTCCGGGCTGGCCCCGGCGATCACCTCGAAGTAGCCACCCAGGCCGAAATGCTCCAGGATGCGGCGCGCGGTGGGCTCGGCCTTCGAGGTGGCCACCGCCAGCCGCACCCCTGCGGCCTGCAGATCTGCCAGCAGTGCCTCGACACCGTCGAACAGGCTGTTCATCGCCCAGCCGCGGCTCGTGTAATCGGCGCGGTAGGCCGCGATCGCGGCGTCGGCATCGAAGCTCGTCGCGCCCAGACTCAACCCCTGCAACGTCTCGTGCATGGGTGGGCCGACGATACGTCCGGCCAGGTCACCGTCGGGGATTCCGGCGCCGACGTGGGTCAGCGCGTGGCGGAAGCTCGACACGATCCCGGCCGCCGAATCGGTCAGGGTGCCGTCGAGATCGAAGAGCACCAGCTGCGGTCGGGTGAGTTCCAGCGTGTCGGTCACGTGCCCATTCTCCCGTACGGCGCTGGCAGTCCTCCGGATGCCCAGTTGAGGGCCTCTGACCACTAGGGTCGTGCTGTGCTCTGCCCACCCCACGGCGGGACCCCTGCCCGGGCCCGTTCCGGCGCCCGCTACCACGGCGACCAGGCCGCCTTGCCGGGCATGCTGGACTTCGCGGTCAACGTCCGCCCCGGTGGTCCGCCCGTCTGGCTGATCGACCGGCTGGCCGCCCGACTGCCCGACCTGGGCAGCTACCCGAGCCCCGCCGATCAGTGCCGTGCCGTCGAGGCGGTCGCGGCGCGCCACGGACGCCGTGCGGACGAGGTGGCGCTGCTGGCCGGCGGCGCCGAGGGATTCGCCCTGCTGGCCGGGTTGCGGCCACACCTGGCCGCGCTCGTGGCCCCGTCATTCACCGAACCCGAAGCCGTGCTGGCCGCGGCCGGTGTGCCGATCCACCACGTGGTGCTGCCGTTCCCCTACACCCTGGCCGGCGCAGCGGTGCCCGACGAGGCGGACCTCGTCGTGGTCGGCAACCCGACCAATCCGACCGGCGTGCTGCACCGCGTCGACGACATTGTGGCGCTACGCCGGCCGGGCCGGCTGGTGGTGGTGGACGAGGCGTTCGCCGACGGCATTCCCGGCGAGGCCCAGACGCTGGCCGGCGAATCGCTGCCCGACGTGCTGGTGCTGCGTAGCCTGACCAAGACCTGGTCACTGGCCGGGCTGCGGGTGGGATACGGCCTGGGTGCACCCGACGTGCTTGCCCGGCTCACCGCGCCGCGCCCGCACTGGCCACTGGGAACCCTGCAACTGGAGGCCATAGCCGCGGCCAGTAGTCCCGAAGCGGTGGCCGAGGCCGACGCCGGGGCGCGTCGGCTCGCCGGGCTGAAGGCCTCGATGGTCGCCGGGCTCGAAGCGCTTGGGCTGGGCGTGGTGGCCGGCGAGGCGCCATTTGTACTGTTCGCCGTGCCCGACGCGGAGTTGATGCGGAAACATCTGGAAAGCAAAGGCATTGCGGTACGCCGCTGCGATACTTTCGTGGGCCTGCCGGAAAACTATCTGCGTGCCGCGGTGCGGCCGGAATGGCCAGTACTGCTCGACGCCATGACGGAGGTGCTGCAATGAGCGCGCGACCGGCCGGGGTGCCATTGGCCGACGTGATCGCGGCGCTGGACGCGGCGTACCCGCCGCACCTGGCGCACGATTGGGACTCGGTCGGGTTGGTGTGCGGCGACCCCGACGAAGCCGTCGAATCGGTGACGATCGCCGTCGACGCGACCGCGGCCGTGATCGACGAGGTGCCTGAGCGCGGTCTGCTGCTGGCCCACCATCCGCTGCTGCTGCGGGGCGTGGACACCGTGGCCGCCGACACCGCCAAGGGCGCCCTGATCCACCGGCTGATCCGCACCGGACGAGCCCTGTTCACCGCCCACACCAACGCCGATGCCGCGTCGCCCGGAGTTTCCGACGCGCTGGCCGAGGCGCTGGGCCTGACCGTCGAGACGGTGCTGTCGCCGGCGGCGCCGGGGCCCGATCTGGACAAATGGGTGGTGTTCGTGCCGGCTGCGGATGCGGCGCGGGTGCGGGAGGCATTGTTCGACGCCGGGGCGGGGCGCATCGGCGACTATTCGCACTGCAGTTGGAGCGTGCCCGGTACCGGGCAGTTCCTGCCGCACGACGGGGCCGCCCCGGCCATCGGCGAGGTGGGCACCGTCGAGCAGGTGGCCGAGGACCGGGTGGAGGTGATCGCGCCCTCGCGTCTACGCGCCACCATCCTGTCCGCCCTGCGGGCTGCCCATCCCTATGAGGAACCCGCCTTCGACATCATCGCGCTGGCTCCCATCCCCGGTGATGTGGGAATCGGCCGGATCGGCCAATTGGACCGGCCAGAGCCGTTGTCGGCCTTCGCATCCCGGGTACGGGCCGCGCTGCCGGCCACTTCGTGGGGGGTGCGGACCTCGGGAGAAGCCGACGCCATGGTGTCGCGGGTCGCGGTGTGCGGGGGAGCGGGCGACTCACTGCTGGGTACGGTGGCCCGCGCCGACGTACAGGCTTACGTCACGTCGGATCTACGGCACCATCCTGCCGATGAGCACCGACGCGCCTCACCGGTCGCGCTTGTCGATGTGGCGCACTGGGCCACCGAGTTCCCTTGGTGCGCCCAGGCGGCCGCTGTGCTGCGCGGGCAGTTCGGTGACGCGCTTGCCGTGCGGGTTTCCTCGGTGCGCACCGACCCGTGGAACGTCGAGTGCTGACCGCAGTAAACGTATGAACACAGAAGAATCCCATAGCTACATGAAAGTCAGGGCATGAAAGCCGAAGTAAAACAACAACGTTCGCTTCTCGCACTGACCGAGGTCGATGCCGAACTCGGGCGCATCGAGCACCGCGCCAAGCACCTGGCCGAACAGCAGAAGATGGACGAGGCGCAGGCCGAGCACGCCGCCGCCGGCGACGGGGTGGGCGTTCTGGGCATCGCCCTGGAAGACCTGGAAGCCCAGGTGACCAAGCTCGAAAGCGAGATCGACTCGGTCCGTCAGCGTGAGGACCGCGACCGCAAGCTGATTGACGGCGGCACGGTGGGCGCCAAGCAGGTCGCCGAGATCCAGCATGAGGTGGAAACCTTGCAGCGCAGGCAATCCAGCCTGGAAGATTCGCTGCTGGAGCTCATGGAGCGCCGCGAGGAACTGGCGGGACAGCAGGCCGAGGCGTTGCAGCGCATCGATGACCTGCAGGCCGCGCTGTCGGCGGCACAGCAGGCCCGCGACGCCGCACTGGCGGAGATCGACCAGGCCAAGCATCAGGCGGTGACCCGCCGCAAAGGCCTGGTAGGTCTGATCGATCCTGAACTCGTCGATCTCTACGAACGCCAGCGGTCCCGCGGCGGGGCGGGGGCCGGACTGCTGCAGGGCCGGCGCTGCGGTGCCTGCCGGATCGAGATCGACCGCGGCGAGAGTGCCCGGATCGCCGCGGCCGCCGAAGATGACGTGCTGCGCTGCCCCGAGTGCGGGGCAATCCTCTTGCGGTTCAAGCAGTGAAGGTTCTCGTCGAAGCGGACGGGGGGTCCCGGGGAAATCCCGGTCCGGCGGGCTGCGGCGCGGTGGTGTTCGATGCCGAGCACGTCGCAGTCCTGGCCGAACGCAAAGAGGCGATCGGCCGGGCCACCAACAACGTCGCCGAATACCGCGGCCTGATCGCCGGTTTGGAGGCCGCCGCCGAGTTGGGCGCTGCCCAGGTGGCGGTGTCGATGGATTCCAAGCTCGTCGTGGAACAGATGTCGGGGCGCTGGAAGGTCAAACATCCTGACCTGATTCCTCTGCAGCGCCGGGCCGCCGAGTTGGCCGCGGGTTTCGAGCAGGTCAGCTACACGTGGATTCCGCGGGAACGCAACAGCCATGCCGACAGGCTGGCCAACGAAGCCATGGACGCGGCGGCGGGGATCGTCAGCGAACAAGCTGCCGAGAAGCCCGCCGAGGCCGAGAAGGCCGCGCTGTCGGCACCTGGCTGGACCGGTGCCACCGGAGCCCCGACCCGGCTGTTGCTGCTGCGCCACGGCCAGACCGAATTGTCCATCGCCCGGCGCTATTCGGGGCGCGGCAATCCGGTGCTGACCGAAGAGGGGCGCAGGCAGGCCGACGCCGCCGCGCGGTATCTGGGCGCACGCGGGGGCGTCGCGGCGGTGGTCAGCTCGCCGTTGGGGCGGGCGTATGAGACGGCTGCGGCGGCCGCCAAGGCGCTGGGCATCGATGTCCGTGTCGACGATGACCTGATCGAGACGGACTTCGGTGAGTGGGAAGGACTGACGTTCGCCGAAGCCGCGCAACGGGATCCGGAACTGCACCGGCGGTGGCTTCGTGACACCAGCGTCGAGCCGCCCGGTGGCGAAAGTTTCGATGCGGTGGCGCGCCGGGTCGGTCGCGCTCGCGACCGAATCATCGCCGAGCACGGTGCGGCAACGGTTCTGGTGGTCTCGCACGTGACCCCGATCAAGACGATCCTCCGATTGGCACTCGATGCGGGCGAGGGCATCCTGTACCGGCTGCACCTGGATCTGGCTTCGCTGTCGATCGCCGAGTTCTATGCCGACGGAGGCTCCTCGGTGCGGTTGGTGAACCAGACCGCCTACCTGTAGGTCAGGCGTGCAGGTGTAGTTGCTCGCCGTGCGGGCCGAAGATGGTGATCGCCTCGACCGGGCCGTCGACTGCCCCGAACCAGTGCGGGGTCCAGGTCGAGAATTCCACGGCCTCACCGGGATTGACGACGAAATCCTGTTCGCCCAGGATCAGTCGCAGTTGTCCGGAGAGCACGTACATCCAGTCGCGTCCCTCGTGGACGGGGAATTCGGCGGGAGGTTTGCGCCGTTTGGCGCTGATCCGGACCTTGTAGGCGTGCAACCCGGCCGCCGGGCCCTGCCGGGTCAGCGGCCAGTAGGTGATGTCGTGGTGGGTGTGTGAGCTGCCGGTGACCCGGGGGTCCTCGGTCTGCGGCGCTCGCAGCAACTCGTCGGTGGTCACCGACAGCGCACCGGCAAGCCTGGGCAGGTGGTCCAGTGCCAGTCGGCGCTTGCCGGATTCCAGCCGGCTCAGCGTGGAGACGTCGATCTGTGCGCGGCGCGCGACGTCTTCCAGGGTGAGCCCGCGTTGGGTCCGCAACTCACGAAGCCGGCTCCGGACCAGGGCGTCGATGTCGGCGGGTTCGACCGCGTTTGCCTCCATGGCAAATTAGCTTGGCACTTTGCCATGTGATTGGGCAAGCTGAAAGGCATGGAGAAAGTTTGGGATTGCGTCATCGTCGGCGGCGGGGCGGCCGGTTTGAGTGCGGCGCTGGTACTGGGCCGGGCCCGTCGACGCGTACTGCTGGTCGACGCGGGGAATCAGAGCAACCTGGCCGCACCCGGAATCGGCGGCCTGCTGGGCAGCGACGGCCGTCCGCCCGCGGACCTCTATGCGGCCGGCCGCGCCGAATTGGCGGGCTACCCCACAGTGGAGGTGCGTACCGGCGAAGTCGTGCGCGGGGAGGCTGGTTTCGCGCTCGAGCTGGCCGACGGAACCCACGAAGAGGCTCGGACAGTGCTGCTGGCCACCGGCATGGAGTACCGCTCGCCCGACATCGCCGGGCTCGAAGGCCTGTGGGGCGGATCGGTTTTCCACTGCCCGTTCTGCCACGGCTGGGAGATGCGTGATGCGCCGGTCGCCGTGATCGCCCAGGGTGACCGCGCCGTGCACTCGGCGTTGATGATGCGCGGCTGGACCGACGACCTGGTGGTGCTGACCAATGGCGACGGAGGGCTGGACGAAGCACAGGCCAAGCAGTTGGACGCGGCCGGAATCGGCGTGGACGAGCGCCCGATAGCCCGATTCGTCGCTCAGGGCGGCGATCTGGCGGCCGTGGAGTTCACCGACGGCACCCGGCTGGCCAGGCGTGGCGCGCTCGTTGCCGCCACGCTGTACCAGCGCTCACCGCTGGCCGCGCAGCTCGGCGCCGTCTCGGCACCCGGGCCGATCGCTGCGGACGCCCTCGTCGTCGACCCGTTCACCCGCACCTCGGTGCCGGGCCTGTTCGCCGCGGGCGACCTGAGCGCCCAGCTGCCGCAGGTGGCCGCGGCAGTAGCGTCGGGCAGTCAGGCCGGCGCAGCCGTCGTGCAGCATCTGCTCGGCGAAGACGTCGGGCTTCCGGTACCACCCTGGCCCGCGCAAACGGCCGTCACCGCCCAGTACTGGGAGCGGCACTACGGGCAGCGCGGCCGTATCTGGAGCGGACGGGTCAACGCCCAGCTGGCGAAGATCGCGGCGGATCTGCCCACGGGCACCGCGCTGGATCTTGGCTGCGGCGAAGGGGGCGACGCCGTGTGGCTGGCCGAAAACGGGTGGCGGGTCACCGCCGTCGACGTGTCGGAGACCGCGCTCGCGCGGGCTGCAGCCGAAGCGCAGGAGCGGGGCGTGGCAGAGCAGATCACGTTCGAACGCCACGACCTGTCCGAGAGTGTCCCGGACGGTCGCTTTGACCTGGTCTCGGCCCAGTTCCTGCAGTCGCCCATCGCGATGGACCGCGCCGGATTGCTGCGTCGTGCCGCCGGTGCTGTGGCGCCCGGAGGCCTACTGGTCATCGTCGACCACGGGGCCGCGCCACCCTGGGCCCCCGAGCACGTCCGGAAGTTCCCATTCCCCAGCGCCGAGGACGTCGTCGACTCGATGAACCTCGATGACGCGCAATGGGAACGTATCCGGGTGGGTACCGACGAGCGGGAGGCGACCGGCCCGGACGGGCAGCACGGCACCCTGATCGACAATGTGATGGTGCTGCGTCGTCTGGGCTGAATCAACTTGTCGGCGCGCTGAGTACTATCGCAAGTATGTTCGATATGGCGGGGTTGTCACAGGTCAACCCGGACGCTGACGAGGCGATGCTGCATCGGCGTATCGAGGAACTCGAGCGCGCGAAGTCGGCGGCGGCCGCCGGGCAGGCCCGGTGCGCGGCCTTGTTGGACGCCAAGCGCCGGGCCGACGCGATGGCGGCAGGGGTGCCGAGCGCCAAACGGGGCCGCGGGGTGGCTTCGGAGGTCGCGCTGGCCCGCCATGACTCGCCGAACCGGGGGAGCCGGCATCTCGGGTTCGCCAAGGCGCTGGTGTACGAGATGCCGCACACGCTCTGGGCGCTGGAGACCGGGGTGTTGTCGGAGTGGCGGGCCACGTTGATTGTGCGGGAGTCGGCATGCCTGTCCGTGGAGGATCGGCGCGCGTTGGATGCCGAGATGTGCGCCGACGTCACGAAGCTGGACGGTATGGGCGACAAGCGGATCGAGGCGGAGGCGAAGAAGATTGCCTATCGCCTGGATCCGCAGGCTGTCGTCGACCGGGCGGCGACAGCGGCCGAGGATCGAAATGTCTGGATCCGGCCGGCGCCGGACTGCATGGCGCGGCTGACGGTGCTGCTACCCGTGCAGAAGGGTGTTGGCGTGTACGCGGCGCTCAAGCGGAGCGCTGACACGACGTTCGACGGTCGGACTCGCGGGCAGGTGATGGCCGACACCGTGGCAGAGCGGGTGACCGGCCGGCCCGCCGAGGTGCCTGAGCCGGTCGCAGTAAACCTGGTGCTCTCCGATCAGACTCTGGTCGGAGACGACGAAAGTCCGGCAGTGGTCGAGGGCTACGGCCCGGTGCCCGCGACCGTGGCCCGAAACCTGGTGAGCGATGCGGTGGCCGACGAGCGTTCGCGAGCCACGCTGCGGCGGCTCTACCGGAATCCGGAGTCCGGTGCGCTGGTGGCGATGGAGTCACGATCGCGGTTGTTCCCCCAGGGGCTGGCGCAATTCATCGGATTGCGGGATCAGACCTGCAGGACTCCGTACTGCGATGCGCCGATCCGCCATCACGACCACGCCCAACCGCATGCCCGGGGCGGTCCCACCAGTGCACTGAACGGTCTCGGCGAATGCGAGCGGTGCAACTACGTCAAGGAATCACCCGGATGGAAGGTGGCGGCCCGTGACGAGAACGGTGTGCACACAGCTGAATTCGTGACTCCTACCGGTGCGCGGTACCGCTCCACCGCGCCGCCACCACCCGGGCCCGTCGAACTATATGAATGCGTCACCGAACTACGACTGGCCATCGAATTCGGTAGATGCGCTCTGGCTGCTTAGTCGGTGCGCTGGGTCAGCCGGATGCTGTTGCCCGACGGGTCACGGAAGCCCGAGTCGATGCCGTAGGGCATCTGATTCGGCGGCTCGGTGAACTCGACGCCGCGGGCGCTCAGCTCCTCGTAGCTCTTCTGGCAGTTCTCGGTGGTCAGAAACACCGTGCCGGCGAAGCCCTTTGCGGTCAGGTCCAACACCTGTTTGCGCGTGGATTCATCCATCACGGGCTGCCCGGGAACGGCCATCAGCACGATGCCGACATCGTCCTGTCCGGGTGGGCCGACGGTGACCCACCGGAAGTCGCCCATCTCCTCCGGGAACGAAACATCTTCGCGCACTTCCATTCCGACCTTCTCGGTCCAGAACTTCAGTGCGACTTCCTGGTCGTGGACCCACAGATGCGTGTACGCGATTTTCATCATGAGCCGACGCTACGTTCGGTCCGGCCCGGCCGTCTTCTCCGTTTGTGCTGTCTTGGCGCGGCGGAGATGGGAACGCCGGGTATCCCGCGCCAGGATGCAACTGGGCACCGGAGCGCGGAGCATCGCCGGCGGCAGGCTGGCGCGGTACGCCGCCGGAGGCTTGCCGTACGCCCGCGCGAAGCTGGTGGTGAACGAGCCGACGCTCTGCAGGCCGACCATCACGCAGATGTCGGCCACCGAACGGTCAGTGTTGTGCAATAGCGCGGCGGCCCGCTCGAGACGCCGCGTCTGCAGATAGGCGCGCGGGGACTCACCGAAGGCGCGGGTGAACATGCGGCTGAAATGTGCGCGGGACAAGCCGGCCTCCGCGGCGAGGTCGTCGACGGTGATCGGATCCGCGTAGCGGGCATCCGCCAGATCCTTCGCGCGGAGCAAATATCGTGCCGGTGGCACCTGAGCCATGCGTTTGAGGTTATGGTGATCAGCGCGAACGAGTTGGCCGGGCGGCCGCGGCACCCTCGGGTGTCGAGGAAAGTCCGGACTTCACAGAGCAGGGTGATTGCTAACGGCAATCCGAGGCGACTCGCGGGAAAGTGCCACAGAAAACAGACCGCCACCCGAGCCCTTGAGGCACGGGGGTAAGGGTGAAACGGTGCGGTAAGAGCGCACCAGCACCCCGGGTGACCGGGGTGGCTAGGCAAACCCCACCCGAAGCAAGGCCAAGAAGGCCGCAACCTGGTTGCGGCCGCGCAGGCGTTCGAGGGCTGCTCGCCCGAGCCTGCGGGTAGGCCGCTCGAGGCACCCGGCGACGGTGTGCCCAGATGGATGGTCGCCACTGGCCCTCCTGGTAACGGGAGGGCTGGCACAGAATCCGGCTTACAGGCCAACTCGTTCGCCCCAGCCTGCAACCGGTCCCTAGTGGGCCTTGCGCACCGCCTTGGCCAGCTTCTTCAGCGCGTGGTCCAGCAACGCCCGGGACTGCTGGGCGGTGTCGTGCTCCTGTTGATAGAGCAGGCCGTACGTGAAGGTGTCCTCACCGGCGGCGTGTGCGGCATCGGCCTGGGTACTCAGGTGGGCCTTGCTCACCACGCTGTCCTGGTGATCGCCCAGCAGGGTCTGGATGCTCTTCGCCCGATCGGACACCTTGTCGGCCCCGGTGGCCGCCGCGGTGTAACGAAGCCGCTTGGCGCCCTTACGAATCCGGTGCAGCGCTTCGTCCTTTTCCTCGGCGCTGGCATCGTCGGCCGTCACCGCCGCGGCAGTCTTGGCGGCCTTGCGAACCCGCTTGTACGCGGCGTCGATGGTCACCGAAGGCGCAGTGGCGTCCGCGGATTTCGGCTTTTCGGCGCTGACCAACTCCTCCAGTTCGTCCAGCAGGCGGAAGTAGCGCGGCGACCGCATCGCCAGCAGGGAGCGACGCCAGCCCGCGGTGTAGCGGCGGTTGGCGCCCTCAACGAGTCGCTGGCGCACCGGGCCCCGGACCAGCTCGGCGGGCATCTCGTCGAGTGCGCGCTGGTAGCGCTCGCCCAGCACCTCGGCATCGCGGGCCACCCCGAGCACCGCGGCCAACGCCCGCAGCTCGTCGAGCACCCAGCCGTCGTCGTCCAGTCCGAACGAGTCCTTGGATTCCTGCAGCAGGCTGCGGATCTTGCGGGTCGCCACCCGCATCTGATGCACCGAGTCGTAGGCGTCCGCGCGCACCGCCCGGTCCCACACCAGCAATTCGTCGATCTGCTCGGCGATGGCTCGGTGCACCGGATCGGCCGGGGGAGTCGGGGTCGGGGCCTGATCGGTGCCGAGCACCTTGGCCAGTTTCGAACCGTGCCCGGCCGGCGCTGCTCCGGCATCCGCCAAGCGATTCGACAGCCGATCCATCAGGTCATCGGGTACATCGGCGGTGAGCAGCTCCAACTCCCACTCCCGCCAGCTCTGTTGATCGGCCCCCTGCCCGGTGGCCGATGCGGTCACCCGGTCATCGCAGAACTCGGCCAGCGCAACGCCGTCGGCCCCGTGCAGTACTTCGACGTTGCGTTCGGTGCTGATCCGGGCCACCGGGGCCAGCGGACGATCCCGGACGATCGCCAGCACGATGTCGCGCAGATCCTCGGGCACCGTGTCGGTTCCGGCGCCTAGAGGCGTGCGAACCTCGGTGCGGGTGTCGACCCCAGCCGGAAGCTTCAAGTGCCAGCCTGCGTCACTGCCGCCGGTGCGGCGCCGCAACGTGATGCGGTGCGCGGATAGGTCGCGATCCGGGGTGTCGAAGTACACCGCGTCCAGGTGCTGGGTTGGGGTGCGTGCGACCTCGACGACGGTCGACAATCCCTCGAACGACGGCGAGACGGTGCTCTCGGTGACCGCGAACTTCCGCTCGATTTCGGTGTACCTGGCGGTCTTGGGCTTGCCGGGGGCCATAGTCACCTTCGCTGTGCACCGGAGGCGGGGGATTGGATGGCACCAGCGTGCCACATCCGGGCAGACGCCACGACCGGTGTCTTGGTCACAGCCGCATCAAGACTTGCCGCTGTCACCCCGCGCTGCCGGTCAGGTCCGAGGGCGTCTCCTAGTGTTGCTGGCATGGCGGCTGAGACGACACCGGCGAACACCGCCGCAGGGCGTGGACGCCCACGTCTGACGCGGCCACGTCGCCCGGGGGCCACCGCCCGCGAACAGATCCTCGACGCGGCCGCCGAGCTGTTCACCAACCACGGGTATGCCAGCACCTCGACCCGGCGGATCGCCGACGAGGTGGGTGTGCGACAGGCCTCGCTGTATCACCATTTCGCCACCAAGGACGACATCCTCGACGCGTTGCTGGCCGGCACGGTCGATGCGGCCCTGCATCTGGGCACCGAACTGCTCGACAGCGCGGGCCCGGCGGCCCAGCACCTGCACACCCTCGCCGTCGCCGATGCTCGCCAGCTGTGCGCCGGCCGGTGGAACCTGGGCGCCCTCTATCTGCTTCCCGAGCTCCGCACCGACCGGTTCGACCCGTTTCGGCGCCGGCGCGCCGACCTTCGCGAGGTTTACCGCAGGCTGTCTGAGGCGGTGATCGCCGAGTGCGGTGGTCCGACCGCTGCTGCCGACCTGCCGTTCCGGTTGGTGGAATCGGTGGTCAACACCCGCTCCGACGATATCGAGGGCACGCCGGCGCAGCCCTGGGTGATCGCGGACGGGGCGCTTCGGATCCTCGGATTCCACGGCGATTTCGGCCCACTCGTGAGTGCCACCGCGGCCCGGCTGGGCGTGCGACCGCCGCCAACCCCGGGCCGCTAGAGTTCGGGGCGTGACCGAGCCCAGCTATGAAGCCATCTTGTTCGAGCAGTCCGGCGCCGTCGCGCGCATCACGCTGAACCGCCCGGACGCCGCGAATGGCATGAACGACACCATGACTCGCGAACTGGCCGACGCCGCCCGGCGCTGCGACACGCCCGCCACCAAAGCCGTGGTGCTGACCGGCGCGGGCCGGTTCTTCTGCGCCGGCGGCGATCTGAAGTCGTTCGCCACCGCACCCGACCGCGGCCGCTTCATCAAGGGCGTCGCCGACGATCTGCACCAGGCCATCTCGTCGTTCGCCCGGATGGATGCCGTGTTGATCACCGCGGTCAACGGCACCGCGGCCGGCGCCGGGTTCAGCCTTGGGGTGACCGGCGACCTGGTCCTGGCCGCAGAATCCGCCACCTTCACGATGGCCTACACCAAGGTGGGCCTGAGTCCCGACGGCAGCGCGTCCTACCACCTGCCGCGACTGGTCGGACTGCGTCGGGCACAGGAGCTCATCCTCACCAACCGCACGCTCTCGGCCGCCGAGGCGCAGGAGTGGGGACTGGTCACCGAGGTGGTCGCCGGCGACGAGCTCGCTGCCCGGGCCACGAAACTGGCTGAGCAGGTGGCGGCAGGTTCCGGCGGATCCAACGGCGCGGTCAAGTCCCTGCTGGTGTCCTCGTTCAAGAACAGCCTCGAAGAGCAGATGGCGGCCGAAGCCCGGTTCATCGCCGAGCGGGCCAACTCCGCCGACGGTCGCGAGGGCGTCGACGCGTTCCTGGCCAAGCG
Source organism: Mycobacterium sp. DL440 (assembly GCF_011745145.1). Taxonomy (NCBI): domain Bacteria; kingdom Bacillati; phylum Actinomycetota; class Actinomycetes; order Mycobacteriales; family Mycobacteriaceae; genus Mycobacterium; species Mycobacterium sp. DL440. The sequence goes on along the minus strand of NZ_CP050191.1, from coordinate 2,858,960 downwards.
CAAGGCCGAATTCGCCTAGACCGCGAGATCTGCCGGCAGTTCGATGTCGGCGACGGCCAGGTTCTCCTCCAGGTGAGCAAGGGAGGAGGTACCGGGAATCAGCAGGATGTTCGGCGCCACGTTCAGGGTCCACGCCAAGGCAATCTGCGCCGGCGTGCGTCCCAGTTCGGTGGCGACTTGCCGGATTGCCGGATGGCCAAGGACCGGATTGTCCGGTGCGAACGCCGAACCCAGCGGAAAGAACGGGACGAAGGCGATGTTGCGTTCGATGCACAGGTCGAGCACGGGCTGCGAGGTGCGGTCGGCGAGGTTGTAGGCGTTCTGCACGCAGACGATCTCGGTGGCTCCGAGCGCGATCTCCAGGTGCTCGCGGGAGATGTTGCTGAGTCCGATCCCGGCGATCAGGCCTTCGTCGCGCGCGGCGATCATGGTCTGCAGTTGCTGTTCGAACAGGTCATGGTCGACGTCGCCGGGGGCCCCGGCGTCGGCCCCGAACATACGCAGATTCACTGCGGCGAGGCGGTCCACGTCGAGGGTGCGCAGGTTCTCTTCCAGGTCGCGGCGTAATTCATCGGGCTGCTGCGCAGGAAGCCAGTTGGCCGCCTCGTCGCGCTTGCCGCCGACCTTGCTGACCAAGGCCAGGTTTTCCGGGTAGGGGTACAGCGCCTCCCGGATGAGCTGGTTGGCGATGTTCGGCCCGTAGATCTGGGCGGTGTCGATGTGATCGACGCCGGCCTCGACGGCACGCCGCAGGACGGAGATGGCCTGGTCATGGTCGCGCGGCGGTCCGAACACCCCGGGCCCGGGCAACTGCATGGCGCCGAATCCGACTCGCCGGACGGACTGGGAGCCTAACGAGAATGTCTGCGGGGAGGGGGCCATGGCCAGCCTTTCATTAGATCTCTAACTATATGAGATCGAACTATATGTACCCTGATATTCTCTGTCAACCAAATCGGAGGAGAACGTCGTGGACGACGACCAACGGACCGCTGCGGAACTTGCCGACGCCTTCGGCCGGGCCGCCAAATCCGTTGTCCGAGCTTTCGACGAGCGCCTCGGCGATCGTGGCGTCTCGACACCGCGGTCCAAGCTCCTCGCCGAGATCGAGCGGCTGCAGCCGGTCCGGTCAGCGGAGGTGGCGCGAGCGGTCGGCGTCACCCAAGCCACCGCGTCAACCCTGGTCGAAGCGTTGGTACGGGAAGGCCTGGTGGCCCGCGCGCCCGACGAAAACGACCGTCGGGCAGTGCGATTGACGACCACCGACGAGGGGGGCGCACAAGCCCGACGTTGGCGGGCCGACTACGCCGCCGCCGCACAAGAAATGTTTGCCGGCCTCACCGACGACGAAAGGCGAGCGCTCACCGAGTTACTCAAGAAACTCGGCGACGCGCTCGCCTGACGCCGAAGCAAGATCAGTAGCTGTGCTCCTCGGCCGGGAACACCCCGGTCGCCACGTCGTGGGCGTACTGCGCTGCCGCACGGTGCAATTCGCCGCCCACGTCACCGAAACGCCTGACGAACTTGGCGGTCTTGCCGCTGGTGAGCCCGGCCATGTCCTGCCAGACCAGCACCTGGGCATCGCAGTTGGGGCCGGCGCCGATGCCGACCGTGGGGATGGTCAGCTTGCCGGTGATCTGAGTGGCCAACTCGGCCGGCACCATCTCCAGCACCACCGCGATCGCGCCGGCTTCCTGCACGGCGATCGCATCGTGGATCGTCTGATCGGCGGCATCACCGCGGCCCTGCACGCGGAACCCGCCCAGCCCGTTGACGCTCTGCGGCGTGAAGCCGATGTGCGCCACCACCGGGATGCCCGCGGCGGACAGTGTCGCGATCTGATCGGCCATCCGCTCACCGCCCTCGAGCTTGATCGCCTGTGCGCCGGTCTCCTTCATGAAACGGGTGGCGGTGGCCAGCGCCTGCTGCGGGCTGGACTCGTAGCTGCCGAACGGCAGATCGGCGATCACCAGGGCGTGCGGGGCGCCCTTGACGACCGCGCGGGCCAACGGGATCAGCTCATCGATGGAGATCGGCACGGTGGTGTCGTAGCCGTAGACCACGTTCGCGGCGGAGTCGCCGACGAGCAGTACCGGAATCTCGGCCTCGTCGAACACCCGCGCGCTGGAGTAGTCGTAACAGGTGAGCATCGCCCACTTGTGGCCTTCGGACTTCCACTTCTGCAGTGTGAGCGTGCGGACCTTGGTGCGGGGCTTGGCTTCGACCGAATCGGAAGCACCATAAACAGATTGTTCAGACATCGTCGTCCCTTGTGATGGTCGGTTCGATCCTCGAGGCCGCGTCGCGGTCCCCGGGTTCGGCTGACAACCGCCAGTCTGCCACTGCGAGGAATGAAGGCCAAAGCGACGTTCGAGTGGATTTCCTCACAGTTTCAGCGTCGCGCCCTAACATCAGCGGCATGCAACGGCTCAGCGGACTCGACGCCAGTTTCCTCTACCTCGAAACCGCGGCGCAGCCGATGCACGTGTGCTCGGTACTCGAACTGGACACGTCGACGATGCCGGGCGGCTACACCTTCGACCGGATGCGTGACGCGTTGTCTCTGACCATCAAGGCGATGCCGCAATTCCGGGAGAAGCTCGCCGACAGCCGATTCAATCTCGACCATCCGGTGCGGGTGGAAGACAAGGATTTTGACGTCAACCGGCACCTGCACCGAATCGGGTTGCCGGCCCCGGGTGGGCGTGCCGAGCTGGCCGAGATCTGCGGGCACATCGCCTCGCTGCCGCTGGACCGGACCCGGCCGCTGTGGGAGATGTGGGTCATCGAGAACGTGGCGGGCACCGACGCCCATGCGGGCGGGCGATTGGCGCTGATGACGAAGGTGCACCACTCCGGCGTGGACGGGGTGACCGGCGCCAACCTGATGTCGCAGCTGTGCACCACCGAGGCGGACGCACCGCCGCCCGACCCGGTGGACGGGGTGGGCGGCGCCACCGGCGCCGAGATCGCCATCAGCGGGGCCCTCAGGTTCGCGGCCCGCCCGCTGAAGCTGGCTAACGTGCTGCCCTCCACTGCGAGCACTGTCATCGATACTGTGCGCCGGGCCTTCAATGGCCAGGCGATGGCTGCCCCGTTCAACGCGCCGAAAACCGCGTTCAACACCAACATCACCGGCCAGCGCAGCGTCGCGTTCGCCCAGCTGGACCTCGAGGACATCAAGACCGTCAAGAACCACTTCGACGTCAAGGTCAACGACGTGGTGATGGCGCTGGTGTCCGGCGTGCTGCGCACCTTCCTGCGCGACCGCGGCGAACTGCCCGAGAACTCCCTGGTAGCGATGGTGCCAGTGTCGGTGCATGACCGTTCCGACCGGCCCGGACGCAACCAGGTCTCGGGGATGTTCTCCAAGCTCGAAACCAACATCGATGATCCGGCCGAACGGCTGAGGGCCATCGCTGCGTCGAATTCGGTTGCCAAACAACACAGTTCCGCGATCGGTGCGACGCTGCTTCAGGACTGGACCCAGTTCGCGGCGCCCGCGGTGTTCGGCGCCGCGATGCGGGTGTACGCGGCCAGCCGGCTGTCGGGGGCCAAGCCCGTCCACAATCTCGTCATCTCCAACGTGCCCGGGCCGCAGCAGCCGCTATACCTGCTGGGCAGTGAGGTCAAGGCCATGTACCCGCTGGGCCCGATCTTCCACGGATCGGGTCTCAACATCACCGTGATGTCGCTGACCGGCATGCTCGACGTCGGCATCATGTCCTGCCCGGAATTGCTGCCTGACCTGTGGGATATGGCCGACGACTTCCACGTCGCGCTCGACGAACTCCTGGCCGCTACCCGATAGTGTCCCGGCGCCTCGTGACCAGGCCCGGCCTGCGGCGATGTCACGTCATGGCAGCATGGGCAGCCATGAAGTTCAGGATGAGGTTCGGCGCGCTGCTGGCGGTGACGGTCGTGGCCGCGGCGGGCTGTACCCAGGTGGTCGAGGGCCAGGCCAGGATCGCGGTTCCGAGGCCCGGAACGCCGGTGCAATGGCTGCCGTGCAACGCCGGTTCCGGTGACCACGTGCAGATCCCCGACAACGCCGAATGCGGGATGCTGTCGGTGCCGGTCGACTACTCCAAGCCCGACGGCGACATCGCCCGCCTGGCAATAATCCGATTCCCGGCCGCGGGCCAGAAGATCGGCTCGCTGGTGATCAATCCGGGCGGGCCCGGCGAATCCGGCGTGGAATCGGCCGTCTCCCTGCTGTCGGGTCTGCCGCAGTCGGTCAAGGACCGCTTCGACATCGTCGGGTTCGATCCGCGCGGTGTCGGTTCCTCGACGCCCGCGGTGTGGTGCAACTCCGACGAGGACAATGACCGGCTGCGGGCCGATCCGACGGTGGAATACACCCCCGAAGGCGTCGACCACCTGGAGAACGAAACCAAGAAATTCGTTCAGCGCTGCGTCGACAAGATGGGCAAAGAGTTCCTCGAGAACGTCGGAACCGAGAACGTCGCCAAGGATCTGGACGCGATCCGGATCGCCCTCGGCGACGACAAGCTGACCTACCTGGGGTACTCCTACGGCACCCGCATCGGTGCAACCTACGCCGAGCAGTTCCCGCAGAACGTCCGCGCGATGATCCTCGACGGTGCCGTCGACCCCAACGCGGATCCGGTCGAAGAAGACATCCGTCAGGCCGCGGCATTCCAGAAGGCCTTCGACAACTACGCCACCGACTGCACCACCAAGAACCCCGATTGCCCGCTTGGCACCGACCCGGCCAAGGCCGTCGAGGTCTACAAGAGCCTGGTCGACCCACTGGTGGAACACCCGGCCAAGACCCGCGATCAGCGGGGGCTGGGCTACAGCGACGCCACGGTGGGCACCATCCTGCCGCTGTACTCGCCGAACCTGTGGCGGCACCTGACCGAGGGCCTGACCGGGCTGAAGAAAGGCAACGGCGATGTCATGCTGGCATTGGCCGACCTGTACATGGGCCGAGATGCCAAGGGCCACTACAACAATTCGACCGACGTGCGCGTCGCGGTCAACTGCGTGGACAAACCTGCCATCACCGACCGGGCCACCGTCGTCGAAGAGGACCGGCGCGCCCGCGAGGTGGCTCCATTCATGAGCTACGGCGAGTTCACCGGGCACGCGCCAATGAGTACCTGCGCGTTCTGGCCGGTGCCGCCCACCAGCAAGCCACACGAGATCTCGGTGAAGGGGCTCCCTCCGACGTTGGTCGTCTCGACCACCAACGACCCGGCGACGCCCTACCAGGCCGGCGTCGACCTGGCTCGCCAACTCGGCGGCACCCTGGTGACCTTCGAGGGCACCCAGCACACCGTGGTGTTCCAGGGCAACAAGTGCATCGACGATATCGCCGCGACGTACCTCGTCGACGTGACAGTGCCGCCGCCCGGGACCCGCTGCTGACCGATCAGGACGGGAAGGTCACCGGATGGTCTCCGGCTGATCTCTGCTCGGCCTCAGGCGCAGACCCGGCGGCGGCCGCCATGCGACCATGACTGCCGTGCGGTGGGCGGGCAGACGGGCAGTGGTGCGAGCTCTGGCGGTGACCCTGCTCGGCGCAGCCGCCGTGGTGTGCCCCGTCGCCGCACCGGTCGCGGGCGCCGCACCGGAATCCGGGCCGGAGTGGGGAAGTTGCGCTCAGTGGGTGCAAGATCCGGCACGGATTCCGACGGCGCAGTGCCGCACCGTGTCGGTACCCGTCGAATGGAACTCCCCGGATCCCCAAGGTGCACAAGCTCAATTGGCCGTCATCCGGATTCCGGCCACCGGTAACCGGATCGGTGCCCTGTTCATCAACCCCGGTGGCCCCGGTGCCTCGGCGGTGGACACCGTCGCCGGCATGGGCGCGGCGCTGGCCGGGTCCCCACTCACCGATCATTTCGATCTGGTCGGGTTCGACCCGCGCGGCGTCGGGCACTCCACCCCGGAGTTGCGCTGCCGCACCGACGCCGAGATCGACGCCTACCGCCGCGAGCCGATGGCTGACTACAGCCCGGCCGGGGTCGCACACATCGAAAATGTCTACCGACAATTCGCCCAGCAGTGCCTGGACCGCATGGGTGCACCGTTCTTGGCCAACGTCGGCACTGCATCGGCGGTGCGGGACATGGATGCGGTGCGGGCTGCGCTGGGGGAGGAGCAGATCAACTATCTGGGCTTCTCCTACGGCACCGAACTGGGTGGCGCCTACGCCGAACAGTTCGGCGACCGGGTGCGCACCATGGTGCTCGACGGCGCCATCGACCCCAGTCAGGATCCGATCACCAAGAACATCCGCCAGCTCGCCGGCTTCCAGAAGGCCTTCGACACCTACGCCGCGGACTGCGCGAGATCAGCCGACTGCCCGTTGGGTACCGACCCAGCCCAGTTCGTCGGCCGGTTCCGGCGGCTCGTGGATCCACTGGTGACGACGCCGCACCCCACCGCGGACCAGCGCGGGCTCGGCTACGCCGACGCAATCACCGGCACCGGCAATTCCCTCTACTCGGCGCGGTACTGGCCGTACCTGACCAGCGGACTTCTCGGGTTGACGCGCGGCACCGATGCGGGTGACCTGCTGTTGCTCGCGGATGATTACTGGCGTCGCGGTTCCGCCGGTCCGGATGCCGGGCACTACCAGAACATGCAGGACGCGTTCACCGCGATCCGGTGCGTCGACTCGCCATTCCCCACCGACCCGACGGTGTGGGCCGACGCCGATCAGCGGATCCGGGCCGCGGCACCGTTCATGTCCTACGGCGAGTTCACCGGATACGCGCCCCGCGACATCTGCGCACTGTGGCCGGTGCCCGCGACGTCGGCGCCGCACCCGATCACCGGGCCCGGACCCGGCAAGGTCGTGGTGGTGTCCACCACCGGCGACCCGGCCACGCCGTACCAGGCCGGTGTGGACCTGGCCGGGCAAATGGGCGCGGCACTGATCTCCTTCAAGGGCACCCAACACACCGTGGTGTTCAACGGGGACGCCTGTGTCGACACCGCGGTGCTGAACTTCTTCGTCAACCAGGCCTCGCCGGGCGACCTCTCCTGCTAACTCCTTGCAGGCCCGTAACACAGAATTAACAGCCGATGCCTACGCTGCGCTCATGGACCGCCAGAAGGAATTCGTGCTGCGCACCCTGGAGGAACGCGATATCCGGTTCGTTCGGTTGTGGTTCACCGACGTGCTCGGCTACCTCAAGTCGGTAGCGATCGCGCCCGCCGAACTCGAAGGGGCATTCGAGGAGGGCATCGGTTTCGACGGGTCCTCCATCGAGGGCTTCGCCCGCGTCTCGGAATCGGACACCGTCGCCCGTCCCGATCCCTCGACCTTCCAGGTACTGCCCTGGACCACCAGCGCCGGCAAGCACTACTCGGCGCGCATGTTCTGCGATATCACCATGCCGGACGGCTCTCCGTCCTGGGCCGACTCCCGGCACGTGCTGCGACGCCAGCTGGCCAAGGCCAGCGACCTGGGCTTCAGCTGCTACGTGCATCCGGAGATCGAGTTCTTCCTGCTGCAGCCCGGCCCGGACGACGGTTCGGTGCCGGTGCCGGCCGACAACAGCGGGTACTTCGACCAGGCCGTGCACGATTCGGCCCCCAACTTCCGCCGCCACGCCATCGAGGCCCTGGAACAGATGGGCATCTCGGTGGAGTTCAGCCACCACGAGGGTGCGCCCGGGCAGCAGGAGATCGACCTGCGCTACGCCGATGCGCTGTCGATGGCCGACAACGTGATGACCTTCCGCTACCTGGTCAAGGAGGTCGCCCTGGCCGACGGCGTGCGTGCGTCGTTCATGCCCAAGCCGTTCGGCGAACACCCCGGTTCGGCCATGCACACCCATATGAGCCTGTTCGAAGGCGACACCAACGCCTTCCACAGCCCCGACGACCCGCTGCAGCTGTCCGATGTGGCCAAGTCCTTCATCGCGGGCATCCTGGAGCACGCCAGCGAGATCAGCGCCGTCACCAACCAGTGGGTGAACTCCTACAAGCGTCTGGTGCACGGCGGCGAAGCGCCCACCGCGGCCTCGTGGGGTGCGGCCAACCGCTCGGCGCTGGTGCGGGTTCCGATGTACACCCCGCGCAAGGCGTCGTCACGACGCGTCGAGGTCCGCAGCCCTGACTCTGCATGCAACCCGTACCTGACGTTCGCGGTGCTGCTGGCCGCCGGGCTGCGCGGTGTGGAGAAGGGTTACGTGCTGGGCCCACAGGCCGAGGACGACGTCTGGAGCCTGACACCCGAGGAGCGGCGTGCCATGGGCTACCGCGAGCTGCCGACCAGCCTTGGCAACGCGCTGGAGGCGATGGAGAACTCCGAGCTCGTTGCGGAAGCGTTGGGGGAGCACGTATTCGATTACTTCCTGCGCAACAAGCGCGCAGAGTGGGAGAACTACCGCAGCCACGTCACCCCGTACGAGCTGAAGACCTACCTCTCGCTGTAGAGTCGGCGCCGGTGCCGGCGGCATGTGCGCTACCGTCGTGAACGTGCCCAAACCTGCCACCGATCGCCCGAAACTGCCCAGCGTCGGTCGGCTCGGTCTGGTGCATCCGCAAGCGGCAGCCGAACTGGAACAGCTCGGCTGGAACACCGAGGCACACGTCGAGCTCCTGTGGTCGCTGTCGCGCGCACCGGACGCCGACAGCGCGCTGCTGGCCATGGTCCGGTTGGCCGATGCGCTCGGGGCCGGCACCGACGAACTCAACCGTCAGCTCCTGACCGACAAGGCACTCCGGGGCCGGCTGTTCGGTGTACTGGGATCCTCTCTGGCCCTCGGTGATCACCTCGTAGCCCATCCGGAATCGTGGCGGTTGCTGGTTGGCGCGGTGGGACTCCCCGGCATCGACGAGCTGCGCAGCGTCTTCACCGCTGCTGCACTCGCTGCCGAGATCGACAGGGGCACAAGCAGTGCCGTACCTGCGCTGCGAGATCTCTACCGTGACCGGTTGCTGGTCCTGGCCGCGCTCGACGTGGCCTCGACCGTCGAGAATGAGCCGGTGCTGCCCTTCGTCGAGGTCGCCGCTCACCTGTCCGACCTGGCCGACGCCGCGCTGGGCGCAGCGCTGACGGTGGCCACCCGCGTCGTATGCGAAGACGGGATGCAGCCCCGCCTGGCGGTCATCGCCATGGGCAAATGCGGTGCACACGAACTGAATTACGTCAGCGACGTCGATGTCATCTTCGTGGGGGAGCCCCTGGTAGGCGGAGCGGATGAATCCGACAACGACGACAACCTGGCCACCGCAACCCGGGTGGCAGGCGAGATGATGCGATTCGCCGCCGATGCATTCTTCGAAGTCGACGCCGCATTGCGCCCCGAAGGTAAACGCGGCCAACTGGTTCGGACACTGGATTCCCATGTCGCCTACTACCAGCGCTGGGCGAAAACCTGGGAATTCCAGGCATTGCTCAAGGCGCGCCCCGCCGCGGGCGACGCCGAACTCGGTAAGGCCTACATCGAAGCATTGATGCCCATGGTGTGGACCGCCTGCGAGCGTGAGGATTTCGTTCCCGAGGTGCAGGCCATGCGCCGTCGCGTCGAGGAACTTGTCCCGGCCGGAGTGCGGGCCCGCGAGCTCAAGCTGGGCACCGGCGGCCTGCGTGACGTCGAATTCGCCGTCCAGCTCCTGCAATTGGTGCACGGACGCAATGACGACTCACTGCATGTGGCGTCCACTGTCGATGCGCTGACGGCCCTCGGCGAGGGCGGTTACATCGGTCGCGACGACACTGCCAACCTGACCGCCTCCTATGAATTCCTGCGGCTGCTCGAGCACCGGCTGCAGCTGCAGCGGCTCAAACGCACCCACATGCTGCCCGACGAGAGCGACGACGAGGCGTACCGCTGGCTGGCCCGGGCCGCGCACGTGCGCCCCGACGGTCGTCACGACGCGGCGGGCGTACTGCGCGAGGAACTCAAGCGGCAGAGCATGCGGGTGTCGCGATTGCACGCCAAGCTCTTCTACCAACCGCTGCTGGAATCGGTGGGCCAACCGGCGCTGGGCATCGGCGCCGGCATGAGCACCGAGGCGGCCGAACGACAGCTTGCCGCACTGGGTTACGAGGGACCACAGAGCGCACTGACCCACCTGGCCGCCCTCACCGGGCAGACCGGACGGCGAGCAACCGTGCAGCAGGTGCTGCTGCCGACCCTGTTGGACTGGCTGTCGGACACCCCCGACCCGGACGCCGGCCTGCTGGCCTACCGCCGGATCAGCGAGGAACTGGCCGAGCAGCGCTGGTACCTGTCGACTCTGCGCGACGAGGGGGCGGTGGCCAAGCGGCTGATGCGGGTGTTGGGCACCTCGGCCTACATCCCCGAACTGCTGATGCGCGCCCCCGAGGTGATCCAGCTCTACGCGGACGGGCCCAACGGCCCGAAGCTGCTCGACGGCGATCCCGACAGCATGGCCCGCGCGCTGGTGGCCTCGGCCGGCCGACACCCAGACCCGGTGCGCGGCATCGCCGCCGCCCGCACGCTGCGCCGTCGGGAACTGGCCCGCATCGCCTCCGCGGACGTGCTGGGCTTGCTCGACGTTACCGACGTGTGCCGGGCGCTGACCGCGGTCTGGGTCGCCGTGCTGCAGGCCGCACTGGACGCAGTGATCCGGGCCAACACACCCGAATCCGGTGCGCCCGCACGCATCGCCGTGATCGGCATGGGCCGGCTCGGCGGCGGCGAGCTGGGATACGGCTCCGACGCCGACGTGATGTTCGTGTGCGAACCGAACACCGGCGTCGAGGATTCGGCAGCCGTGCGCTGGTCAGTGAGCGTCGCCGAACAGGTGAGGGCCCTGCTGGGGACACCGAGCGCGGACCCGCCGTTGGAGGTCGACACCGGGCTGCGCCCGGAGGGCCGTAGCGGGCCGCTGGTGCGCACGCTGGCGTCATATGCGGCCTATTACGAGCAGTGGGCTCAGCCGTGGGAGATCCAAGCCCTGCTGCGGGCCCACCGGGTGGCCGGAGATCTGGAACTCGGCGAACGCTTTCTGCTCATTGCCGACAAGACGCGTTACCCCGCCGGCGGGGTGTCGGCCGAAGCCGTCCAGGAGATCCGTCGGATCAAGGCACGCGTGGACGCCGAACGGCTGCCCCGCGGTGCCGACCCCAACACCCACACCAAGCTGGGCCGCGGCGGGCTGGCCGACATCGAGTGGACCGTGCAGCTGCTTCAGCTGCGGTACGCACACAAGCTGCCTGCGCTGCACAACACTTCGACATTGCAGACCCTCGACGTGATCGGCGCGGCCGAACTGGTCGCCGAGGATGACGTCGAGCTGTTGCGGGAAGCCTGGCTGACGGCCACGCGGGCACGCAATGCTCTGGTGCTGGTGCGCGGCAAGCCCACCGATCAGCTGCCCGGTCCGGGCCGTCAGCTCAACGCGGTCGCCCTGGCGGCCGGATGGGGCAGCGACGACGGCGGGGAGTTCCTGGACAACTACCTGCGGGTGACGCGGCGGGCGAAGGGCGTGGTCCGGAAGATTTTCGGCGGGGAGTAGTCGGTAGGGCCTAACTGGCCCCCGCGTGCGGGACGCCGCAGTGGTTGGTGTTAATAAGGGCGTATAACCAATTCACTGGGAGTCCGGATGCAGCACACGTTCGACGTCATCACCGCGGCCGAGCACGATCGGCTCGAAGCACTCTATGAGCCGTTCGCCCGGGCCATGCGCGAACTCGTCGACGCCGGAGTCCGCACCGAGGTGGACTCGCAGACCATCGCCGAGGCGACCACGGCTGTCGAGGCCGTCACCGCCGCACTGCGCCGCGAACAGCGCGATGGGTCACAGGCCATGCTGCACGCCGAGACGAACCGTCCGGTGGTGTGGGCGAATCCGGTCGTCGGCCTGCGCAATGCGCTGGCCCCGCCACTGGTGATCGAGCACTCCGAGGACGGCAGCTGCTGGAGTGAATTCGTGCTGGGTGCCGCCTACGAGGGGCCGCTGGGCTGGGTGCACGGTGGGATCTGTGCCCTGGTGCTCGACCACATTCTCGGTGAGGTGGCCAGCGGGGGACTGAACGAACCGCGCTACACCGGCACCATCACCTGCCGGTACCGCCGCGGCACGCCGCTGGGGCCGCTGCGGGCCGAGGCGTACATCGACCGGACCGAAGGTGTCAAAACCTTTGCCAGGGGCCACATCAGCGACGGCGACGGAATCACCGTCGAGGCGGAAGGCGTCTTCATCACTCCGGCATGGGCGCGGGACGCCGGATGAAGTTCTACGTGAGCATGGCTTTCATGGACACCCGGGAGGCCGTCGAAGTAGCGAGGGCCGCAGACGATCTCGGATACGACGGGATGGGCATCCCGGATCATGTGGTGAATCTGGAGACGCTGTCCACGCCGTATCCGTACACAAAGGACGGCAAGCGGCGCTGGGAGGCGTTCACCGACTGGCCGGATCCGTGGGTGATGATCGGGGCGCTGGCACTGGTCACTACTCGGCTGAAGTTCGTCACCACGGTCTACCTGCCTGCGATGCGCGACCCGTATTCGGCTGCGAAAGCCATTGGCACCGCGGCCTATCTGGCCGGCGGACGGCTGGAACTCGGCATCGGGGTGGGCTGGTGCGAGGAGGAGTTCGGGCTGCTGGGCCAGCAGTTCGCGCGACGCGGAAAGCGCACCGACGAGATGCTCGAGCTGATGAAGCAGCTGTGGGAGCCCGGCTGGACCGAGTTCGACGGCGAGTTCTACACCACGCCTCGGCTCGAGATGGAGCCCACTCCGCCGCCGATCCCGATCTACGTGGGCGGTCTGTCTGACATCGCGCTGCGCCGCGCTGCGCGCCATGACGGCTGGATCGGCGACCTGATCTCTACCGAGGCCGCCTTGCAGCGGGTCGACCGGCTGCGGGATCTGCGCGCCGAAAAGGGTTTGACGATGGATGATTTCACCATCATCACGCCGTTGACCGACGCCTTCACCCCCGAGCACTACGCGCGCGCGGAGGCCGGCGGCATCCAGGGCATCATCACCATGCCGTGGATGTTCTACTCGGGCCCCGACGCCACCCTGGCCGAGAAGATCGACGGGATGAAGCGGTTCCGCAAGGATCTCGCGCTGGATCGATAACGACGGCAGCGCGCGGATCCAGTGTCGCTCAGCGCGCTAGCCGGCCGAACCTCCGGCGCGGCGAGGTCGCGGCTTGCACAGTCGGCCGTCGTCGGGCGTCCACCGAAAGCCTGCCGGCGCCGGTGGTTGCCAGTAGCAGGAAGGCGAAGCAATACATGATCGTCATCTCACCCCCGTTACCACCCATCGCATTGTCGAACGGCCAGAAACTGGCTGCAGGACCTTCCAGCGGCGGCCAGTGCATCCAGAAGTACGCGACGGCCATGTGACCGGCAGCGATGAAAGCCGCTATGCGTGTGAACAATCCAACGAGGATCAGTAGCCCGGTGACGAATTCGATGAGGCCGGCCCACCATCCCGGCCAACTGCCTACCGGAATGGCGGCGCCCAATGGCCAGCCGAAGAGCTTCATGCTGCCGTGCAGCGTGAACAACAGACCGAAGATGATGCGGAATGCACTCAAGACAGGTGATGAGTAGCTCGCAAGCCGTGCGTCCAAATTGGTCGTCATGGCCTGACAGTACGCCCAGACTCCCAGTAAGTTCACAGCTCCAACATCACCGTTACCGGCCCGTCATTGACCAGTTCCACCCGCATATCCGCACCGAAAATCCCCGTTTGCACAACCGCGCCCAGTTTCTGGAGCGCGTCGGCGAATTCAGTCACCAACGGCTCGGCGACGGGCCGCGGTGCTGCCGCATTCCACGACGGGCGCCTGCCCTTGACGGTGTTGGCGTACAACGTGAACTGACTGATCACCAGGATCGGCGCAGCAACGTCGGACGCCGACTTCTCACCATCGAGAATCCGTAACTGCCAGAGCTTTTCGGCCATCCGGCGCGCCTTGCCCGTGTCGTCCTCGTGGGTGACCCCGACCAGGGCGAGAAGCCCCTGCGGGTTCGGAGCGATGGCTCCCACGACCGCGCCGTCGACCGTCACGCTCGCAGAGGTCACCCGCTGCACCAGAACACGCATCGGTCCATTGTGCGGGGGAGGCCCGCGACTTCTACCCCTGGGCTGTGCTTTTCGAAAACCAACGACCCAGGTGTCGAAATCGACGCGTGCCACGGATGCAGAAAGGCCGGGTGGCCCCCGAAGGAAGCCACCCGGCCTTTTTTATGCCTTACGACTTGGACGTCGCGCTAGAACGTGCCGACTTACACGTCGTAGTACAGCGAGAACTCGTACGGGTGAGGCCGGATCTGGATCGGCATGATCTCGTTCTCCCGCTTGTAGGAGATCCACGTCTCGATCAGGTCCTCGGTGAACACGCCACCCTCGGTGAGGTACTCGTGATCCTCTTCGAGGCGGTCGATCACCGCCGACAGCGAGGTGGGCGCCTGCGGGATGTTGGCGGCCTCGTCCGGCGGCAGCTCGTAGAGGTCCTTGTCGACCGGGGCCAGGGGCTCGATCTTCTTCTTGATGCCGTCGATGCCGGCCATCAGCATGGCCGCGAATGCCAGGTACGGGTTGCCAGAGCTGTCCGGGCAGCGGAACTCGAGGCGCTTGGCCTTCGGGTTGTTGCCGGTGATCGGGATACGGACACAGGCCGAGCGGTTGCGCTGGCTGTACACCAGGTTGATCGGGGCCTCGTAGCCCGGCACCAGACGCTTGTAGGAGTTCACCGTCGGGTTGGTGAACGCCAGCAGCGACGGGGCGTGGTGCAGGATGCCGCCGATGTAGTGGCGGGCGATGTCGGACAGGCCCGCGTAACCCGACTCGTCGTGGAACAGCGGCTGGCCGTCCTTCCACAGCGACTGGTGGGCGTGCATGCCGGAACCGTTGTCACCGAACAGCGGCTTGGGCATGAAGGTGACGGTCTTGCCGTTCTGCCACGCGGTGTTCTTGATGATGTACTTGAACAGCAGCACATCGTCGGCCGCGTGCAGCAGGGTGTTGAACTTGTAGTTGATCTCGGCCTGGCCGGCGGTGCCCACCTCGTGGTGACCGCGCTCCAGGGTGAACCCGGCGTTGATCAGGTTGGTCGACATCTCGTCGCGCAGGTCGACGTAGTGGTCGTACGGCGCGACGGGGAAGTAGCCACCCTTGGGGCGGACCTTGTAACCGAGGTTGGGGCCGCCGTCGGCCTCGAAGGGCTCGCCGGTGTTCCACCACGCCGACTCGGAATCCACCTCGTAGAAGGTGCCGTTCATCTTGGAGTCGAAGCTCACCGAGTCGAAGATGTAGAACTCGGCCTCGGCACCGAAGAAGCAGGTATCGGCGATACCGGTACTGGCCAGGTAGTTCTCCGCCTTGCGGGCCACGTTGCGCGGGTCGCGGGAGTACGCCTCACGGGTGAACGGGTCATGCACGAAGAAGTTCAGGTTCAGCGTCTTGGCGGCGCGGAACGGGTCGATGCGCGCGGTGTCGGGGTCCGGCAGCAGCATCATGTCGGATTCGTGGATCGACTGGAAGCCGCGGACCGACGAGCCGTCGAACGCGAGGCCGTCCTCGAAGACGCTCGCGTCGAACGCCGACGCCGGGATCGAGAAGTGCTGGACGACGCCGGGCAGATCGCAGAAGCGAATGTCGACATACTCGACGTTCTCGTCCTTGATCAGCTTGAAGATGTCGTCGGACGTCTTTTCTGCCACTGAGTGTTCTCCTTTAACTGGTAACCCGCGGGTTGACGCTAAGGACACGATGTTGCGCGGTCGTCAACCATATGTTGCGTGCAAGTTACGCGATGACCGTTCTCTGTGACATGAGCTACTGACCGTCACTTAACCGGCTCCGCCTATTCTGACCTTATGTCGCGCACGATGGGAACCTGGCTGTCCGGACCCGGACCTTTCGACGCCGGTGACGGCGAGGACGCACAGGACTCACGGGGAAAATACCCCGGTGAGCGCCTCGGGCTGCCCGAATCCGGCTCCGGTTCACTGGCCCGGATGGGACGGCGACTCGGTGCGCTGTGCATCGACTGGCTGGTGGCCTATGGGCTGGCAGGGCTCGCGATGGCCTTTGGGCTGGTGACTATGCCGCTGTTGTCCACAGCGGTGCTGGTGATCTGGATGGTGCTGGGCACCGTCGCGGTGCGGCTCTTCTCGTTCACACCGGGGCAGCTCGCGGTCGGCCTGATTGTGGTGCCCGCCGACGGGCGCGACCGGATCGGCATCGTCCGGGCATTCCTGCGGGTGGTGCTGATCGCCCTGGTGATCCCGCCGCTGGTTTCCGACAGCGATCTGCGCGGACTGCACGACCGGTTGACGTTCACTGCCGTGGTGCGGCGGTAGCCCCTCACCCGAATGTGAACAAGATCGCGACATTCTCCTGAAATCTCGCGATCTTGTTCACGCTCGACAGCGTGAAGCGCTCACTTGCGGCGGACAGTGCGCTGCACGCCACGCATCTTCGCGCCGGCGGGCATCGGACCTTTGGGCATCCCGGCCGGGCCGGCCTTGGTGCCCAGGGCGGCGAGCCGAGACTCGATCGAATCCATCTGCTTGACGGTGATGTTCGCCGGCAGCTTGTTCAGGTGGCGCTCCAGCTTGGACAGCGGCACCTCGCCCTCGCTGTTGCCGACCACGATGTCGTAGATCGGGATGTCGCCGACCAGGCGTGCGGTGCGCTTCTTCTCCTGCGCCAGCAGGGGCTTGACCCGAGTGGCCGAACCCTCGCCGACGAAGATCACGCCGGGCCGACCGATCACCCGGTGCACTGCGTCAAAATGACCCGTCGCCGCGACGCCAGGGGTGACCCGCCACTTGCCGCGCATGTTGTCCAGCGCCCAGGCCGCGGCACCCGTCTGGCCCTCGGCCTTCTTGTACACCGACTTCTGGGCCCGGCGGCCGAAGATGATGAACGCGACCAGTGCGCCCAGCACGACGCCGAGGGGGATCATCGTGTACATGGTGAACCCGCCGAGGAGCAGACCGGCGACCACCGCGGCGGCCACGATCAGCACGAATGCGCCGATCATGTACGGCAGCAGGCGCTTGTCCTCTTTGCGCTGGATCTGGAATGCCTGCCAGAGCTGACTGCGCCGCTGCTTGGAGGCCGCCTTGCGGGCAACCTTCGCCTCGGCCTTTGCCGCCTTGGTTTCTGCGGCAGTGCGGGTTTTCGCCATTACTTCAGGATACGGGGGGCTGATCAGCGAACCGAACCCGCGCGGCCTGGGCATAGAGCCGGCCCGCGCGGTAGGACGAACGCACCAGCGGTCCGGCCAGCACACCGGCGAATCCCAGGCCCTCGGCGTAGCTCGACAACTCGACGAACTCGTCGGGGTGCACCCAGCGTTCGACCGGGTGGTGGCGCGGTGACGGCCGCAGGTACTGGGTGATGGTGACGATGTCGCAGCCCGCGTCGTGCAGGTCGCGCAGCGCGGTGTGCACCTCGTCGATGGTCTCGCCCATCCCGAGGATCAGGTTCGATTTGGTGACCAGGCCGAAGTTGCGAGCGGCGGTGATCACCGCCAGGCTGCGGTCGTAACGGAACGCCGGACGAATGCGCTTGAAGATGCGCGGCACCGTTTCGACGTTGTGCGCGAACACTTCTGGGCGTGATTCGAAGACTTCTGCCAGCTGGTCCGGGTCGCCGTTGAAGTCCGGCGCCAACAGCTCCACGCCGGTGTTCGGGTTGAGACGCTTGATGTAGCGCACGGTTTCGGCGTACAGCCATGCGCCGCCGTCGGGCAGGTCATCGCGGGCCACCCCGGTCACCGTCGAATAGCGCAGTCCCATGGCCTGCACGCTCTCGGCGACCCGGCGGGGTTCGTCACGGTCCAGCTCGGCGGGCTTGCCGGTGTCGATCTGGCAGAAGTCGCACCGACGCGTGCACTGCTCGCCACCGATCAGGAACGTGGCTTCCCGGTCCTCCCAGCATTCGAAGATGTTGGGGCAGCCGGCCTCCTCGCACACCGTGTGCAGGCCCTCGCGGCGCACCAGCCCCTTGAGCTCGGTGTACTCCGGGCCCATCTTGGCCCGGGTCTTTATCCACGATGGCTTGCGTTCGATGGGTGTCTGCGCGTTCCGCACTTCCAGACGCAGCAGCTTCCGACCTTCAGGCACCACAGTCACAGGTTCATCCTACGTTCAGAGCTAGTTCCAGCCGTCCGTCCAGTGCGTCGCACACCGCGGCGGCGACGCGGTCGGTGACGTCGTCGACGGTGACGAGCCGGCCGAGTTCGGCCGTCAGCGATGTCACCCCCGCATCGGCGATGCCGCACGGCACGATCGACGAGAACGCGGACAGGTCACAGTCACAGTTGAGAGAGAACCCGTGCAGCGTCGTCGCCCGGGACACCCGGATGCCGATCGCCCCGACCTTGCGGGCCGGCCGCGCTCTGCCTGATGCGCGGTTCGCCGCGGTGTCGCCCTGAACCCACACGCCGGAGCGTCCGTCGACGCGACCGGTCTGCAGACCGAGATCCGCGCACACGCTGATGAGTGCTTCCTCAAGGCGCCGAACGAAATTCACCACATCCAGCGGCTCGGTCAGGCCGATGATGGGGTAGCCCACCAACTGTCCGGGGCCGTGCCAGGTGATCTTGCCGCCGCGGTCCGTGTCGACGACAGGGGTGCCGTCGACCGGACGCTCATGCGGCTCGGTGCGCTTTCCTGCGGTGTAGACGGCGGGGTGCTGAAGCAGCAGCAGGGTATCGGGCCCGCCGGCAACCCTGGCATCGGCGATCTCGCGCTGCAGCGCCCAGGCGGCTTCATAGTCGAGTGTCCCCACACGCCGCACCTCGACGGGAGCGGCCGCCGAGCGGATGGATGTCACAGCCTCGACCGTACGCCAGGATCCCAGTCACAGGTCCTTGGTTGCGGTGGCGTAGGCCAGCGCCTCGCCGATGGTGTTGTGGTGGAAGCTGAAGCCGGCGCGCTCGAGAGCCGCGGGGATGGCGCGCTGGCCCACGAGCAGTCCCTCGTCGGCGATCTCGCCGAGCAGCGTGCGCAACGCGAAACCCGGAACCATCACCGGGGTGGGCCTATTGAGGGCGCGGCCCAGCGACGCGGTGAACTCGGCGTTGGTCACCGGAGCCGGCCCGGTGAGGTTGACCGGGCCCGACAAGCTGTCGTTCGCCATCGCGAACAGGATCGCGCGGACCTCGTCCTCCAGGCTGATCCACGGGATGTACTGCCGACCGTTGCCCAACCGGGCGCCCAGGCCCAGTGAGAACAGCGGTTTGAGCCGGTTCACCATGCCGCCCGACGGGGACATGACCAGTCCGGTGCGCAGCAGCACCACCCGAGAACCGGCGGCGATTGCCGGCGCCGTGGCCGCCTCCCAATCCGCACATAGCCCGGCCAGGAACCCGCGTCCCTCGGGTGCGGACTCGTCGGTCACCCGGTCCCGGGTGTCGCCGTAGTAACCGACGGCGCTCGCGTTGATCAGCACGGGCACCCCGGCATCGGACACGGCGCCGGCCAGCACCTCGGTGGGCCCGATCCGGCTGTCGCGCAGACTCTGTTTGAAGGCGCCCGACCAACGCTTCTCGCCGACGCCGACGCCGCAGAGGTTCACCACCGCGTCCACGCCGTGGAGCGCGGAAGCGTCGAACTCCCCGGTGTCGGGGTTCCAGAACAGCTCGTCGCCGTTCGATGGTGCCCTGCGTACGATCCGGAGCACCCGGCGATCGGCGGCGCGCAGCGTTGATACCAGCGCCGAACCGATCAGACCGGATGATCCCGCTATCGCGATGACGGCGTCCGCCACAGTGGGGAGCCCCTCCTAACGGCGTTACAGCCCGAGGTCGGCCTCGAAAGCACCTTCTTCGAGCCTGCGCTTGATGGTGGTCACGAACCGGCCGGCGTCGGCGCCGTCGATCAGTCGGTGGTCGTAGGTCAGCGGCAGGTAGCACACCGAGCGCACGCCGATCGACTCGTTGCCGTAGGCGTCGGAGATCACCCGCGGCCGCTTGACGATCGCCCCGGTGCCCAGCATCGCCGCCTGCGGCGGAACCAGGATCGGGGTGTCGAACAGCGCGCCCTGGCTGCCGATGTTGGTGATGGTGAAAGTGCCGCCGGACAGCTCGTCGGGCTTGAGGTTGCCCGACCGGGCGCGGCCCGCGATGTCGGAGATGGCGCGTGCGAGCCCGCCCAGCGACAGGTCACCGGCGTTGTGGATCACCGGGGAGAGCAGGCCCTGCTCGGTGTCGACGGCGAAGCCGAGGTGTTCGGCGTCGTAGTAGGTGATCTCCTTGGTGTCCTCGTTGTAGCTCGCGTTGATGTTCGGGTGGATCTTCAACGCATCGATCACGGCGCGGGCGATGAACGGCAGGTAGGTGAGGTTGACACCTTCGCGCTCGGCGAAATCCGCCTTCGCCCGGGCCCGCAACGCCACGATCTTGGTCATGTCGACCTCGTGGGTCTGGGTCAACTGCGCAGTCGCCTGCAACGATTCGCGCGTCTTCTTCGCTGTGATCTGGCGAATCCGGTTGGCCTTCTGCGTGGTTCCGCGCAGGTGGGCCAGGGCCGGGGCGGCCGACGCGGCGGCGGGTGCGGCCGCGGCAGGGGCTGCCGGTGCTGCCGGAGCCGGAGGGGCCTTTTTGGCCTCGGCCGCGGCGAGCACGTCCTGCTTGCGGATGCGGCCGCCGACACCGGTGCCCTTCACCGCAGCGAGGTCGACACTGTTCTCCGCGGCCAACTTTCGCACCAGCGGGGTGACGTACGGCGAGC